>NZ_JBXAWS010000003.1:0-327366 GCF_057292075.1 Stenotrophomonas sp. 1L-E-5-B-C3
GAGAGAAGTGCAGAAAAGTATATACCTCGCGCTCGCGCAAACCGAGCCCGAGGAGAAGGCAGAACGCTACCAGCTCATGCAGCAGCACGGCGTCAGCGAGCTGGATGCCGCCTTCAAGGTGGCTGAGAAGATCGACCGGGCACGTGGCATCGAGTCGCCGACCCTGGACCTGCCCTGAATCTGCCGTACACCGGAGAACGCCATGGAACAGAAACGCCCATCCATTCCGATGCAGGTACAGGCGTTCCGCCGTCGGCGCTGGAGGCTCAGCTGGCCCTGGGTGTTGGCCGCCGTGCTGGTAGCGCTGCTGCTGATCTGGCTCGTGTCCCGCTATTCTGGCAAGTCCACTCCCCAGACTTCAACGCCGGTCAGCGTGACGCAGGTGGCCGGGCCTCCGTGGCAGATGGGAAATCCGGAAGGGCGTTTCACGCTGACGCTCTACGCGGACCTCGAATGCCCGTTCTGCCGATCCTATTTCCCAGTGCTCAAGCGTTGGGTGGCCGGCAACGCGGACGTGGCCTTGCAATGGCACCACCTCCCGTTGGCCGCGCATGAGCCGGCCGCGTCTGCCGAAGCGGGCCTGGCGGAGTGCGCCGGCGAATCTGGCGGCCATGCCGCCTTCTGGCAGGCTGTCGAGTGGGTCTATGCCCACACGCGCAGCGACGGCCAGGGCTTGCCCGAGGACCTGCGGTACCCCGACCTTACGCCAGCCATCGAGCAGTGTCTGGCGAGCGAACGGCCCGAGGCGCCGATCCGCACCCAGACGGCGGAAGCCACGAGCAGCGGCGTGACCGCCACGCCGTCGCTGCGGCTGCACGATCGCGAAACCGGCAAGGCGATCCTACTGCAGGGTCCGATCGAGGGCGATGCCTTGCTGTCGGCCATGGACATGCTCGCGGCCGGCGATCCCGCCGCCACACCTACTACATCGGAAATGCCTGCCGACGTCGTCGGCGACATGCCCAGGTAGCCCCGGTCTTCAAGGCTACGGCGCAGTCCACTGCGCTGACCGAAACCCGTTCGCCTCGCATCCTGGCCGCGAACGATCACCGCTGCCGCGGTGATGGATGCACCTTGTTCGTTCCCCAGGAGGGCTTGCCCTCCCAGGGCGCGCGCCCTCCGATCTCACCGTCTGGAGGTTCGCCATGTCTTTCGTCGTCAATGACTCCTGCCTGGAGTCGCTTTCCGCCATCGCTGCCCAACACGAGGACTGGATCATCCAGCAAGCCATTGCACTGCTGGAGAAGCGGGTTTTCAAAGCGGGTGCGAAACTCCTCGACCCCACGGCCGTGCGCGACTACCTGCGCGTGAAGCTGGTCGCCGAGCCCAATGAGATATTCGCCGCGGTGTTCCTGGACAGCATGCACCAGGTGCTGGCCTACGAGCCGTTGTTCAGGGGCACGATCAACTCGACTTCGGTCTATCCGCGTGTCGTCGTGCAGCGTGTGCTGGAGTTGAAGGCCGCCGCGGTGGTCTTCGCGCACCAGCACCCCTCGGGCATTTCCGAGCCGTCGAGCGCGGATCGCATGCTGACCCAGCAACTGCAGGCCGCGCTGGCGCTCATCGATGTGCGGGTACTGGACCACATCATCGTCGGCCAGGGTGCCCCGTTCTCCTTTGCGGAGTCCGGCCTGCTGTAAGGGTTGCACTGCTTCGTTGATCAGCGCGGAGGCTTCGGCCTCCGCTTTTTTCTTTGCGGCGACGCAAGCAGGTATGCGGGGTGGCCGCGATGCGCATTGTTTGTTGGGGCCGCCTGGGGTTCGGCGTTTGACTATGGCCCTGATCAACTTCCGGGGCACATGACATGCCAGCAGCTTTTACCCGGTTCGCACCAGGCTGGCGAACCCTTGGCCTGGCCGTGGCGCTGCCGACGTCTCTGGCGGTGTTCAGCCCGGCCACCTTCGCCGCCGACGTGGTGGTCGTCACCGACAGCCGCCACCCGGTCAAGACCATGGGCGGCGAGCGACTGATCGAGTTGGGCGAAACGCCCCGGATCGAGGCCGAGCTTTCCGCGAATCTTCCAGCCGACCCTGAGCGGGCAGCAGCCATCGTCCGGCAACGCCTGAAGCAAGGCGGCACCGATCTTCAGCGCCGCATCGGCACCGCCTACCAGGGCGTCACCGACGCATGGAGTTTGGGTGTCACGACCATCCCGGCCGTCGTGGTGGATCAACGCTTTGTGGTCTATGGCGAGCCGGACGTGGCCCGGGCCGTCGCGCGCATCGAGCAACACCGGAGGACGCAGCCGTGACCCATCGCCCATTCGACCTGCTGCGCCGCCTGCGCGTCGCCGTGGCCTCGCTGCTGCTGATCAGCGCCACGGGCAGCTACGCCTTGAACACCGCCACCATCGTGTCCTCCGTCATGTCGCCGGACTGCCTGGAGTACCGGGTGGTGGGCATCTGCTACTGGCTCTACTGCACCTGGACGGGCTGCACGGTGCGCACATCCACCAAGGTCCGGCACTACGTGCCCGATGCGGTCGTCTCCAGCTACAGCAACACCGGAGAGAACCCCTGGGTCGAGGTGCAGGCGATGAGCACGCCCAACCCATCCGCACAGGCAGGTGGGGATGGGACCACGAACGAAGACCACGAAAACAACCTCGCCAAATTCAAGAACAGCGATGTCATCGGCCATCCTGGCGGGGAGGTGTTCAACCAGTTCGCGTCGTCGTCGGGCTATTTCTGCCAGGGCGCGGGCACGGCCTTCATGCCGTATCTGCTCAGCACCCTGGACACGCTGGCCTGGCGCTACAACGTGCCTGAAATGGCCTACCCGGAGGCGTTGATTCCGGGCATGCGCGAGGTCGGTGCGCGCACCACGATGAATCTCTGGGGCAACGTCTATCCGCGCGGCGGCTTCCTGCACCAGACCGACGACCACAAATCCGGGGCAGTGGTGGCCCAGCGCGCGGGCGATGTCGTCACGCGCCGCGGGCAGATCCACGTGTACCAGCCGCTGCTTGCCAACGCCCGCGACGGCTACTGGCCGGCCGGCGCGCTGATGGAGGGTGATGCCTCTACGGGCAAGTGGCAGGAGCTGACGCCGCGCCTGTCCAACACCTGCGTGGTGTTCCCGCACAGCGGCACGCTGACCCAGGCCCAGCAAGGCGACTACGCCTGGGCGCTGTGGCGTCCCTATGCGTGCTGCGAACGCCGCGGGCAGGTGTTCCTGGGCAGCGTCGATTTCCTCTGAGGTGCCACGATGAAGCGTCCTGAACCGATCAACCTTTCCGCCAAGGCGTACCGCCTGCTGCGCCCGACGGCGCTGGCCGGCACGCTCGCTCTAGTCTGCGGCCTGGCGTGGGCGCAGGTCGGATACCAGAACAGCGGCCCCGTCCTCGGCGATGACGTCATGTACTCGATCGGCGGTGGCAGTGCGGTGTCCATGGGCCGCGCGGCCGGCATGCGCTCCATCGGGGTCGGCGTGGGGTGGAACAGCAACCTGATCTGCGGCGATATGAGCATCCAGACCACGCTGCGCAATCAGCTCAACGGCATCACGAACGGCTTTCAGCAGATCATGAGCAACGTGATCCAGAGCGCGACCAGCGCGGTTGCATCGCTGCCGGCGCTGATCATTCAGCGCGCCGATCCGGGCCTGTACAACCTGCTGACCAACGGCGTGCTGCAGGCGCGGCTGGACTTCGACCGCTCCAAGCTGACGTGCCGCGCCATGGCGGAGAAGATGGCCGAGACGGCGGGTGGCCAGCTTGGCTGGAGCCAAATGGCCGAAGGCATGGCCTTGCGTGACGCGGTTGGCAGCAACGATGCCGTGTCGGCCGTCGAGCAGGCCGAGACGCGCCGCGGCAACGACGGCGTTCCCTGGGTGGGCGGCAGCAATGCCGGTGGCGCGGGCCAGTCCGCCATCCGGGTGGTCGGCGACGTCACTCGCGCGGGCTACAACCTGGTCAACGGTCGCGGCGTGACGGACACCTCCTCCATCGCGTCCACCAGTTGCGCGAGCCTGTCCTGCCAGACCTGGACGTCGCCGCAGCAGGCGACCGAATGGGCCACGCGGGTCCTCGGAGAGCAGGTGCAGCGCACGTGCGACTCCTGCACCAAGACCGAGACGGTGCCCGGCGTCGGGCTGACGCCGCTGATCCAGGAAGAGTACGAGGCGAAGCTGGAGGTCCTTCAGGAGCTGGTTTCCGGCACGCGCAATACCACCTTTGAGAACCTGCGCGAGGCTGGCAGCACGTCGCTGCCGATCACGCGCGGCGTGATCGAGGCGCTGCGCGATGAGCCCGACCAGGACCTGCTGGCGCGGCGCCTCGCGTCCGAGGTGGCGCTGTCGTCGGTGCTGGAGAAGGCGCTGCTGCTCCAGCGCACGCTGCTCACCGGCAAGAAAGAGCCCAACGTGGCAGCCAACGAGTTGGCGGTCGAGGCCGTGAACCACGAGAGCGACACGCTCGACCGGGAGATCCGCAACCTCAAGACCGAACTTGAACTGCGGCGCGAGCTGGCGAACAACTCGCCGATGGCGATCATCCAGCGCCATGGCACGCGCGCGGCAGGCTCGCGCGGCATCTATGAGGGCGATCCGGTGCCCGACCGCCTCGACCAGTTGCAGAAGGGCAATCCAGGAGCCAGGCCATGAGCGCGGCGCGCATGACCTGGCGCCCCTTGCGCTGGCTGTTCAGCCGGCGTGCGGCGAAGGCGCTGCTGTGGACGGTGCTGATCGTTGCCGCCGCGGTCGCGGCCAACATCGCCGGCATCTACTTGGTCGGCAGCGTGGCCGGCTGGGAGCGGTGGCTCGCCGCCGCCGCGGGTTACTTCTTCGTGTGGCGGCTGTGTCTATACGGGGCGACGGTGTACGGGTGGATCTGGATGCGCCGCCGGCTGCTGGTACGTGAGGACGACGCCCAGGCGCGGCGCCGCCTGGTGCGCACCGAGATCGCGGGCGTCGTCGCCATCGTGGCGCTGGAAGCCAGCCTGCTGATGCAGGCGGGTTGAGGGGAGATGGCGCCATGACGCTGTTCACGACCGACTACCTGGAGTACTACCTGACGCTGGTGTCCTGGATCGTCAACAACGGCATCTGGGCCGTGCTGGTGTCCAGCGGCGTCTTCGCGCTGCCTTTCGTGGCGATCATCGTGCAGGAGTGGTTGAAGGCCCGTGCAGAAGGCGCCGACGAGGGCAATAAAGGCGTGCTGAGCGCCGCCCGCATCGAGAACCGGGTCTTCGTCGCCATCGTGGTGGTGATGTTCGCGGGCATCCCGTTCATCGACGTGGACCTCAACACCATCCAGTACGACAGCTCACGCTCGGCCCAGTGCCAGGTCAGTGTGCCGCAGCCCTCGAATACCGGCTGGTCGCAATCTTTCAGCACCATCAACAACCAGTCGGCGAAGGTGCCGGTGTGGTGGGCGTTCATGCACACGCTCTCGCGCGCCGTCACCGGCGCTTCGGTGGCGGCAATCCCGTGCGGCACGGACCTGCGGCAGATGCGCATGGAGATCGACGCGACTCGCATTGACGACCCAGTGTTGGCTCAGGAAGTAGCGGATTTCTCGCGGGATTGCTATGGGGCTGCGCGGGCGAAATTGTTCATGCAGCGGCCTCAACTCGATGAGCAGCAGATGCACGACGTGACCTGGATCGGCTCACGCTTCTTCACGGACACGAACGGCTACTACGACACATACCGTTCCAGCACCCCGCGCGAGGACTGGCCCTATGACAGCACCCGCGACGCAGGGCTTGCGCAGGTGGCCAGCGGTGGCGGCTACCCTACCTGCCGCCAGTGGTGGAGCGATGGGAGCAATGGCTTGCGGGCACGCTTGCTGGGTCAGGTGGACCCGAGCCTGCTCAATCGCCTGGCGGGCTGGGCTGGCTTCCTGAGCCGGGCCGAGGTGGACGATTCGGTGATCCGCACGATCGCGTCACCGCGGCAGCAGAAGTTGAACCAAGGCAGCGTCTATACGGACTACGGTGGCCAGATCGACAAGACCTTGCCAAACATCGTGACGCGGGCCACGGGCGATGTTGGGATGGCAGTCGGCGCGATTGCTGCATTTCCAGCCATGGACGTCGCGAGGCAGGCCCTGCCCATGGTGCTTGCATTGCTAAAAATGGCGCTGGTCATCTGCATTCCTCTCGTGTTGGTCGTGGGCACCTATGACCTGAAGACGGTCGTCACGGTCAGCGTCGTGCAGTTTGCGCTGTTTTTCACGGACTTCTGGTTTCAGCTTGCGCGCTGGATCGATTCAACGATCCTGGATGCGCTTTATGGCTGGGGCTTCGGCTGGAACCGGCCGCATACCAACTTCGACCCGCTGGTGGGCCTGAACAACGCTTTCGGCGACATGCTCCTGATGTTCGTCACGGGCACGATGTTCATCGTACTGCCCACGTTCTGGATCATGGCCCTGGCTTGGGCGGGCGTTCGCGCCGGCAACGTGCTCCAAGGCCTCGCTGGTGCCACCGGAGATGCCAAGGCTGCTGGCGGGAGGGGCGGAAGCATTGCGATCAATGCAGTTTCGAAGAAGTGATGACTGCTAGTCGTCCTCGACATGAGGATCAATGCGAAAACCGTCATAGGTGTATAGGCCGAATCCTGCTGGTCCGTTTCGCCACTCTGGCTCGGGCAACCCTTCGCCCAAGTCGGCGTTACGGGCCATCCAGGCAACGACCATGACGCACACCAGCAGCAGGGCCAGCCAGAAGGTGGTGTACACCAGAATCCCGAGCGCAACCAGCTTGACCACCCGCACGAGCGCGGTGGCAATGGCCGCCGGCACCCCCTTGGACACCAACCAGTTCGACGCCCGACGTTCGCCGCGCGCGTAGGCGCGCCATCCGCGGCCAAAGGTGCGGCCGAGGCGTTCTGCAGTGCTGATGCGGGTCGTGGTGTTCATGGTCGTCTCCTGCTACAGAGGCCTATTCCAGTTTGGTCCATTTCATTCTGTTTGGGGCTTCAATGTGCTCTCTTGCTGCTTCAGGACGCTTCGTCATCCGGTTCCACCGGGCCGGGGTCGGGTTCCACGCCGACGCGATACGTGGCAACGAAGCGCGGCCAGTCCACATGGTCCACCAGGTCGATGTCATCGACAACGCCAACCTTTGCTGCCGCACGCTCGAACAGGGCGATGCTCTTGGCGGGATAGTTGTTGCGCGACGGATAGAGCACCCCGTCGAACAGCGGCTGGCCGTCGTCTCCGAGCATCGCATGCACCTGGGCGGACACCTGCTGCGTGTGCGTGTAGTCGCGGCTGGCCAACTGTTCCAGGTTCAGGCCGAAGTAACCCGCCATGACACCCTCGGCCGTGAGATCGGCCAGCCGCACGTCGTCCAGGACGCCCACGGCGCGCAAGAGCCGGCTCTCGACTTCCTTCAGCGCGATCGAGCGCTTTTCATCCGCCAGCCACTGGTGCTTGTGAAACACCGACTCCATCAGCGCCGTGGGCAGGTCGCGGCCCAGGTAGAGCACGCCGTAGGTCCGCGCCGGGTCGTCGTAGCGATTGGTGCCGCTGCGGCCATAGTACAGCGGGCTGCCCCGATAGACGACGCGGCTCACATGCTGGAGCAGTTCACCCGCATCGATCAGGAACAAGGGCAGTTCGCGGCTCATGGCAGTCTTGCCTCAATGCACCTGGACGCCCAGCACGTTGAACACCGCTTCGGCCACGTCATCGATCGTGCCATGCGTCACCGTATCCACCGGCGAGCGTCCGCCCAAACCTTCGAGCGGTTCGGACAGCGCGCGGTAGATCGTCCAGTGGTCGATGCCCTCGACCTCCTGAAGCACGGTTTGGGTCAACTGCTGCTTCACCGGGTCGAGCTGCCAGTCGGGCAGCTTCTGGCCGCGCGGCCCCACATTCAGCGCCAGCAGCCGGCGCGCGAGGATGTCCTTGTAGATCTGCTGGCGCGACTTGTCCGCCAGCTTGGCGTACTCGGGGATCGCCAGGTTGTGCGGCTGGTTGAAGGTTTCCAGCAGCGCGCCGCGGCCACGCTGGACGTCGGTTTCACTCGGCGCCCAGCGCGTCTCGGCGCGCAGCGCGCCCGCTTTGCGTGCCAGGGCCTCTTGCACCGTCTCCGCTTCCAGGCTGGCGGGCAGCTTCACCGCCTCCACACGCTCGTGGACGAACGCCTGCAACTCGGCCGCGAAAGCCGTGGCATCCCGGATTTCGACGGTATCCGCGAAGCGGCGCACATCCTCCACCGTGACGCGCGGCAGATGGTCGGCAATGAATTCAATGGCATTGGGCATGGTGATCTCCCAGGCAGGTTTGAGACAGGATTCACTCTAGTCTCCCTTGTCGCGTTTGTCAACTTTGTCGCCTTACGCACCTGCCTGGCGGAAGTGGCGTCCAGGCAGCATAGAGCCGCGACCGGCACCGGCTCGCTGTCCAATCCATTCCAGCGGGTTCCCCATTGACGCTGGAGCCGCACCCCATGTCCCGCTATACCGAAACGGTTAAAGGCCAAAGGGCCGAAACGGCAAGGGAATGGGGTGCAAGGGGAAAGGCCCTACCTCGAAAAGGCGAAAAGGCCTCCCGGCCGGCCCCCCAGAGGACACCCGCATGCTCTCCCTGTTCCAGCGAAAACGGCCCCCGGTCGCTGCCGCGCCCACGCCACCACCCGCCACCGTCCTCCCGAAAGGGCTGCTGCGGCCCGAGTCTGCCGCATCGATGCTGGCCACCCCGCGCCGGCAGAAACTGCTGGAGCACATCTGGCAGCGCACCTCGCTCTCACGCAGGCAATTCGCCACCCTGTACCGCGCGCCCCTGGAACGCTACGCCGAGTTGGTCCAGGCCTTCCCGGCCTCCGAGGCGCATCACCATGCCTATCCGGGCGGCATGCTGGACCACGGCCTCGAAATCGTTGCTTATGCGCTCAAGCTGCGCCAGTCCCATCTGCTGCCCATCGGCGCCAGTCCCGAGGACCAGGCCGCACAGTCCGAGGCCTGGACCGCCGCCGTTGCCTATGCCGCGCTGCTCCATGACATCGGCAAGATCGCCGTCGATCTGCACGTCGAGCTTGCCGACGGCAGCACTTGGCACCCGTGGCATGGCCCGTTGCACCAGCCGTACCGCTTCCGCTACCGCGACGACCGCGAATACCGCCTGCACAGTGCCGCGACAAGTTTGCTCTACCGCCAACTGCTCGACCGTGATGCCCTGGACTGGCTCAGTGGCTATCCCGACCTGTGGGCACCGCTACTCTATGTCCTGGCCGGCCAGTACGAGCACGCGGGTGTGCTGGGCGAACTTGTCGTGCAGGCCGACCGCGCCTCGGTGGCCCAGGAACTGGGCGGTGACCCGGCGCGCGCCATGGCCGCACCGAAGCACGCGCTGCAACGCAAACTGCTCGACGGATTGCGTTACCTGCTCAAGGAAGAGTTGAAGCTGAACCAGCCCGAGGCCTCAGACGGCTGGCTCACCGAGGATGCCTTGTGGCTGGTGAGCAAGACGGTCTCGGACAAGCTGCGTGCGCACCTGCTGTCCCAGGGCATCGACGGCATCCCGGCCAACAACACCGCCGTCTTCAATGTGCTGCAGGACCACGGCATATTGCAGCCGTCATACGACGGCAAGGCAGTCTGGCGCGCAACCGTGACCAGCGCCACCGGCTGGTCCCACTCGTTCACCCTGTTGCGCCTCGCACCCGCGCTGATCTGGGAGCCGGGGCAGCGGCCGGTACCATTTACCGGCACAGTGGCGATCGACGCAGCGTCCACGGGTAAGGAGGCCGATGTTTCCGCCACCCGCACGACGGAGGGGCCGCAGTCCAACTCGGACGGCCCGTCGGTTCCGCCATGGGAAAGCGGTGGCCCCCTCTCGGCGCCTCCATTGAAGGCCCAGGTCGTGCCCGACGTCATGGAGGACATGCTGTCGATGGTGGGTATGGGAGGCTCGCCCGAGACCCGGCAGGATGCGGAAGCGCTCCCCAAAGAGACGTCTACCGTGCGCCCCGAAGCACCAAGCTTGGCCGCGCCTTCGCCTTCGCCTTCGCCTTCGCCTTCGCCTTCGCCTTCGTCACCGGCGCCAGTGCCAGTGCCAGTGCCAGTGCCAGTGCCAACATCCTCGGCAGCGCCGCCATCAGGCGAGCACTTCATGGCGTGGCTGAAACAGGGCATCGCTTCCCGCCGGCTCATCATCAACGACGCAAAGGCGCTGGTGCACTCCGTGGACGACACCGCGTACCTGGTCAGTCCCGGCGTGTTCCAGCGTTACGCTCAAGAGCATCCGCAGTTGGCAGCCATTGCTCGCCAGGAAAAACTGGAGCCGTGGCAGTGGGTACAAAAACGCTTCGAGAAGCTGGCCGTGCACCGTAAGCAGGCCAGCGGCCTGAACATCTGGACTTGCCACGTCACAGGGCCGCGCAAATCGCGGCAGTTGCACGGCTACCTGCTAACGCAGCCCGGTGCGTTGTTCGAGCGAGTGCCGCCCAACAACCCCTACTTGTGCCTCGCCAACGAGGAGGCCGGGCGTGAGGCCTCGCTGGCTGCGAAATGAGGATATCCAGTGGCGAGGTCCGGATGCCCGCTTTTCGGTGCACAGGTCAGAGCGTAACCACTTGGGAAATGCCTTGCTGCGCCGCTCGGTATCGTCCGGGGGTCATACCTGTCCAGTGGCGGAACGCGCGATGGAAGACGGCGGGGGCACTGAAGCCCAAAGCATCGGATATCTCCTCCAGTGAGCCGTCGTTGCGCACAAGGTGGAGAATGGCCAGATCCCTGCGCAACTCATCCTTGATGCCCTGGAACGACAGCCCTTCCTGCTGCAGCTTGCGTATCAGTGTCCGCGAGGACATGTGCAGCCGGCTGGAAACATCATCCAGCGTCCGTCCGAGATCCATATGCAGCAACTCGCGCACCTTCAGCCGCAGGGCGTGCTCGTGGTAGGAGGTGAAAATCCAGTCGCGCGGCGCCTGCTCCAGGAAGCTGCGCGCGTCGGACGCGCTGCGTTCCGGCTGGACCTTTCCGAGTTCGGCGTGAAAGGTGACCTGAGAGTAAGGTTCGCAGAAATCGATCGGGGCCGGGAACAGGATCGAGTAGTCGGCAGCAAAGGACGGGCGTGGAAAAGCGAAGCCCACAGTGCGCACCGAGACCTCTCGGCCGGCGAGCCATGACACGATGCCGTGCGTCAGCTTCAGCATCAGTGCGTGCCCGAATCGGTTCACCCCCGTGTTGGAAGACCGCGGGACAAGGTCCAAGCGCAAGGAGGCGTCTGCCTTCGTGAGACTCAGCCTGTAGTCGTCCAGCAGCAGGTTCCAGACCTGCGTGAAGCGATACAGCGCTACCTCGATGCTTGGCGCGTCCATGACCGCTCGGACGATGTACTTCAAAGCGCCGGTCCGTATGGGCCGGCTCCACAGCCCCATCATTTCATCGCCGGTGGTGGCGGCGCTTCGCCGGTACAGCCCGACCAGTTGATCGTGCGTGAGACGCGAGCCGGGGTGGTTGATAAATGCCTTCACGATGCCGGCCTGCTGCAGGCAGCGATCCAGGGCCTGGTCCGAGCACAGCGAGCGCAGGCTGCGCAGCAGATCCTCCACCAGGTCGCATGAGACCGTGGCCGCCGCGACAGCCTTTGGGCTCGCAGGAAGCCCTCTTGGCGGCCGGACGAGATTGTCAGTTTTTGCAAACTTCACGACGCTATTGGCAATTGAGCCCAGCATCCCTGGTGGGTAATCTACGGGCATGGAAAAGATAAACGCCCCTTAATAGTATCGACTGTGAGGCTTGACCGCGACTCCAGGGGTCTATCCGCCATTTCGCGCCCAGGCCAAGCTCAATGCCCATGAATGGCGACATTGGCATGGAGCCTCGGCCTTGAACGGCATGGCCCGCTTCGGCGCGGGCCATGCCGTCACAGCGGCGGCCGATGCCCGCCGGACCGAGCACGTCGACCTGCCCGCCACAGCCCACCATGTTCATGACCCAGTGCCAGGAAAACTTCATGTCCGACCCCATTCTGCTGACCTCCGAACAAGGCAACATCGGCATCGTCACGCTCAACATGGCGCACAAGCGCAACGCGCTCAACGAGGATGCCATCGCCGCTATCGACGCCTATTTCTCGGCGGTGCCCAGCCACATCCGGACCATCCTCTTAACGGCCAAGGGCGATCACTTCTGTGCCGGCCTGGACCTCAAGGAGCACCACGACAAGGCGCGCAGCGGCGTCGAGTTCATGCGCGTCTGCCAGGGCTGGCACCGCGCGTTCGACAAGATCCAGCATGGCGGCATTCCCGTGATCGCCTGCCTGCAGGGCGCGGTCGTGGGCGGCGGTCTGGAACTGGCCAGCGCAGCGCACGTGCGCGTTGCCGACAGCCGCACCTTCTTTGCGCTGCCCGAGGGCACGCGGGGCATCTTTACGGGCGGCGGCGCGACGGTGCGCACTGCGCGGATCATTTCCGCGCCGCGCATGGTGGAGATGATGCTCACCGGACGGGTCCTCGATGCGCAGGAAGGCCGCGAACTGGGGTTGGCCCACTACGTTTGCGACACCGCGAAAGGCGACACGCCCGCACCGGAGTTGGCCCTGACTCTGGCAAAGAAGATCGCGGGCAATGCGCCGCTTTCCAACTACGCCATCGTCAGCGCCATCAGCCGCATCGCCGACATGTCGGCCACGGACGGGCTCTTCACCGAGGGGCTGGTGATGGCCATGATCCAGCAAGGTGACGATGTGCAGGAGCGCCTGGGCGAGTTCGTGAACAAGAAGGCGCACAAGGTACAACTGAATGCTTGATCTCCAAGACGCGCGCCACAGGCCTCAGCCAGCGACGCTTGATCGTGTCATGGTTGGGCTCAGGTGACTTGCAAGGACCCCCTGGCGCCCATCAGCAACTCCACCACATCGGCTGCATTGATGACGCTAAAGCGCGGGTCCATCTGCGCGGCGGTCATGCCGTTGTGGATCATGCAAGAGCCGCAAATGGCAATGCGACCTCCCTTCTCCAAGAACTTCTCCAGCAGATCGGCAACGGGTTCGAAAGGCTTGCCGATGTCCAACCCAATGGCCGCGCCGGGTTTTCCCAGCTCCACGGCTTCCACCATCAGGACGATGGTCGCCGTATGTCCCTTGAGCAGCGCGTTGAGTGCCATGGTAAAGGTCACGGTCACCTTGTTGGGATTGCTTCTCCCATCAAAAACTGTCGCAACGAAGTCGGTGGTCTGCATGGTTAGGCCTTTGTGGTAAACAGTGGTTGCGGGGATGCAAGTTGGAGGGAGCGAAGCTCTGGCACCGGATGCAGGCGGTCCGCGGCGCCGCACGACGGTCCGGGCCCAGGCTACGGGGCGCTGGCCGGCGCGCCCGGGTTGCTGGACAGCGCCGCGAACTCGTTGAAGGCGGCCACCGCGTTCGATGCGTACATCGCCGACGGGCCCCCTCCCATATAGATGGCCACGCCCAGGGCCTCATGGACCTCCGCAGCCGTCGCGCCGAGCCTGACCAATGCCTTGACATGAAAGCCGATGCAGCCATCGCACCGTGCGGCCACGCCGATCGCCAACGCGATCAGCTCTTTCGTCTTGGCGTCGAGTGCGCCGTCGGCGATGGCTGCCTTGCCCATCTCACCAAAACTCTTCATGACCTGCGGCACTCCCTTGTGCAGAGGCGCCAGATTGGCCACCACGTCCTGCGTCAGTTGCCGGTAACTTGTCGTCATCGCGAACTCCTCATGGTTTTGGAACATCGAATATGAAACGGGGTTGACCCGCACGCTCGACCGGACCCAGACGGCTTCATGGCGCGGCGGCTGCCGCCGACTGCTGGCGGTTGCGCCAAGCCAGCCAACCCAGCAGGGCCAGCACGAGCGCGATGAGCGGCAGCATCAGTCCGTTGATGGTTTCCCAGCCCGAGCTGTTCAGCAGCCGGCCCGACCCGAAAGAGGCGGCGGCCACGGTGCCGAACACCAGGAAGTCGTTGAGTGCCTGCACCTTGGCGCGCTCGGGCGCGGCGTAGCAGTCGGTCACCAGCGCCGTGGCACCGATGAAGCCGAAATTCCAGCCCACGCCCAGCAGGATCAGCGAGCCCCAGAAGTGCAGAAGTTCGAGCCCGGCCAGGGCCAGCAGGCCGGAGGTCCCGATCAACACCAGTCCGCACGCCGTGATCGCGATCTTGCCGAAACGCGCGATCAGGTGGCCGGTGACGAAACTCGGCGCGAACATGGCCAGCACGTGCCACTGGATGCCCAGCGCGGCCTCGCCCACGGTGTGGCCGCAACCCACCATGGCCATCGGCGCGGCGGTCATGATGAAAGCCATCAAACCGTAGGACACGATGCCCGCCGTGACGGCCACGACGAAGCCTGGGCTGCGCGCGATCACCGCCAGCGGGCGCGCCGCGCCCACGACGGCCGCTGCCTGGGGCGGCGGCATGCGCAGCATCAGCAGCAGCGGCAAGGCCAACAGCGCCAAGCCTGCCTGCCCGAGGAAGCTGCCAGCAAACGGCGCCATGGGCCAGGCGTCGCGCGTCCAGATGACGACCTGCGGGCCGATGACCGCGGCGATCAGGCCGCCGATCATGATGCGCGAGATGACGGTGGCGCGCTGCGGCGGCGGCACCGCATCGCTGGCCGCGAAGCGGTAGCTCTGCACGCACGCGCCGTAGAAGCCGGCCATCGCCGTGCCCATGCAGAAGGTCTCGAAGCTGCCCCACAGGACGCCCAATGCGGCGATGAGTCCGGACACCGAACCCAGCAGCGCCCCCAACGCATAAGCCGCGCGCCGGCCGAGACGACGCATCAGCAGGGCCGCGGGGATGGTCGACAGCGCCAGCCCCAGGTTGTAGAGGCTGACCGGCAGTGTGGCCAGCGAAGGGTTGCTGGCCAGCATCTGGCCCACGATGCCGCCCAGCGAAATGATGATGGGTGGCGCGGCGCCGCCCAGTGATTGGGCGGCCATCAGCAGTCCTACATTGCGTCGAGCGTCTGTCGCAATTGGCGGTGGCAGCGAAGCAGGTGGCGTCATGAAGAAATCAGGAATGAGGTGTCAGGTGAACCCATACCGCAGCATGGGAACACCGGCCGGAAGACCTGCAGCACTCCCTGCCTTGGAGGAATTTCCTTGATCTTTTATTAGTTTATGCTAAATTAGATAAACATGAAATACAAGCTGCCATGATGGTTGACAAGAAAGACCAGTCGTTTCTACAGGACGGCGCGGCCAAGGCTGCGGCCATGCTGCGGGCAGTCGGCAATGAGCATCGCCTGCTCGTTCTGTGCCTGCTGATCGAGCATGGCGAGATGACCGTCGGCGCCCTGCACGAAAACGTGGCGCTGAGCCAGTCCGCCTTGTCCCAGCATCTGGCCAAGATGCGCGAGGAAGGCCTGGTGACCTACCGGCGCGAGTCGCAGACCCTGCACTACCGTATCGACAATCCGGACGTGGCCAAGCTCATCGCCACGCTCAAGGCCATCTTTTGTCCATGATCCGCCCTAGGAGGCCCTTGCCATGTCCCTGAAATCCATCTCGCCCCAAGCCGCCAGCGAACTCGTGAACCAGGGTGCCGTCCTGGTGGACATCCGTGCGGCGGACGAACATGCCCGTGAGCGCATCGCACAGGCACGCCATGTGCCGATGGACCGCCTGCGAAGTGGCGGCCTGCCGCTCGACGGCGCTTCGGCAATCATCTTCCACTGCCGCTCGGGCAACCGGACGCGGGTGAACGCCCCGACGCTGGGTGCGTGCACGGCCTGTGACGCCTACGTGCTCGAAGGCGGCCTGGACGCATGGAAGAAAGCCGGCCTGCCCGTCGTGGCCGATGCCTCTCAACCCCTGGAACTGCAACGGCAGGTGCAGATTGTTGCGGGGTCCTTGATCGTGCTCGGTGCAGTGCTGGGTGCCACGGTCTCGCCATGGTTCCATGTGCTTTCGGGCTTCGTGGGCGCGGGGCTGGTCTTCGCCGGTGTCTCGGGGTTCTGTGGGCTCGCGCGCGTGCTGATGCGCATGCCCTGGAACCGCCGCGCGCTGCCCGGCTGAGTCAACGGGCGGGGAAGCGATTCCTTCACCCGGCAGCCGGCCGGCAGGAACATGCGACGACAGATTTTTAATTTTGAGTTAATTCGGCCCGGACACCATCTGACATTTGAGAACGCCCCAGAAAACATCCGATCAAAGGAGCATGGGCGACAACAGACGGGTCATACGTCAGCGAGGCAAAGGCACCGTGAAAATCGAACCCTTCTTTGACGAGGACAGCAGCACCTTCAGCTACATCGTGCTCGACACGAACAGCGGTCAGTGCGCCATCATCGACAGTGTGCTCGGCTACGATCCCAAATCCGGCCGCACCTCGCGCGCCGGTGCGGACCGCATGGCCGAGCGCGTGCGGGAACTGGGCGCGCGCGTCCAGTGGATTCTGGAGACGCATGTGCACGCCGATCACCTGAGTGCCGCGCCGTATCTCCAGTCGCTCGTGGGCGGCCACACCGGCATCGGGGCGAACATCCGTACCGTACAGCAGGTGTTCGGCCAGCTCTTCAACGCGGAGCCGGCGTTCGCGCGTGACGGCCGGCAGTTCGACCGTCTGTTCGACGACGGCGAGACCTTCATGCTCGGAACGCTGCAGGTGCGGGCCATGCACACCCCCGGTCATACGCCTGCGTGCATGACCTATGTGGTCGAGGACAACACCACATCTGACGCGCCTGCCGCGGCCTTCGTGGGAGACACGCTGTTCATGCCCGACTATGGCACGGCGCGCTGCGACTTTCCGGGTGGCGACGCACGCACGCTGTTTCGCTCGATCGGCCGCGTGCTCTCGCTGCCGCCTGAGACCGTGCTCTACATGTGCCACGACTACCGCCCCGGGGGACGCGAGCTTCAATGGAAAACCACCGTGGCCGAGGAGCGGGCGCACAACATCCATGTGCGCGACGGCATCAGCGAGGATGACTTCGCGGCCACGCGCGAGCAGCGCGACGCCACGCTGGCGATGCCCGTGCTGCTGCTGCCCTCCGTACAGGTGAACATGCGGGCCGGCGAGTTGCCGCCCGCCGAATCCAACGGCGTCCACTACCTCAAGATTCCCATCGATGCCCTCTGAGAGCGGCACCGACCGGCTGAAAGGACAATTTTCGGGCAGGAGACCTCATGGACATCAAAGCCTTGGATCAGGGACTGGCCGTCAGCGGCCAGATCGCTGCTACTGACCTGAAGGCCATCGCCGAAGCCGGCTACCGCGCGGTGGTTTGCAACCGGCCCGATGGAGAAGCGGGCGACCAACCCGGCTTCAGCGAAATCGAGCAAGCCGCGCAGGCACTGGGTATGGCGACGACCTACCTGCCGGTCGAGTCCGGCAAAGTGACCGACCAGCAGGCCCAGGCCTTCGGGACGCTGATGACGCAACTGCCTGGCCCGGTGTTCGCCTACTGCCGCACCGGCACGCGCTCGGCCACGCTGTGGGCGCTGAGCCAAGCACAGCGCCAGCCGCTGGCCTCCATCCTCGAAGCCGCACGCGGTGCCGGCTACGAGCTTTCCGGCGTGGCCCGGCGCATCGCCAACGGCGGTCGCACACCCACCGAGGTCGTGGACGCCACGCATGACATCGTGATCGTCGGCGCGGGCGCGGCGGGCATCGCGGTGGCGTCCAGTCTGCTCGCGCGCAAGCCGGACGCGGACATCGCCATCATCGACCCGGCGGACGTGCACTACTACCAGCCGGGGTGGACGATGGTGGGCGCGGGCATCTTTCCACCTGCGCACACGGCGCGCACGATGGCGAGCGTGCTGCCGCGCGGCGTCAAGTGGATCAAGATGGCCGTCGCCGCGTTCGAGCCCGAGCGCAACGCCGTGGTGCTCGACGGCTGCCGCGTCGTCAAATACCAGCAGCTCGTGGTCTGCCCGGGCCTGAAACTCGACTGGAACGGCATCGAGGGCCTGCCGGAGACACTGGGCCGCAACGGCGTCACCTCCAACTACCGCTACGACCTCGCGCCCTACACCTGGGAACTGGTACAGAACCTCAAGAGCGGCCAGGCCCTGTTCACGCAGCCGCCCATGCCCATCAAATGCGCGGGTGCACCGCAAAAGGCGATGTACCTCTCGGCCGATCGCTGGAAGCGGCACGGTGTGCTCAAGAACATCCACATCGAGTTCTGCAACGCGGGAGGCGTGCTCTTCGGCGTGCCGGACTACGTGCCTGCGCTCATGGAGTACGTGAAGGCTTACGGCATCGATCTGCAGTTCAACCACCAGCTCGTGGCCGTCGATGGCGCAGCGCATGAAGCCACCTTTGTCCGCACGAACGCCGACGGCACCAAAGAGCGCATCACCCGTCCATTTGACCTGCTGCACGCCGTGCCACCTCAGAAGGCGCCGGACTTCATCCGAGTGAGCCCACTGGCGGACGGTGCGGGCTGGGTGGACGTGGACCCATCGAGCCTGCGCCACAAGAAGTACGCCAACGTTTTCGCACTGGGCGACTGCACCAACACCACCAATGCCAAGACTGCCGCGGCCGCGCGCAAGCAAGCGCCGGTGGTCGCGCACAACCTGCTCGCCGCCCGGAGCGGGTCCACGCGCCTAGCCAGCTATGACGGCTATGGCTCCTGCCCGCTCACCGTCGAGCGCGGCAAGATCGTGCTGGCGGAATTTGCCTACGGCGGCAAGCTGGCACCTTCGTTTCCGAAATGGTTCATCGACGGCAAACGGCCGTCATCGCTGGCGTGGCTGCTGAAGGAACGCATCCTGCCGCCGGTCTATTGGGACGGCATGCTCAAGGGCCGCGAATGGCTCGCGCATCCTGTCCTCTCGGACGGATGAGCAGCGGCGTGCGTCGTCGCCGGGACATGGGAAGCCGACGCCTTTAGTGGGGGCGAACAGCGGGCGAAAGGAGGGCGGCATTCGGCCCTTCGACCCTCAACGCCGGCTACCCCTTCCAGGGCTGACGGTCCTTCGGGATGCGGGTGGGTACAACGGATACGTGCTCCGTTGTGATTTCCTGCGCAAGGCGAACGAGCGTTCGTCCCGACCCGTGCCAGGGCAGACCCCGGCGCAGCGTCGGCGTCTGCCGCGAGGCGAACGAGACCTTCGCATCACGACGATTCGAATACCCCGGCCGACTGTATTTGGCTCTCGCCATCCAGGCTGCCCACTGTCAAAGAACGCGGGGCGCCTCGAAGAACGTTCTTAACTTTCGCTTAATCGAGGCTGACCATCATTCTCGCGATTCACCTGTGACATTCATAAAAAAAATGCCGAGGCAAGCCCTGATGGAACACTATCGCCAACGCCAGTGGTTGGCATCGGAACCAATTCGAACGGTTGCGCGCCATTTCTGGAGCGCCCATGAATGAGAGCCTTGGGTTACTCCTTGCTCTGAGCTTCATCGTCTCGCTGGCGGCTCTGGGCGCATTGATCTGGTCCATCGTGACGCGCCAGATTCGTGCGGGAAAGAAAGAGGCTTCGACCATATTCCTGGAGGGTGAGGCCGGCACCCCGGATGACCCATCTTCATTTGATGAAGGGGCGGCCGAGCATCGATTCGACGCCTTGCGTGCCGGCGTCGACGCCCCGGGTAGGAACGTCGTACTGGTCCTGTCCATCGTTTCCTTCGTGTTCCTGATCGTTGGCTCGCTGTTCGGGATGATTGCCTCACTGAAGTTGCACTGGCCCGACTGGCTGGCGAATGAGGCGTTCACCACCTTCGGGCGCGCGCGCACCGTCCATCTGAACCTGGTCGCGTACGGCTGGCTGTCCACAGGAGGTATTGCGGTCGCGCTCTGGATCATCCCTCGCATGTTTCATACGCCCCTGCGGAGGCCCGCCATGGCGATGGTGGGCGCGGTGCTGTGGGCCCTCGGCGTGGCGGCCGGCGCCATCGCCATTGCCAATGGATGGAGCGACGGACTGGAATGGCTCGAAATCCCATGGCAGATCGACATTGTCCTGGCCCTCGGCGGCTTCTTCATCGCATGGTCCGCCATCGCGACGACCCGAAAACGCAACGTTCACCACATCTACGTCAGCGGCTGGTACTACCTCGCGGGACTGGCTTGGTTCCCCATCCTGTTCTTCATCGCGAATATCCCGGGCCTGCATTCGGGCGTGCAGCAAGCGACCACCAACTGGTGGTTCGCGCACAACGTGCTCGGCCTCTGGCTGACACCGCTGGGCCTGGGCGCGGCCTACTACCTGATTCCCAAGATCATCGGCAAGCCGATCTATTCCTACAGTGTGTCGCTGCTGGGCTTCTGGGGCCTCGCCTTGTTCTATAGCCAGGTGGGGATTCATCACCTGATCGGTGGGCCAGTGCCGACGTGGGTGGTCACGCTGTCGATCGTGCACAGCGTCATGATGTTCATTCCTGTCATCGCGGTGGCGATCAATCAGCACGTGACGGTCGCACAGAATTTCTGGGCGTTCAAGGAGTCCATGGCGCTACGCTTCGTGTCCACGGGCGCATTGATGTACACGGCCGCATCCTTCCAGGGATCGCTGGAGGCCGTACGGGCCATCAACTCGATCACCCACTTCACGCATTACACGGTAGGGCATGCGCACCTGGGGGCTTACGCATTCGTCTCCATCGTGCTGTTCGGCGCCTTTTACTATCTCTTGCCCTACCTGACAGGCAAGAACTGGCCCTGTCCGCGGCTCATCGCCCTCCACTATTGGCTGACGGTCTTGGGTTTTCTGATCTATTTCCTATCATTGACCATCGGCGGTTTTCTGCAAGGCATGTCGCTGCTCGATCCGCAGACCAGTTTCGCCGACATCACCCGCAACATCGTGCCGTATCTCGAAGGTCGATCGGTGGGCGGCGGCATGATGACGCTGGGACACTTCGTCTTTGCCTTCCATGCGATGGCCCTGCTCTGGTCGAAACGGCGAGGTGACGCATGAACCGGCTGATTCCATTGTTCGTCGGCGCTGTCGGAATCCTGGTGTTCGCGACCATCATGCTCGTGGTGCTCCCCGGCCTGCAGGTCCGTACGGTCCAGGCACCTGCGCAGTTGCAGAACTACACAATCGAACAGTTGAGAGGCCGTGCGCAGTACGTGGCCAATGGCTGTGTCTACTGTCACAGCCAGCAGCCCCGTTCGAGCGGCCAGACGCTGGCGGACCAGGCCCGGGGCTGGGGAAGGCCGTCCACGCCGGGTGATTACGCCTACGACGCCCCCCAACTGCTCGGGACGATGCGCACCGGCCCCGATTTGCTGAATGTCGGGGTGCGTCTGCCAAGCCGGGACTGGCAATTGACCCACCTGTACCAGCCCAGGGCCATTTTCGACTGGAGCATCATGCCTTCGTATCCCTTCCTCTTCGAGGTCAAGGAGAAGGCCGCGCCCGGCGAGGTCGTGGTCAAGCTGCCGCAGAAGTACCGCCCTGCGGACGGGAAGGTGGTGGTGGCCCGCCAGGAGGCGCTCGACCTGGTCGCGTACCTGTTGAGCCTGGATCGTTCCTACCCCGTCAGCGCCAAAGAGGCGACGTTGCGTGATCGTGGCTACGATCCGAAAACTCAGCAGGGCTCGCGTCAATGAGGGGCCAGATGAAATCCGATCTGAGCGGCAAGGGGCGTCGTGTTCAAGACGTGGACCCGACGTTCGACCCCTGGGAGCAATCGCGTCCCATTCCCTTGTTTGTGCTGGCCATCTTCCTGGCGCTGGCGATCTGGGGCGCTTTGAGCTACATCGCCGACCTGGCGCCGAATCGCGGGGCGGCGATTGGCGGGGCCGTTGCGCCGAAGCAGCAGGCCCCCGCAGTTGCCGCTGACGCGCCGGCGCTCGTCTTTCAGGGGAACGACATCGTCTGGGCCTGCGCGTCATGTCACGGCGACCATGGTGCCGGCGCGGGGCTGACGCCTGCGCTGGCTGGCTTGTCCGAAGCCTACATCGCGAAGCAACTCCACGACTTCGCCACCGGAAGCCGCCCCAACGAGTCCATGCAGTACGTGGCCAGCGCAATGAGCGCCGAGGAAATCGGGCAAGTCGCGGCCTACTACGCCGCGTTGCCGCGCGTTGTCGGCCCGCCCGTCGATCTGGGCGGAGACGCGGCACGTGGAGAGGCACTGAGCCGAACCGGCGACTGGAAAAAGGATATCCCGGCGTGCGTGACCTGTCATGGCCAGCAGGGCGAGGGCGTCGGTGGCCATTTCCCTGCGCTGGCGGGGCAGCAGCCCGAGTACATCTTCCACCAGTTGGTCTCATGGAAAGGCGGCCATCGCCACAACTCGCCGCAATCCTTGATGGATGACATCGCGTCGCGCATGTCGGAGCAAGACATGCGCGATGTGGCTCAGTATTTCGGATCTTTGCGTCCAGGCAGCAAAGGAGGCAATCATGATGAACAACGGTGATCGCCGCTCTGCGCATACGGGGACACTCAGGCGTGCCGGTTATGCCGCGGGGCTGGGTATCCTGCTGTTTTCGGCGGGTTACGGCATCTACGAGAGCGGCGTCATCGGGCGTCTGTACAGCGCGATCAGCGGCAAAACGGTCACGATTCCTTCGGCCGCGCCCTATTCGAGAGCAGACATGGAAGCTGCTCGCAAGGCCTATGCAAAAGACGCCAAGGCGTCTGCGCCCGGTATGCCTGTCGGTGCGGACGGCTATTACATCCCGCCTGCGGAGGATGACATTCCGAAGGGACCCTATGGCGATGCCATCCGGCGAGGAATGAAAATCTTCACCGACACTGGCGCCATGGTCAAGGACCACGTGGGCAATTCGCTGGCCTGCGCGAACTGCCACCTCGACTCGGGACGCCGCGAGAATGCCGCACCGATGTGGGCGGCTTATGCGTCCTATCCCGCTTTTCGCAGCAAGACCGGGACCATCAGCACGCTCGAAGACCGGATCATGGGATGTTTCACCTATTCGATGAACGCCCAGGCGTCGTCCTCGGGAAAGCCGCCACCTGCTGGCAGCGACGTGTACCGCGATCTCATGACTTACATGGCCTGGATGGCCGATGGGTTGCCTGCTGGCAACAAGCCGCGCGGAGCGCTCTATCCCAAGGTGGCGAAGCCAAAGGACGACTACGACGTGGGCCGAGGCCTGGCGGTCTATCAACAAAATTGCGCGCTGTGCCATGGTCCCAATGGACAGGGGACCCGGGAGGCGAACGGAAAAATGCGATTCCCCCCGCTTTGGGGAGCAGAGTCGTATAACTGGGGCGCCGGCATGGCCCGCATCGATACCGCAGCGGGCTTCATCTGGGCGAACATGCCCCTTGGAAAGCCGTACAGCCTGACTGAACAGGAGGCCTGGGACGTGGCGGCATTCATCAACAGCCACGAACGCCCCAAGGACACACGCCAGACCGGAACCGTGGCTGAGGCGCTGGAGAAATACCACGAAGGTGAGCAAAGCTACTACGGGAAGGTCTTGGGTGGGAAGCTGCTTGGGGTTGGAACGGATGCCACGAGCGGACCGTAGTCCCGGCGCGGATTTCGACTATGAGCAGGCCCGTGTCGCGGGCCGGATGGTGTTTTCCGTGGACGGGCTTTGGTGCGTGAGCTGCGCGATGGCCTTGCAGCGCGTCCTGCAGCGTGTTCCCGGCGTGGTCTCGGCGACGGTGAATTTCACCTCGGGCTCGGCACTTGTGACCTGGGCCCCGGAGTCGATCGACTTCCCCTTGCTGCTGCGAAAGGCCGAGGGCCTGGGCTACGCACTGTCGCCGTTGAAAGGCACCGATGAGCTGGAAGCGGCCCTGCAGCGGCAGGCTGGGAAGATCCGCTTGCAGCTTACCGTTGCAGTCGTCTTCGGGATGTGGAGCATGCTCGGCTCATGGGTGCTTTACCTCAATGCCGACGAGGGGGCAGCGCTCGCCATTGCTTGGGCCAGCGTCGTAGCGAGCCTTCCCGTCGTCGGATATTCGGCTTTGGACTTCTACCGCGCCGCCGCCCGTTCACTGCGTGCCGGGATCGCCGGGATGGACGTCTTTGCCTCTGTTGCTGTCCTGGGTTCCCTCTTTGTGTCGGTTGGCTCCCTGGCAATGGGGGCCGTGGCGATTTACACCGACGCTGCCACCATGTTGATCACTTTTCTGCTGATCGGACGACTGATCGAAATCCATGCCCGGCAGGAGAGCGGACTTGCCGTGCAAGCATTGCGCAGCCTTGCGCCGGAAACCGTGACCAAGCTGACTTCGTCCGGCGGCACAAAGGCCGAGAGCACCGTCCTGCTGGCAGAGCTTGCGCCCGGTGATACCGTTCTGATACGCGCCAACGAGCGCATCGCGGTCGATGGCATCGTCGTGGCGGGAAAGTCGGCCGTCGATCTCTCGCTGCTGCAAGGCGAGTCCGTTCCTCGCAGCGTTCAGCCTGGCGAGCGGGTCTTCGCCGGGTCCGTGAACCTGCGCGGTCCTCTGACGGTCCACGTGACCGCCGGTGCGGGAGAGCGAAGATTGGATGTCCTCGGCCTGCGCATGCTTGAGCTGTTTGGCGCCCGGTCGTCGTTGTCCGAGACGGCCGAGCGCTTCGTCCGGATACTGCTTCCGGTCGTGGTGACGGCATCTCTGCTCGCCTTCGTCCATTACCTGTGGAGCGGCACAAGTGCAGATCGGGCGTTGCTCGGTGCGCTGAGCATCCTTGTCGCAGCCTGCCCTTGTGCGGTCGGTCTGGCAATGCCGCTGGCCTACGCATTTACCTGCCGCGAGGCCGCTCGGCGCGGCGTCCTCTTAAGAGACTCTGCGAGCGTCGAAGCGTTGGCCCGCACGAGGATCATGGCGTTCGACAAGACAGGTACGTTGACGTGCGGTCAGATGCGTATCGTCAGCATCCAGACGCGGGAGGGATGGTCTGAACAGGACCTCATCGACCTTGCGGCAAGGGCTGAGGCCGGCGTCGTGCACCCCATCGCACACGCGGTGGTCCTCGCGGCCCGGCAGTCTGGAATGAGCAGCGCGTGCGAGCCCGACGGATGCCAGGTGACGGCATGCGCGAAAGGCGTGACGATGCAGGTGCCCGGCGGCGAGGCCGTGCGGGTGGGTGAAAGGAATTGGCTGCTTGCCGCGGGTGTCGAGGGCATGCCGCCGGAAGATGGCATGCCGGGGCTGGTACACGTTGCCAAAGGCAGGGATTGGCTCGGCTCCTTGCGACTACAGGATGCCCCTCGCGACGATGCTCGTTCGTCACTGCAGCAGTTGCGTGCGCAGGGATTGAAACTCTGGTTGCTGACCGGGGATTCCAGCGCAGCGTCCGACCGCCTGACGGCTGACCTGGGCATAGACTTCGACCGGGTCGAGACCCACTGCTCTCCAGAAGAGAAAGCCGACATCGTGGCAAAGAGCCCAGCGCCTGTCGCCTTCGTGGGAGACGGCGCCAACGATGGCTTGGTCCTGGCCCAGGCAGCCTGCGGAATCGCCATTCCAGGATCGAGTTCCGTGGCTGTTTCCGCAGCCGGGGTGGTGATCGCACACGGCAGCGTGGGCGCTGTCGTCGAGACCCGTGAGTTGGCTCGCAAGTTCGATCGCATCGTCCGGCAGAACCTCGGGTTTTCCGTCGCGTACAACCTCGCCGTGATTGTCGTGCTGTTCGAAGCAGGCGTGACGCCCTTTGCGGCCGCGCTCGCCATGCTTGCCAGCAGTGCGTCGGTATTTCTGAACACCTGCAGGCTGCTGCACGGCCGCCCTGTCTTGGACAGGTCGATGCAGGCCGACCCTGCTACATCCTGAAAGGAGCACTGGAATGCTCAGGCCGTGAGCAAGGTCGTGCGGTGGGGAAATGCCGTGACCTTGGCGCTTGCCGGCAGCGCACATGCGTTGACGTTCGCCCCGGATCCGCTGCCCCAGTGGTCGCTGCCCATCGTGCAAATCCTCGCGCTGGCGGTTCTGGCACGCGCCAGCTTCGCCGCCGAGCGCGGCCGGCAGGCATTCCTTCGCGGATGGGGGTTCGGTTTCGTCAATTTTGCGGTCGGCTTGTACTGGCTGTTCATCAGCATCCATGACTACGGTGGTTTGTCCGCGCCACTGGCCGGGGCCAGCGTCGTGGCGCTGTCTGCCTTTCTCGCGCTGTTTCCCGGTCTTGCCTGTGCGATCAGCAAGTGGCTGCAGTCCCGCATTCGGCGGCGAGCGGCACTGTCACACGTGCTGGCCTGGTCGGCTGCTTGGGCCGCCTCGGAATGGCTGCGCGGCGTGCTGTTCTCGGGCTTTCCGTGGCTGAACATTGGCTACGCCCATGTGGACAGCCCATTGGTCGGCTGGGCGCCGTTGCTGGGCGTGCATGGTGTCGCGCTGCTCGCGGCGTACCTCTCAGGGACCGTGGCGTTCCTGTCGCGTCCGGCCGCGGCGTCCATGCGTTGGAACGTGTCCTTGCTGGCGACGGTGCTGATCCTGATCGCCATGGGGTGGATACTTGCTCGTCTCGATTGGTCGACGGCCGAAGGCGAGCCATTGAATCTGAGGCTGGTACAGGCAAACATCGATCAATCGCAGAAGTTCGATCCGACGCGGCTCGAAGACGGCATCGTCAGGCACTTGCGGCTGGCTGCGCAGCCACCTGGTCCCGGAGAGCCGCATCCGGACCTGATCGTCCTGCCAGAGACGGTCGTGCCCATATTCCAAGACCAGCTCAACCCGACGATCTGGAAAGCCTGGCTTGACGTCGCCGCGCACCAGCGCAGCATGATTGCGATGGGCGTTCCTTTGCACAGCATGGCGGCCGACGGCAGCTCGCGGTACACCAACAGCGCCATCGGCTTCGACGCCGGCACACCTTTGCAGCAGCTTGTCGACGCCTCCCTGCCGCTACGCTACGACAAGCACCACCTCGTTCCGTGGGGCGAGTATGTACCGGCCGGGTTCGAGTGGTTCACGCGAATGCTGGACATGCCGCTGGGCGATTTCGATCGCGGAGCCCCGGTCCAGCTACCGTTCTCGGTGAATGATCAGCACTTGGCGTTCAACATTTGCTACGAGGATGTTTTCGGTTCCGAGCTGCTCCCGTCGCTCCTGCCGAACCCCGGCGGAGGACCCGGCGCGAGCGTGCTTGTGAACTTGAGCAACCTCGCCTGGTTCGGCCAGACCTGGGCGCTTCGCCAGCATCTGCAGATCGGGCGGATGCGCAGCATCGAGACCGCACGGCCTATGGTGACCTCCACGAATACAGGCATCACAGCCTCGATCGATCCGAAAGGACGGGTCGCTGCCGCTCTGCCGCCACACAGGCCGGGCGTGTTGTCCGTGACCGTACAAGGCATGAGCGGCCTGACGCCGTACGTTCGCCATGGCGACCAGCCCGTCCTGTTGCTCATAGGGATGGTGCTGGCTGGTCTCGCATGGCGCCCGACCCGACGGTAGCCGCAAGACCGGCAGCCGCACGAGCACTGCCATGCGCCCGATCCCCGGCGGCGGGTTACACCCAAGTCAGACGATAGATCGAACGAAG
This sequence comes from Stenotrophomonas sp. 1L-E-5-B-C3, assembly GCF_057292075.1. Lineage (NCBI taxonomy): Bacteria > Pseudomonadati > Pseudomonadota > Gammaproteobacteria > Lysobacterales > Lysobacteraceae > Stenotrophomonas > Stenotrophomonas sp. 1L-E-5-B-C3. The sequence continues at coordinate 27,287 of NZ_JBXAWS010000003.1, forward strand.
GGGAACCACATCAGCATGCATCCGTCCCTTGGCTGTAACCCCGCCATCCATGGCAGCACACCAAACCTACGGCTTTGAATCCAAACTGCGTCCTGCAGGCCAGGCTTGGCTTTTTTTGGGTGCAGGGTCAGTGGGCACGAGAAATTTCGCAACCAGACCTCCCCCTTCCCGGGGTTCGAGATTCAGTGCCCCACCAAATCTCTCTGCAATGGCCCGCACGATCGAAATGCCCAGGCCCGCCCCGTCCTTACTCTTTCGGCCCTGGTCGCCGCGCCAGAAACGTTGGCCGATTTGGGATGCCTGCTCGGCAGTCAGCCCGGGGCCACGGTCCGATACGGTAACCACACACCGCTGTGCATTCGGATCCAGGAACACGCCAACCTCGATCGCCGCATCTCGCGGCGAGTAGCGCATTGCGTTGTCAACCAGATTGCGAACTGCCGTTTCCAGCATCGACTTGGGCACCGGAGTTCCGGTGTCCTCGCCGATGATGTTCAACGACAAGCGCTCATTTTCGTGCGCCTTCCACTGTTCCAGCACGCCGCCGACAGAAGCGACCACAGAGGTGCAACCGTCCGCCTTGTCGGCAGACGTCTCGGCGCGGGCCAGCGTCATCATCTGGTCCAAGGTGCGCCGCAGTCGTTTCACGCCTTCCTCTGCACTGGAGAGAGACGATGCCACCTCGTCGCCTTCACTGAGCCGGGCCACCTGCAGATGCGTATCGATCACGGTCAACGGTGTGCGCAGCTCGTGCGCCGCGGCATCGGTGAATGCCCGCTGGCTGGCAAGTGTTCGTGCCAGGCGCTTGAGAAGCCCATTCATTGCGTCCAGAACCGGGCGCAGTTCCGAGGGCGAATGGTTGACAGCAATGGGGGACGTGTCGTCCGCGTGTTTGTCGCGCAATTGCTGCGACAGAGCCTCCAGGGGGGCCAGCCCCCGGCCAATGCCGATCCAAAGGGCAGCCAGGCCGCCAAGGAAAGCAATCAAGAATGGCACGCCAGCCACGCTCAGCAGTTCGTTGATCAGCATATCCCGCTGATCCACGCGATCCGCCGTCGTGATCTGGTAGCCATTGGCACGAAGAACGTAGACCCTCCACTGATGTCCCAAAACGTCCCGCGTGCTGAAGCCGGCCGGCAGTGACTCGAACTCCGAGTGAGGTCCAGTGGTCGTTCGTGCCAGGATCTCTCCCTGCAAGGACCGGATTTCACATGCGATGCCCTCCTTGCCGCTGACGCGCACCGCCTCGGTGAAGTCGTTGGACGCCGCATTCGGAGCCAGCGCGGCGCGTTCAAGAAGCCCGGACACCATGCGTGCCGACATGGCAAGGCGGCCGTCGAGGGTTCGGTCGAGATTGGAATGAACGCCGCGCATCATCCAGCCGGCGGCAGCACCCCACAGAACCAACAGCGAGATACCGGCGATCAGAACAGCCCGAAGGCGCAGGCTCATGATGCGAGCCTCCAGCCCAGCCGATAGCCGAGCCCCCGGACCGTCTCGATGGCTTCGGCGCCGAGCTTGCGGCGGATGTTGTGGATATGCACATTGAGCGCATTGCTGCCGATCTCTTCCCCGAGGCCATACAAGCGCTCGTTGAGCAGGTCGGGCGGGACCCACCGGCCATCGGCGTTGGCGAGATGGGCCAGCAGATCGACCTCGCGGCGCGACAAGGAGACGGACTCGCCCTGGAACCAGGCCAGCCCGCTCTCCGGCTCCAGCCGCAGGGGGCCGGCCGAGATGACCTGGGCCGCACGGCCTTGCGTGCGTCTGACCAGCGCATGCAGCCGGGCCGCGAGTTCACGCAGATCGAACGGTTTGACCATGTAGTCGTCGGCACCTTCATGCAGCCCTTTGAGCCTGTGTTCGATGGCGTCCCGCGCCGTGAGGATCAGGACAGGCAACTGAGGCTCGACGGCCCGCATGCTGGCCAGCAACTCCATGCCGTCCCGGTCGGGAAGCCCGAGATCGAGCACCAGGGCATGGAAGGTGTCTTCTGCATGCGTGGCTTCGGCTTCTTCTGCGGTGGCGACGTGATGCACCGCGATGCCGTGCTTGTGCAGACCGGCCACGATCCCTCGCCCGATCAGTTCGTCGTCTTCCACCAACAGTATTCGCATGGCGCCTACCCACCTGAGTTTGCTTGTTTGACACGCTCATGTTAGGCCAGAAATGACAGCAACGTAGGACGCAAGTTCCCGCTAATTCTCAGTTAATCGGGAGAAGACATGATTTTGAAGATTGCCCCTTGAGGGCGCACCTTCCAAGGATGCCCATGTGTATGAACTATGACCCGGCCCATGCTTGAAGCTCTCGATCTGGTGGGCATTCGGGGGGAGCACCGACTGTTTGACCATTTGACTTTCCGGATCGCGCCGGGCGAGTGCCTGTTGGTGCAAGGCGAGAACGGCAGCGGGAAGACCACGCTATTGCGATCGCTCGCAGGCTTCGCAACGCCGGATGCCGGCAGAGTTTTATGGAAAGGAAAGCCGCTACGCAATCAATGGAGTGAATACCAACGCGAACTGGTCTACAGCGGCCATGGCATTGGGCTCAAAGAAGACCTGAATGCCTTGGACAACCTGCTCGCCGCAGCCGCCATTGCAGGTGAGCCACTCACCCCGGAACGTGTGGAATCAGCGCTGGACGACGTTGGCTTGACCGAGCACAGGCATCTGCCGGTCCGGATGTTGTCGCAAGGCCAAAAGCGCCGTGCAAGCCTGGCTCGACTGCTCCTCTACAAGAGGAAATTATGGATTCTCGACGAGCCCTCCACAGCGCTGGACAAATTCGGTGCGCGATGGCTTGGTGAAGTGATCCATGGGCACCAGTCCCGTGGCGGAATGGTCGTTCTGACAAGTCACCAAGAGCTGGCCGTGAAAGCTTCTCAGACCGTCCGGATGGGGGCATGAGCCAGTGAGCCAGCCCCTCGTTGCCCATCCGGTGTTTGTCGTGATTCGCCGGGACTTGGAAGTGGCCTTGCTCCGAAGGTCAGACGCGCTGATACCTCTTTTCTTCTTTGTCGTCGTCGTCAGTCTGTTTCCCTTGGGTATCGGCCCCGAGCGCGAAATACTCCGGCGGATCGCTCCAGGCGTCCTGTGGGTGTCGGCATTGCTGGCCAGCATGCTTTCGCTGAATCGCCTGTTCGAGCAGGATCACGCCGATGGCACGCTGGAGCAGATGATGCTGTCGCCGGCGCCGTTGGCCATGTTGGTCGTCGGCAAGATCACGGCACATTGGCTGTTGTCCGGTTTGCCCTTGGCCTTGCTTGCGCCCGCGCTGGCATTGCAGTTCGACCTGCCTGCCTCGTCCCTCTGGATTCTGACCGCATCGCTCGCTATCGGTACGCCTGTGCTCAGCCTCATCGGCGCCGTCGGCGCGGGGCTGACGCTGGGCGTACGCGCAGGGGGTGTTCTCGTTGCTGTGCTGGTGCTGCCGCTCTACATCCCGGTGCTGATCTTCGGCGCCGGCGCGGTCGATGCGTCGATCCTCGGTCAGGGTGCGTCGGCCAACCTCTCCTTGCTCGCCGCCGTGTTCGTCTTGGCGGCGTTCTTCACGCCATTCGCAACGAGTGCATCGCTGCGCATCGCACTTGAGTATTGAGGAGCGAAGCGAATGGTCAACTGGTTCAAATTTTCATCTCCCAAAGCGTTTTACCCTATCGCGGGAAAGCTCATCCCTTGGCTCGGCGTGACCGCCGCGGCGCTGTCACTCGCTGGCGTCTGTGTGGGGTTCTTCTTGGCACCCACGGACGCCCAGCAGGGAGAGGGATATCGCATCATCTTCCTGCACGTGCCGGTTTCATGGATGTCCATGGTCATCTACCTGGCGATGGCGTTCTGGGCCGGCATTGGCCTGGTGTTCAACAGCCGCCTGTCGGCAATGATGGCCTCGGCGCTGGCCCCCACGGGTGCACTGTTCACCTTCCTTTCGCTGTGGACAGGCGCCTTGTGGGGAAAGCCGATGTGGGGAACCTGGTGGGTCTGGGATGCACGACTGACCTCTGAACTTGTCCTGCTGTTTCTGTACGTCGGCTTCATCGCACTCCAATCGGCGATCGAAGATCGTCGCCGTGCCGATCGGGCAGGCGCCGTGCTGGCGCTGGTCGGCGTGGTGAACATCCCTGTGATCTATTTCTCCGTGCAATGGTGGAACACCTTGCACCAGGGTGCCTCGGTATCGCTGACTCGCGCGCCCTCCATGGCGATGGTCATGTTGCTGGGCATGCTGATCATGGTTCTTGCGGCCTGGGCTTACACGGCTGCGGCGGCGCTGGCGCGCGTGCGCTGCATCATCCTGGAACGCGAACATCACGCCGGCTGGTTGCAGGACATCGAGGAGGTGAAGCGATGAACTGGGCCAGTGTCGGTGAGTTCCTGGCGATGGGTGGTTATGGTGTGTACGTTTGGGGATCCGTCCTGATGACGGTGGTGTTGCTTTGGACGGAATGCCGAATGCTTCGGCGCCGGCGCCGAGCAGCACTACGGCGCATCCAGTCGGAATTGCCGGGCAAGGAGGTGCGGCGTGAAGCCACGACATAAACGCATCGCACTCATCGTCGCCGGGCTATCCGCCATCGGCATCGCCACGGCGCTGGTGCTCAATGCCTTTCAGAGCAACCTTGTGTTTTTCTTTACGCCCTCGCAGATCAGTGCCGGGGAGGCACCATTGGAGCGCACCTTTCGAGTCGGCGGCATGGTGGAACGAGGCAGTCTGAAGCGACAGCGTGGTGAGCTTGCCGTGCAATTCGTCATCACCGATACGGTCAAAACAATCCCGGTCACTTATTCGGGCATCTTGCCCGACCTGTTCAGTGAAGGAAAAGGGGTTGTTGTTCAAGGACGGCTGGACAGTGCCGGCCTCTTTCGCGCCGAGGAGGTGCTGGCCAAGCACGACGAGAACTACATGCCACCCGAGGCCCAGCATGCACTGGACGAGGCCCAGAAGAATTCAGCTTCAAGGAAGCCTTGACCCATGATTCCAGAAATCGGCCACCTCGCCCTCATCGCCGCCTTGTTCGTGGCACTCGCTCAAGGTGTTCTTGCCCTGGCCGGCGCGGCGCGAGCCAACCTCACCTGGATCGCGTTCGCCCGTCCCGCAGCACGCACGCAATTCCTGCTGGTGATCGTCGGTTTTACAGCGCTCACCTGGGCCTTTGTCGCGAAGGACTACTCGGTCGCCTACGTCGCTCAAAATTCCAATTCTCAGCTCCCGCTGGGCTACAGAATGGCCGCGGTCTGGGGCGGACATGAGGGTTCGCTCCTGCTCTGGCTGCTGATGCAGACCGGATGGGCCTATGCGGTCAGCCGGCTGTCGAAGCAGCTTCCGGATGCCATGGTGGCGCGCGTTCTGGGTGTGCTCGGGCTGGTGACGGCCGGTTTCCTGCTGTTCGTCCTGTTGACCTCCAATCCCTTCGAACGACTTTTCCCGGTCCCGCAAGACGGATGGGATCTGAATCCGCTCTTGCAGGATATCGGCTTGATCTTTCATCCGCCGCTGCTTTACATGGGGTACGTCGGATTTTCGGTGGCCTTCGCATTCGCGATCGCCGCATTGCTTGCCGGACAACTGGACTCGACGTGGGCGCGCTGGTCGCGTCCCTGGGCCACCGCAGCCTGGGCGTTTCTGACGGTCGGCATCGCCTTGGGAAGTTGGTGGGCCTACTACGAGTTGGGCTGGGGGGGATGGTGGTTTTGGGACCCGGTCGAGAACTCATCGTTCATCCCCTGGCTGGTGGGCACTGCCTTGATCCACTCTTTGGCAGTAACGGAAAAGCGGGCCAGCTTCAAGAATTGGACGGTGCTGCTGTCCATCGGTGCATTTTCATGCTCGTTGCTTGGTGCCTTTCTGGTGCGCTCGGGCGTACTGACTTCCGTGCATGCATTTGCCACCGATCCACGGCGCGGACTGTTTATTCTGATTCTGCTGACTGTCATTGTGGGCACGTCGCTCGCTTTGTTCGCATGGCGAGCCCCCAAGGTCGGAATGGGAGGACGGTTCGACACGGTCTCCAGGGAGTCCTTGCTGCTGGCGAACAATGTGCTGCTGGTGGTCACTGCCGGCGCGGTCGCACTCGGTACGCTGTACCCACTGCTCATCGACGCGTTGGGCCTGGGCAAGCTCTCCGTCGGGCCGCCATACTTCAATGCGGTGTTCGTGCCATTGATGATCCCCGCGTTACTTCTGATTGCGGTCGGACCCGTCGCCAATTGGAAGGCCGCCCAGTTCGGTGCCATCTTCAGGCAGTTGCGCGTTCCGATGATTGCGGCACCCGTGGTGGGCCTGACCGCTCCATTCGTGCTGGGACACTGGTCAGGCTCCGCGGCGTTGGGCTTGATGCTGGCCACATGGATCGCCGTGTCCGTGGGGACGGGCATCTTCGGTCGAATGCGCGCCACCCGCGGCGGGTTGCGTGCCCAGCCGCGCAGTTGGCTTGGGATGCATATGGCGCATCTGGGCATCGCGGTATTCGTGACTGGCGTGACCATCGTCAGCGGGTATGAGACCGAGCGAGACGTTCGATTGGCCCAGGGAGAGTCCGTCAGCATCGGCGGCTACAACCTCACTTTGGTCGGCGTAAGGAGCGCGCGAGGACCCAACTACGTGACGCAGATAGGCGATATCGAACTGTCGCGCGACGGCAAGGTCTTGCGTCGGCTCCATCCGGAGAAGCGCAACTACCCGGCCTCGCAGATGCCGATGACCGAAGTGGCGATCGACGCAAATGGACTGCGCCACGTCTACGCGGCGCTCGGCGAACCGCTCGGAGAGGGCGTTTGGAGCGTTCGCGTCTACCACAAGCCGTTCGTCGACTGGATCTGGATCGGCTGCATCCTGATGGCGCTTGGCGGCGGCTTGGCCATCAGCGATCGCCGATACCGCCTGAAGCCTCGCCGTCAACACGCCGCCCAGCCATTGCCCGAGGCCACATCATGAACCGCTTCCTATGGCCGCTGCTCGGATTCTTTGTATTGGTGTCATTTCTCGCGATGGGACTGACGCTCAAGCCCAGCGAGGTGCCGTCGCCCTTGATCAACAAGCCCGCGCCACGCTTCAGTCTTCCGCAACTGCAAGCCCCGGACAAGACCTTCTCGCCCGAGAGCATGATCGGGAAAGTATGGGTACTGAACGTGTGGGCTTCCTGGTGCGCGCCCTGTCTTGAGGAGCATCCCGTCATCACCGAATTGGCCAGCAGGCATGCCGTCTCGGTGGTCGGCATGAACTACAAGGACACGCCGCAGAACGCCATCGCCTGGCTAGGACGCAATGGCAACGCCTTTGAAACGACGATCTCCGATGCGCACGGGGCTGTCGGCATCGACTTCGGGGTGTACGGCGTGCCGGAAACCTATCTGATCGACAAGGCGGGCATCATTCGCTACAAGCATACCGGGCCGATGGACGCGGGTGAAATGCGCAGCGAGCTGCTGCCGCTGGTGCAGGAGCTTGAGAAATGATCCTCTGGCGGCTGGCATTGTTTTTCTTTTTGTTCACGGCTCCGGTCTGGGCCAGCGACCAGGCGGCCGAGGACCGCATGCTGGGCATTGCATCCGAGTTGCGTTGCCTGGTTTGCCAGAACGAGTCGATTGCAGCTTCGCAGGCCGATCTCGCCGCCGACTTGCGTCAACAGATTCGCGAGCAGATCCGTGCCGGAAAAAGCGATGACGACATCCGAACCTATATGGTCGAACGATACGGCGACTTTGTGCTTTACCGCCCGCCATTGAAGCCGACAACGATGCTGCTTTGGTTTGGCCCGTTCGCGCTGCTTGCCCTGGGCTTTGTGGTCTTGGTCATGAGTCTGCGCAGCCGAAACCGCAAGCCGAAGAATGCTGCCCTCAATGAAGAGGAGCGCAGACACGCGGACGCGCTGCTGGCTCCGCCACACAATGCCCTGGACGAGTCATGAGCATCGTTTTCCTGGTTCTGGCGTCGGTGCTCGTGGGAGGCGTCTCGCTATGGCTTTCTTTCCTCCTCTGGCGAGGGGGACATGGTGCGGGCAACCAGGTTGCCCCTGACAGCGTGAACGCCGCGGTACTGCGCGATCAATGGGCGGAGTTGGAGAGAGACCACTTCAATGGCACGCTGTCGGCCCATGAATTGGCCGATGCAAGATCCGATCTGCAACGGCGAGCGCTGGATGAAACTGCTCCATCGCCGTCGAGATTGGGGCCACCTGCTGGAAGCAGGGGGGCAGCGATCACTGTCGCCATTGTGCTGCCGATCGCGACGGCGCTGACCTATTCGTACTTGGGGAATCCGGCCGCCGTGGACCCGCCACAGGTTCGCAGCGCGGGTATGACGACGCAAGCCGATGTGCAAGCCATGGTGGCCTCACTGCAGGCACGACTGGCCCAGCACCCCGATGATCCTGGAGGCTGGCTCATGCTGGCGCGTTCCTACCGCTACTTCGGCGATCATGAGCAAGCCGTCAATGCCTTCACTCGCGCCAATGAACTTGTCCAGAACGATCCACAAGCTTTGTCGGAATACGCGGAGTCGCTGTCCAGAATCCGCGGCTCCGGCTTTGAGGGAGAGCCCACCCGTATGCTTGAGCGGGCCTTGTCGCTCGATCCCAATGCAGCCCTGCCTCTGACTCTGGCCGGCGCTGCTGCGGTGCAGCGCCGGGACTACCAAGCGGCCATCGCGCACTGGCAGAAGCTGCTAGGGATGATGCCCCCCGACTCCGAGGCGGCGAAAGTCGTCGAGGCCGGGATCGAACGGGCCCGGACGGAGCAGGCGGAACTCGCCCACGGTCGATCATCAGAGCCAAGCGCAAAGCATTGATGGCATCCCGGTTCCCAGGGGCCGTGCGGGGGACCTTTAGTTTCGCTTAATCGGGTCATCGCATGATCCAGGCAGCTTTGCTTGGAGGATTCGGATTTGGCTTTTCATCGGCGCGTCGTAGCGATCTTTCTCCTGTGTTGTTGTGCGGTCGGCAGCGCGTGGGCGAATGGCCTTTTTTCCTCCTGGGGCAGCAGTGAACGGCAATTTCTGGACGTTGCCGAAGTTCTCAAGCTGGACCCTGCGCAGCAGCAGGGCGATTCGTTCTCGGCCGCTGGGCACATCGCCGATGGCTACTACGTCTATCGCCATGCCCTCAAGTTGGTCGATGCCCAGGGCCATGAGGTCAGCTTGAGCCTTCCGGCAGGAACGGCCAAACACGACGAATTCTTTGGCGACACGGAAATCTATACGGGCGAGGCGCTCAAGCTGCGCTTTCCTGCCACTGCCCCCGGCCCGCTGACGCTCCACTGGCAGGGCTGCGCGGAAGCAGGGATCTGCTATCCGCCGCAGACCATGAACGTGGCACTGCCGGCTGTGGTGGCCGGTACCTCCCCGGCCGGCAATGATTCCGTCCAGGGGAGTTCGGCCGTGGCCGCCACCCATGCAGGCAGCCAGGGTGGGCCGACCGAGGTGGCGGAGGATCAAGCCGCAGCGCAGCGGCTTGCAGCGCTGGGGCCCGTGTGGGGGACGCTGCTGTTCTTCGGCTTCGGGTTGCTGCTGGCTTTCACGCCATGCTCGCTCCCGATGATCCCCATCATCTCCACCATGGTGGTCGGCAGCCAGGCCAGGCCGCGGCGGGCTTTCTTCCTCTCCCTGTCCTATGTCTTGGCGATGGCGGGCACCTACGCCGCGGTAGGTGTGGCCGCTGGCCTGGCCGGGGCCAATCTGCAGGCCACACTGCAATCGCCTTGGCTGCTCGGAGCGTTTGCAGCCTTGTTCCTGGTCCTGGCGAGTTCCTTGTTCGGTCTGTTCGAGCTGCAGATGCCCTCGGCGCTGATCAATCGGGTCGAATCCGCTGGCAGAGAGCGCTCGGGCGGGAGCCTCCCCGGCGCGGCGGCGCTGGGCTTCCTCTCGGCGCTTCTGGTCGGGCCTTGCATGACCGCTCCATTGGCGGGCGCATTGCTGTACATCGGGCAGACCGGCAGCGCGGTCTACGGCGGCATGGCCTTGTTCGCGCTGGGTTTGGGCATGGGACTGCCCCTGCTGGCCATCGCCGTGTTCGGTGCCCGGGTCCTGCCGCGGCCTGGCGCGTGGATGGACCGCGTGCGCGTGGCATTCGGCTACGTCATGGTGGGCATGGCCGTGATGATGCTGACGCGCGTCCTGCCCGGCACGGTCAGCCTGGTTCTGTGGGGCGCGTGGGTCTTGTCGGTGGCGATTGGACTGATCGCTTGGGGCCAGGCCGTGGCAGCAAAGCATCGGCTGGCATGGACGCTGCGGTCCGGCGCTGTCTTCGCCGGCTTGTGGTCCATCCTGATGCTGGTCGGCGCGGCCTCTGGCGGCGAATCGGCATTGCAGCCGCTGGCACACCTGCGCGGGGATTCGGCTTCGGCAGCACCGGCGACAGGCGGCGTCGCTTACCTGCAGGCCAAATCGGTCGAGGACGTCGATGCGCATCTGGCACAGGCCGCCTCACGCGGTCAATGGACTCTGATCGATTTCTACGCCGACTGGTGCGTCAGTTGCCATGTGATCGAACGCAACGTATTCGGCGACCCGGCCGTCGCGTCCCGACTGGCCCGGATGCAGGTCGTGCGACCGGACGTGACGCGCAATGATGCGACCGACCAGACCTTGCTCAAGCATTGGGGTGTCATGGGACCGCCTACTCTCATTCTCGTCGGTCCGGATGGCAAGGAACGGCGCGATCTGCGCGTCGTCGGCGAGATCGATGCCAGCGCCTTCTTGGAGCGCTTGGACAAGGCTGGTTCCTGATGATCAGCATCGGTCCATTCTCCGTTCAGGTGGTTGCCGTCTTCTTGGCCATCCTGCTGGCCTGGGTCGTGGCGCGCATGGTGGCCAAGCGGTTGCCCGACTCTCCGTACAAGGCGGCCGGTGGCATGCTGCTGGACGCCGTTTTTGTGGGGCTTGTGGCAGCTCGCCTCGGCTACATCGCGCAGTGGTGGGAAGAGTACGCGCAGTCGCCAATGTCCATGATTTCCATTGGCGATCAAGGCTTTTTGTGGTGGGTCGGTGTCCTGGCCGCGGTGACGCTCATCTGGTGGCGCACCCGTGCGGTTCAGGCATTGGGCCGGCCTGTGCTGGCGGGAGTTGCGGCCGGACTCTTGGCCTGGTTTGCGGCCGGTGGCGTGCTGGCTTTGCTTCAGCGCTCGGCGCCGCCATTGCCGGCCTTGACGCTCGCAACGCTCGATGAACGGCCTGTCGTCCTCAATTCCTATGCTGGGCGGCCCGTCGTGCTCAACCTCTGGGCTTCATGGTGTCCACCATGCCGTCGCGAGATGCCGGTGTTCGAGCAGGCGCAAGCGCAGTATCCCGGTATCGCCTTCGTCATGGTCAACCAGGGAGAAAGCGCCCAGCAGGCCCGCGCCTTTCTTGAAAGCGAACGCCTGCAGCTCAAGGATGTGCTGCTCGACCCCGCTTCCCAGACCATGCAGGCCGTCGCCTCGCGAGGCCTGCCCACCACCTTGTTCTTCGATGAACAAGGACGCCTGGTGGATACCCATCTGGGCGAACTCACGATGGCAAGCCTCAAACACACGGTGTCGCGCCGATTCGCGCCAGCCCAACAGATCAAGACAGACAAGGAGTAATCATGTTTGCACAACGCTCGCACATTTCGTTCCTCTTGGCCGCCAGCTTCATGGCGGTCACCGGCTGCAGCAAGGCAGAGACGGCGGACAAGCCGGCCGTCCTCAAGGCGCTGGAGGGCCAGGGCCTGACCGTCACGCAGGAATTCAAGGTCGGCGGTGGTCTGCGCGCCTTCGCCGCCGTCGCGGGTGACCGGCCCATTGCCGTATACATCACGAGCGACGGCAATGCCATCGTGGGAACTCGCCTGAACGCCAAGGGCGAGCCGATGGACGAAGCGGACCTCGAAAAGCTGGCCGCCAAACCGATCAGCGACAAGGAATGGTCGCAGCTCCAGTCGTCTACCTGGGTGCTGGACGGCAAGGCAGATGCGCCGCGCGTCATCTACACCTTCAGCGATGCCAACTGCCCCTATTGCAACGCCTTTTGGGAAGCTGCACGCCCTTGGGTGGATTCCGGCAAGGTCCAATTGCGGCACATTCTGGTGGGCATCATCAAGGATGACAGTCCGGCCAAAGCCGCGGCCATCCTTGGCGCGCCTGACCGGAGCGCGGCATTGTTGACGAACGAACGACAGTTCGGCCAAGGCGGGATTACGCCAGCCAAGAGCGTGCCTGCCGATGTGCGCAAGATCCTCGATGACAACCTGGCACTCATGGCGAGCACCGGCTTCCGGGGGACGCCCGGCATCGTCGTGCGCGGCCCCAACGGGGTCCTCAAGAAATACAACGGCATGCCGCGAGGGGCGCAACTGGGTGAAGTGCTGGGACCGCGCTGAACCAGCCGCCGAGGCACCGAACCTGATGGCCACTTCTCTCAGACCGCATCCCAGGCTGTTCAACGGAAATTGCACAAAGGATCATTCACCATGCTCTCGCTGACGGGTGGAGTGCTGGGCCTCATCATTGGAGCCGTGCTGGGATTGACTGGGGCCGGCGGCGGCATCTTCGCCGTGCCGGCGCTGGTATTCGGCCTGGGCATGGACATCCGTCAGGCCGCGCCCGTGGCGCTGCTCGCCGTGGGCGCTGCGGCGACCCTGGGGGCTGCGCAGGGCTTGCGCCAGGGCGTTGTTCGGTACAAGGCAGCGATGATGCTGGCGGCTGCCGGTACCGTGACGGCTCCGCTGGGCGTGCAGCTCGCTCACTGGCTTTCGCCTCGATGGCTGAACCTGATCTTCGTCGCCATCATGCTCGTGGTGGCTTACCGTATGTTCATGTCATCCCGTGGCAACCAGCCGCAGGGCGATTCGGCTGACGAGCAGGGCCGGGTCTGCAAGATCTCCAAGGACACCGGCCGCTTCGTCTGGAACGTGCGAACCGCGACCACGCTGGGAAGCATCGGCGTCGTCTCCGGTTTGGCCACGGGCATGCTGGGGGTGGGCGGCGGATTCATCATCGTCCCGGCCCTGGCGCATTTCAGCGAGCTGCGCATGCACAGCATCGTCGCGACCTCGCTCATGGTGATCGCGCTGCTGTCCGCGGTGACCGTGTTCATCGCGTGGAGTCACGGCCTGACGCTTACCGCACCCGCCTGGACATTCGTTCTCACGGCGCTCGTGGGCATGTCAATTGGCCGCGTTCTGGCACGCAGGATTCCCTCAAAGATGCTCCAGCGGGTGTTCTCGATCACCTGCGTGGCCGTGGCGGCCCTCATGCTCATGCGCAATGTTGGCTAGAGGTCCGATGTTCGATGTTCGATTAATTGATGTGGACGGGAATATTCAATGCAGACAAGGAAAGCAGATATCGCCATCATTGGCGCGGGAACCGCTGGCAGCACCGCATTCCACGCGCTGAAGGCGGCAGGCAAACAGGTGGTTCTGATCGATCGGGGGCCATTGGGGACGACCTGCGCGCGCGTCGGATGCATGCCTTCGAAAGCGGCGCTGCATGCCGGCATGCACTGGAAGGTTGCCAAGGCACTCGCGGCGAGCGCCACGCCGTCGACCCAAGGGCCGCAGGCCTTGTGGTCCCACGCCCGCCAGACCAGGGATGCGCTGGCCAGCGCCGCCGCGGAACGCACACGCAAGGCGGCCGGCGAGAGCCTGATCATGGCCGAAGCGCGCTTCGTCGCGCCAGGCATCTTGCAGGCGGGCGAACAACGGATCGAGGCCGGCGCCTTCATCGTGGCGACGGGCTCCCGCCCGGTGGTTCCCAAAGCGCTCGAAGGTGTCGCCTCCCGCGTTCTGACCACCGATACCCTGTTCGACCTGGAAGTCCTGCCGGCCCGGATGGGGATCCTGGGGCTGGGCGCCATCGGGCTGGAACTCGGCTTGGCCCTGTCTCGGCTGGATGTGCAGGTGGTCGCGGCAGACCAGAAAGACACCATCGGCGGTATCCAAGACCCCGATGTCCTGAAGCGAGCGATCGCCAGGTTCGAGACCGAATTGCCGATGTGGCTGGGCGCCGCCGTCGAAGTCAGCCTTGAGGGCGACCAGGTACGCATGCGCACCGGCGAGCGCGAGGCCCTGGTGGATCGGCTTCTCGTCGTGACGGGACGACAGCCCAATACCGAGGCGCTCGACCTCGCCGCGGCCGGCATCTCCCTGGATCAGGCTGGCCGACCGAGCATCGACCCCGCGACCATGCAGGCCCCCGGGTCCTCCCAGGTGCCGATTTTCTTCGCAGGCGACGTGCAGCCGGATCGCCCCCTGATGCACGAGGCCGCGGACGAGGGCCAGATGGCGGCGCAGGCCGCGTTGTCGAGCTTGCGCGGGGAAAGCTGGCCAGGGGCATCGCGGCGCGTGCCGATCACGATCCTGTTCACCGACCCGGATGCGTGCGCAGTCGGCATGACCCATGAGGCCGCGATGCAGGAAGGCGCGGTCGTCGGCACTGCGGAAGGCAGCGGCAACGGGCGCTCCAAGATCCTGGGAGCCCCGGAAAACCTGCTGCGCATCTATGCCGACCCCGGCTCAGGCGCCTTGCTCGGTGCCAGCATGCTCCTGACGCAAGGCGAGCATCTGGCGCACCTGATCGCCTGGGCGATCCAGGCAAAGCAGACGGTCAACGATCTGCTGGCCATGCCGTACTACCACCCCTCCATCGAGGAGATGCTGCAAAGCGCCTTGAAATCCGCATCCCAGCAGATGCGCCCGTGAACGACCTTTCTGACGGCCACAGCCGAGCGACCATGACCCAAGACACCCAACGCCCTACATTGAAAGTGATCATCCACGCACCGACGGCAGAAGCCTTTGAGCGTGCGCGAAACAATGCAAGCAATCTCAAGCGCGCGGCGCCCGATGCCGATGTGCGCATCGTCGCGAACGCGCAAGCCGTCGCTGCCGCCCTGGACACGGCACCTTCCGACCTCGACACGCTCACCTGGGTATGTCCCAACACACTTTCGCGGATCGGCAGGGAGAACAGAGAGCCGCTCGAAGTACTGGACGGGCCTGCCGTCATCGAGATGGCGCGCATGCAGCAAGCGGGATGGACCTACATACGGGCGTAGCACGCGATTGCCCGTTCGGCATTGGGGGGGTGAGACCATGGAATTACGACATCTGCGCTATTTCATGGCCCTGGCTGAAGAGTTGCATTTCACGCGGGCCGCCGAGCGCCTGCACATCGAACAGCCCCCCTTGTCCCGTGCCATCAAAGAACTGGAGGACGAGCTAGGGGTCGTGCTGTTCGTCCGGAACCGCCGTGGAACCGTGCTGACGCCGGCGGGTGTCGTCTTTCTTCAAGATGTCCGCAGATTGTTCACCGTGCTCGAACAGGCACGCGAAAGCGCCCACGCCGTGGCAGCGGGTTTGCGAGGCAGTCTGCGCATCGCAATTTCCGACGGGGCGATCGATGCTCGCCTGTCGGCATTTCTGGCCCGGTGTCGTGCGGAGGAGCCGGAGATCGAGATACGTCTGTCCGAGGTTCCGCTGGCCGAGCAGTTACGCGGCCTGCGGTCCGGGGATTTCATGATCGGATTCGCGCATACGGCCGACGTCGGCGACGACATACGGGCTGAGCCCATCTGGCGAGATCCATTGGTCATCGCCGTGCCGGCACGGCACGCACTGCTCGCCCACAAAAAGGTCCCGCTCCAAGAAGTCGGGATCCATCCACTGGTCTTGTGTGATCCCCATGCATGCGAGGGCTACTGCCGGGAACTGACACGACTGCTGCAGGTGCTTGAGCACAAGTTGAACGTCGTCGAGGAGGTGTCCTCGCTGGACATGATGCTCACCTTAGTCGGTGCCGGCTACGGCATCGGTTTTTTGGCTGCAAGCAAGATTCCGGTTTGCCAACGCCCAGACGTGGTGATCCGTCCCCTGGCCATCGATTCAGCCGTCATCACGACTTACTTGCTGCGACCTGACAGCAACGATTTGTCGGCTTCGCTGGAGCGATTCATCGTTCGCCTACGTGAGTCTGCGAGCGGCTGACGCAGCCCCGCTGGCAGACACCCTCAAAGATCGGTTTCGGCACGAAGATTGCGCTCGGTGGCCGCCATCAATTCTGCCGCGCTTATCCTAAGTGCTACTGAAATTTTCAGTATGAGGGGCAGCGTGGGCACGTGCTCACCACGCTCGATCTTGCCCATGTGCGAGCGCGAAATGCCTGCCCGAGATGCGAACTCGTCTTGCGCGACTCCTTGTGCGACGCGCGCAGCGCGCACGGCCTGTCCGAAAGCTGTCGCCGCTGCGGATTCATACGTTTTTGTACCAGAAGGACGGCCTGGCTGAATGGTTGATTTCTGCATCAGCAGAAGCGTCAAACAATCTGCCAAAATTAACCACGTTAAAGATAACGGCGTTAAACTTCACTCTTGACCACGATGCAAGTTCACCTCCTCGGCCAGAACACTTTTTGGGGGCTCGCATGCATGATGCCACCAGCCAGTTTTCCCATCTCAGGCTTGCCATAGCACCTGGCGTGCCATCCTCATGCTTCTCCTCGCTTCTCGCCCTGCAACGCGCGGAAGAGCCAGAAATCACTATCGCGTTCTTTGAGACATCAAGTGACGACCTGGTGACGGGCATTGATGAAGGTCGCTACGACGCAGGAATGTCGCTCCGGGCCGTAAGCGCTCCGTCTCTGAATAGCCAACCATTGTGGCTTGAGAACATCGCTGTTGCCATGCCATGGCGGTCCCCGTTACTTGCCCAGACAAAACTCACGCTCGCCGAGCTTCTGAACTACCCCGTGTTTCGCTGGCCGGCAGAAAGCTGCTCACCGCTGGATCAGCGACTATCATCCCTACCACCGTTGAACCAGCAGAGTATCCAGCACGTGACCTCGTTCGAGATGTTGGCGCTATGGGTTGGCGCTGGCTATGGCGTTGGGATCACAGCGCAATCGCGCATCAAGCGTGCTGATGCATGGGGGATCACCGCCCGGCCGCTGGCTGAGGGTCCCTACGAGGTCGTGACGCATCTGCAGCGACCCAAAGGACGAGCCAACGCGGTTTCTGAGCGGTTCGAGCGCAGAGCGATGCAGGTAGCCAAGGATAGCGCGGTCCAATCGAATACCCGATAGCGTGCCCGCGCTGAGCGTCCCCTGATGTGCAGATGCCAGGCGTCCAACGATCCGCTGGACATGCATGATCGTCTGCTCGATTTCTAGGCGGCGACATCGGCGCCTGTCCTTAGCTCCCGCACCACAGCACACTGAACGAACTCATGCAGGCGGTGCAGATGTAGCGCGGGGGCCGTGAGGCCCTCGCGGGCGCTGTAACACTACGCGCCGTCCAAAGCCACAGCGCTCTCCATCAGCCGGCGAACGCTCTGGCGCACCTCTTCGGAGATAGGCCGCGGCGGGACGACCTCGGGAGCATTCGCATGGGGCTGGCCGCCTGCGATGACCTGGGCCACCATGCCCAGATTGCTTGGCGTCACGATGTCGATGGCCGCGCGATCACCCAGGTCGGGGTGTGGCCGGGTCAACATGCGGTAAAGCTCCCATGAATCCGCCTGCGGGTACTGGTGCATGAGCACCTGGGCCAGCTTATGCTTGAGCGGCACCAGTTGCCAGTCGGGGACGCGCTGCCCCCGGTTGCCCAGGCTGATGGAGAGCAGCTTGCCGGCCTTCAGCTCGCGGTTGATCTGGTCCTTGGACTTTCCGGCGAGCTTGCCGAACAGGGGCACCGGCAGACTGCTCGGCGATTCGTAAATGGCCAGCATTTCCTCGCGCTCGCGCTGGATGGCGGACACCTCGGGTTCCGGCGCATGTGTCGGGGGTGGCGGCACCTGCGACAACCGTTGGAAGGTGATGCCTCCGTCGCTCGGCGTCACAACGATAGGGGTAGCCACTACCGGCGGAACGGGTGCCGCAGAGGAACTTGCAACGATGGCGTCAGCCTTGTCCTCCTCCGCAATGGCGGGCACGCCCTCGATGTGGATAGTGAGGTGTGCGCTGGCCGCTTCGACCTGGGCCTGTTCGAGCAAGTCGAGACGGTCAGCCCAGTCCTGCATCATCCGGCGCCGCGGCTCCACATACTTGGCGTGGTTGTAGGACGAACTTACCTTGTTCGGATCGGAGTGCGAAAGCTGGGCATCCACCCAAATCTTCGGGTAACCGATCTCGTTGAGCGCCGTCGAGATCGTTCCGCGAATACCGTGTCCGGTCAGTCGATCCGTGTAACCCATCCGCTTCAAGGCGGCGTTGAGCGTGTTCTCGCTGATGCGCTTCTTGAGGTTGCTGCGGTGTGTCAACAGGTGGCGCTGCGCCGGCCGCATCACCCCGAGCAGGTAGCGCACGATCTCGATGGCCTGGACGGACAACGGCACGATGTAGGGCGGCACATCCTGCGGACGCTTGCCCGCCTTGCGCATCTCGTCCTGAAGCTGCTTGACGATTTCCGGCGGGATGATCCACAGGCCACGGTCGAGGTCGAACTGGTCGGGGGTCGCGAGCCGCAGCTCTCCGGTACGCACGCCGGTCAGGAACAGCAGGCGGATACCAAGCTGGGTCTGCCAGCCCCGAGGGTTGTAGAGCCTGAGCTTCTGGAGGAACTCGGGAAGCTCAGGCAGATGCAGGTAGGGGTTGTGGGTCACCGCGGGCTTGGGCTCGGCCACTACGTCCAGGTCCGTAGCCGGATTGGCCTCCATTCCCTCGACAATGACCAGCGCGTAGCGGAACAACTGTCCCAGCCAGGTACGGACCTTCTCTGCAGTGGTGAACGCCTCGCGCTTTTCGATCCGCGCCAGGACGCCCAGGAGCTGCGGCCGCCGAATGTCATAGATCGACATTTGCTTGAGGCTGGGCAGCACGTCTTTCTCGAAGATCCGCTTGATCTGCGACAGCGTGCTGTTCCTGCCTTCCTTGAGTTCCTTGGCGCGGTGCTCGAACCAGGCATCGAAGACAGCCTTGAACGTGTAGTCCGAGGCCAACTTGACCGCGTGCCGCTTCTGCTTACGGTCAGCGTGGGGGTTGATGCCTTGGGCCAGGAGTGCCCGGGCTTCGTCGCGCAAGGTGCGGGCTTCGCGCAGGCCGATCTCGGGATAGTTGCCCAGGGAGATGCGTTTTTGCTTGCCGAGCCAGTAGTAACGCAGGTGCCACGATTTGCCGCCGGTAGGGGCGACCACCAGGCCGAGGCCGTCGGTATCGGGGATGCTGTAGGTTTTCTTGGCGGCCTTGGCTTGCCGCACGGTCAGATCAGAGAGTGCCATCATCAAACTCCTAAGTCGTGAGACTTAGGCTCGATGCTGCTGGTCATCCCGATCCAACCCCAGCAACAACCCGGAACCGGCACCACCCGCATTCTTTGGCCTTAATTTTGGCCTCAAAAACGCTGGCTGTCGGTGGATTTCCGTGGCTTTGGCTGGAATGAAAAAAGGAGCCGAAGCTCCTCTTTTCAATGACTTACAGACGTCAGTGGACGTCTGTAGATCATAAATTGGAGCGGGAAACGAGACTCGAACTCGCGACCTCAACCTTGGCAAGGTTGCGCTCTACCAACTGAGCTATTCCCGCATAAGCCGACATGGTACCGGAAATCCGGAACACACACCAGCGATTTCACATTTCTGACTGCGCGAAAAGCCTTGTGGCTCAACGGGCCCCGCCTTGCCGTTGCGGGAGAAAAACAAGGCCCCTGACGGGGCCCTGTAGAATCTGGAGCGGGAAACGAGACTCGAACTCGCGACCTCAACCTTGGCAAGGTTGCGCTCTACCAACTGAGCTATTCCCGCAGATTCTCCGACCTGCGTCGAAGGAGCGCTATTGTGTCCAAATTCCTTCACGTCGTCAACAGTCTTCACGCGACGCAGTCAGCGGCGCCCGCACTGGGGTACGCTGCCCCGCCCGGTCCGGTACGCCCATGTTCCTTCGTGGCAAGCCCCTGCTGATCGCCCTGCTGCTGCATCTGCTGGTGGCCCTGCTGTACTGGACGCTGATTCCACTGGGAATGAACTGGTATCGCGACCATTTCGGCTTCACCTCCCATCGCGACATCAGCCTGGGCATCGCGCAGTTCTACCTGTTCTGGATGTTCCTTGGCGCCCAGCCAATGATCGCGGTGCTGCGGCCGCTCTCCGCCAAGCTGCTGGTGCTGGCGGTTCCGCTGGCGTTCGCGACCTGGACGCTGATGCACAACCACCCGCTGCGCCTGGCGTACTTCACCGTCGGGCCAGGCCTGCTGACACTGGCCGCGATCTTCGCCACCCTGCGCACTGCATCACTCGGCACGGCACTTCCCGCACCGGACGCCCCTCATGCCTGAGCGCTACATCCGCCTGTTCTGGCTGCTGGTCGCACTGACCTGGTTGGCGCTGATCGCCGCACTGGTCAATGCCGGCTTCACGCCGGACTACTGGCTGCTGCGCCACCTGGAAGGCGGCACACTGCCCTACCCGACCAGCACCGTGATCGTGTTCGCGCTGCTGAGCACCGTCGAGCTGGTGGTTGCTGCACTGATCGTGCAGCCCTGGAAACTGGGGCGGCTGTGGCTGCGCCTGCTGATCGCCTTCGTGCTGCTGCTGGCCTGGTCGATACCATGGCTGCTGTCGGCGATGCACCAACCACCGGTGCAGGGCATGCACCTGCTGTGGTTGCTGCTGCTGGACGTGGGGCTGCTGCTGGCGCTGTGCGTGGTGTCGTTGCTAAGTGCATGGCGGAGACTCAGGCGGCGCAGGAATAGTTCGATGGCCCCGCCTCAGCACTAGGTTTACTTCCGGAACTCCACCCGCACATGCTGGCCGAACCGCGCCTTGGCGTTGCCATCAAACTCCAGCACGCACTCCACCACCTTGGCCACGCCACGCCCAGCGTCTTCGGGCAGGCGCGCCTGCGCGAACACCGGACTGATGCGCACCACGCGTGCGGGTGGCAGTGAACCGGTGTTTTCAGCGCCATCGCTGTCCGGCACCACGGTGGCCTTCATGCCCACCTGCACGGCATCGGCATAGGCAGCACTGAGTTCGGCACGCACCTGCAGCGGGCGTGCCGGCAGCAGCGAGATCGCTGGCTTGCCACCTTGCACGAATGCACCGAGTCCCGGCACCTGGCCGACCACGGTGCCGGCCTCCGGTGCGCTCAGCGACATCTGCTGCAGTTTCAGTTTCGCGTGCTCCAACTTGTGTTGGGCCATGTCGACCTGCGCACCGGCCACGTCGACATCGGCGCGCACACCGGCCAGTTGCTGCTTGGCTGCATCGGCCTGCTGGCTGGACGACACGCCTTCGCTGGCGCCGGTGGACAGGCGGGTCGCATTGCGCTCCAGTTCGCGCAGCTGCGCCTGGCTGCCCTTCAGACGGTCATTGGCCAAGGCGAGGTCGGCAGTGGCCATCGCCACCTCCTGCTGCAGCAGGGCGCCATCCAGCGACAGCAGCAGCTGTCCCTTCTTCACCGTGGCGCCCTCCTTCACCGGCGCGGCAGTGATCGAGCCATCTACCGGCGGTGCCAGCGCGATCAAACCGCCCTCGACGTCGATGATGCCGCGTGCCACCGCAACCTTGCCGGCGGCAGCAGTGCTGGCTTTACCGGCGGATGCTTGGGCAGGCACCTCTTTGGAACAGGCGCCGAGCAGCAATGCCGCGGACAGGGCCAGGCTGAGGGGAAGCAGGTGCGACGTCTTGGTCATGGGGCGGACTCTACAGTTTCGTTCTGGCGGCGGTCATCACGGACCATGCCGTCTTCCATGGCGATCACGCGATCGGCATGCCGGATCAGGCGGGGATCGTGGCTCACGCACAGCACGGTGGCGCCATGCGCACGTGCGTAGCGATGCAGGATGTCGATCACGCGCTGGCCATTCTCGGCATCCAGCGCACTGGTCGGTTCGTCGGCGAAGATCAGCGTCGGCGACTTGGCGAAGGCGCGCGCAACGGCCACGCGTTGCTTCTCACCACCGGACAGCTGCGCCGGTCGCATGTGGCTGCGGTGGCTGAGGCCGACCTCATCCAATGCCTTGCGCGCCAGCGGTTCGCTTTCGCGATTGCTCATGCCTCGATAGCCCAGCGGCAGCTGCACCTGTTCCAGTGCGGTCAGCGCCGGAAACAGATTGAAACCCTGGAACACGAAGCCGACATGGTGCAGGCGGAATCGCTCCACTTCACTGCGCGTCATGTGGCCCACGTCCTGGCCGAGTGCGTGCACGCGGCCGCCATCGGGCGCAGACAACCCAGACAGCAACGACAGCAGCGTGCTCTTGCCGCAACCAGACGGACCGGACACGAGGGTCAGCTCACCGGGGTAGATGTCCAGCGAGAGGCCGCGAAGCACCGGCACCTGCACATCCCCGGACATGAAACCCTTTTCCAATGCATCGGCCTGCAGGGTCGGGGCGACGGCGCGTGTAGAAGTCATCGGCCGGCCCTCAACGCAGCAGCAACGATGGATCGGAGCGGACGACACTGCGTACCGCCATGATGCTGGAGAGCATGGCCATCACCGCGACCAGTGCCACGCAGCCGATGATCACCATCGGCGTCAGCTGCACCGGTACACGTTGGGTCTGCGCGATCAACAGCACCACCGTACTGAAGGCCGCCGCCAACAACATGCCCACGCCGCCGATCAACAGTGCCTGTTCGAACACCACCCGCGCCAGCGCATAGCGCCCGGCACCGAGTGCATTGAGCGTGGCGTACTCGCGCACCGAACCGGCCACCACCGAAGCGAACGACTGGTTGGTGATCACCGCGCCGACAAAGCAGACGATGACCGCCATGAACAGCACTGCGATGCCGGCACCGGTATCGAACAGCCAGTACTGCTGCGAGCGGCTGGCGAACTCCGGTGCGGTCCAGAACTCGACCGGCGTGGCCTGCCCCATCGACGCGGCCAGGCGGTCACGCACGCCGTTGGCCAGGTCCGGCGAGCGCAGGCCCGCCACGAAATAGGTACTGCCCTCATGCGGGTCGGTACCGGCGATGGCGCGCGCGGTATCCAGCGAGGCCAGCACGTTGACGCCACCGAGGCCACGCAGGCCCGGTTGTGCGGCAACCACGCGCACCGCCTTGCCGTTGATCCAGGCACGGTTGTTCTGCAGATCCACGCCCAGCGTATCCAGATCCGCGCTGTCGACGATCACCGCGCCCGGCTCGCGCAGCTGCGCGCGCAGGTCGGCGGGCAGGATGCGCGCGAACATCATCGCGTCGTCCTGGGTGGAGATGCCGGACAGGTACACCGACACGTTACCGGTACCCTGCGCGCTGGAACGCCATTCGCCATCGACCCATTCGTAGGGTTCGACGCGGGTGACCTCCGGGTCCATGCGCAGGTGGCTTTCCACATCCGCGCTGATTGCATGGCCGTAGTTCACGCTCTGGGTGCCGGGAAAGCCGGCCCAGATATCGGCGGATGACGCCTTCACGTAGATCGCGGCGGTACCGAAGATGCCCAGTACCAGCGCCGCCTGTACGATCAGCAGCACGCCAGCGAAGCACATCGCCAGTACCACCGGCAGGAACCGGCGCCACTCATAGGCTAGAGTCTTGCGGGCCAGTGCAATCATTGCGACGCGTCCTCGGCTTCGACCGGCAGCGGTGCGCCGCCGAGGGCGCGGTACAGCGAAGCAAACGCCAGCACGCGGGCACCTTGGGCACCGATCAGGTCCGCCTGCGAAGCCAGTGCGGCACGCTGCGTGTCCAGGCCATCGAACTCGCTGGACAGGCCCAGCTGCACCTGACGTGCCTGTCGCTTGACCTGCTGGCCGGCAACATCATTGGCCGCGCGCAGCGACTGGATGCTGCTGTCCTGCCGCGCCAGGCTGCCCAGCGCGCCCTCTACTTCACTCACGCCCTCCAGTACCGCTTTGCGATAACCGAGCAACGCGGCATCCAGCTGCTTTTCATCGGCATTGAAGCGCGCGCGGCGCTGGCCCCAATCCCACAGCGGGATATCGATGTACGGGCCGATCGAGGGACTGGAGTCGGAGTTGGAGCGGGCGTTCTGGGTGAGGTTGTAGGCGTACAGGATCGAGCCGCCGAGACTGACCCGCGGATACATCGCGGCACGTGCAGAGCCCTTGCTGGCCGCCGCCTGCATTACCTCCGATTCGGCCAGCAGAATCTGCGGACGGTGGCGCAGCAGATCCGCCGGGACCTGCTGCAGCGAGAACGTACCCAGCTTTGGCGGCGCGCGATAGGTGCGCCAGGCCGGGTCCGGGCCATCGCGGCCCAGCAGCAGGGCCAGCGCGCGGGCAGCGTTGTCGGCGTTTTCCCGGGCCTGTGCGCTGGCGGCTTGGGTGGCCGCCTGGCGTGCACGCAGGCGGTCCAGCTCGCCCGGCTCATCCAGGCGCAGGCGCTGGCGGACCAGCGCCAGTTGTTCGCCGCGGTCATCCACGGTCTGCTGCCGGGCCAGCAGGTCCTGCTGGGCCTGTGCCACGGTCAGGTCCAGATAGCTGCGCACCACGTCGGCAATCACCGCCACCTGTGCGGCATTGCGCAGCGCCTCGGCATTACCGGCCGACGCCTGCGCGCTCAACTGGGCGCTCTCGGCGGCGCCGAACAGGCCCAGGTCCCAGATCGCTTCGATGCCGGCATGGAAGTAGGTATCGACTGCGGCGGCGTCCTGCACCTGCTTGGCGCTGGCCGAGATTTCCGGCAGGAAACGCGAGTCCGAGGTGCCGGCGACGATCCGAACGGCCTGCAGGCGCAGCGTGGCCTGCTGCAGGTCGAGGTTGCCGGCGATGGCCTGATCGACCAAGCCGTCCAGCGCCGGGTCGGACAGCACTTTCCACCACTGTTTGGCGTCCACTGCCACGCCCTGGCCCTGCGGCACCTGGGTCCAGGTGCTGGGCGTGCGGTCAGGCAGGTCCGGAACAGGCACCGACATGCAACCGGCCAGGGCCAGGCTTGCCAACAACGCACCAGGGCGCAGCACTGCATGCAGGGTGAGTCCGCGCCCGGTCCTGGGCACTGCCACTGAAGTGATACGCCTGACCACCAGCCCGCCAACGTGTAGAAGGAGCATGAAGGCTACCGTGCGATTGTGGAGCGAACATGGAGAATTGGTCCGAAAAAGGTCACAACAGGCGTGCGGTTCAGGCAATGCCGCCCCAGCCTTTCACCACGCTTTCAGCGCGTTCTCGACACGGAACACTGGACGACTTTCACGGCGTATTGCACATTGCGGCACTGCCCTACTTCGGTGCTGCCTGCCCGTGAAACACCAACGCCGCTGGCTACTGATTGGCTCGATCACGACAGTGACTGTCGGCGTGATCGTGCTCGTCCTGACCACCCCACTGGTCTCGAACGCCATGCTGCTACTGATGGAGCGCAGCAACTTCATCCCCCGTGAATCTTCGATCTTCACGTTCGAGCCATATGCCATCAACCAGGGCTCGTCGAACTACTGGCTGTACGGAAAGGACTGGACCTACTACTACCACTTCACCTACGAAGACGACGTTCCCTACGTCTACATCCGGCGGGACAACCGCTGCCCCGGTTTCGACCGGCAGGATGCCCGGACCTGGTGCAGCGCCCTGCCCGGCAAGGCACGCTAGCGCGGCAGTGGTGCAACCGGTGTGACAAACGAAAAACGCCCCCTTTCGGGAGCGTTTTCTTGAATCTGGAGCGGGAAACGAGACTCGAACTCGCGACCTCAACCTTGGCAAGGTTGCGCTCTACCAACTGAGCTATTCCCGCAGATTCCGTTCGACCTGCGTCGAAGGAGCGCTATTGTGTCGATATTGCTGCACGGCGTCAACAGGAATTTTCGCGTGCATTGTGGGGCGGCGTTCAGGCCCCCAGGACCGATACCTCAGGTTCGCAGGCCACGGCGATGGAAGTAGACCTGCTCGGCGATGCGCCGCGTGGTCGCCGTGTGCAGCAGTGCGTTGAGCGGCCAGTCGGCCTGCAGATGATCCATCGCCCAGCGCAGCAGGCGCTTGCCATGGAATGCCGGCGCCACCTGCCGCGCCACCCGTTCCGCTTCCGGCCCTTGGCCGCGCAGATGGCGGGCAATCGCCTCGCCGACCGCCCAGCCATGCCGCCACGAGGAATGGATGCCCCCGGCGGAGAGCGGCGAGACGATGCCCGCCGCGTCGCCGGTCAGGATCACGCGTTGGCCGGTGAACGGCCCATCCGGCCGGCCGCAGGGCACCAGCCCTGCGCGGGTGGTCGAGGGACGCGCCGAAGGCGGAATGCCGACCACATCGCGCACGTGCTCAAGAAAGCCATCGATATCAGGCGGCCGCACCTGGTTCGGGTCATGGCGCAGCGCCAAGCCGACCTGCAGCCCGGTAGGGTTCTGTGCGACCCAGCCGATGTAACCCGGTGCAAAGCGCTTGCTGACGAAGCAATGGAGTGCGTCGCCCTGCGGCAACTGGAGGCCGGCGAACTCACGTTCGACGCCGTAGAGATTGTCACGCACCTGGCCGAGGCCGGTGCGCTGGGCAACGCGTGAGCGTGCGCCATCGGCGCCGACCAGGTAGGCGCACCGCCCTGCCCCTTCCACCTGCCAGCCGTCACCACTGCGATGGGCGTCGGTGAAGGACTGCTGCAGGCGAAGGTCGACACCATTCGCGCGCAGCTCGCTGGCCAGCCAGCGCATCAGGTTCGGCGTATCGGTGGTGAGGAAGTAATAGCCCGGCGCGGCCAACAACACGCTGCGCAGGTTCGGCGCATACAGCCGCACATTGGCAACGCGTTGCACCAGGTGTTCGGGCATGCGCCCCAGCCAGGTCTGCTCCATCGCTTCCTTCACCACGATGCCGGTGGTGTGCAGGCGTTCGCCGGGGTCGGCCTTGCGTTCAAGCACGCAGACGCGCAGGCCGTATTGGGCAGCGGCCAGCGCACAGGCGGCACCGGCGAAGCTGGCGCCGACGATGACCACGTCGTGGTCGTAGGCGGAAGGAGTTTGGGACATGGCTGCATCGTCCTGAAGGAACGGAGATGCAGCTTCGAACTGCCGCGTGGTGAGGCGAAGGAGTGGCGGTGAAGTGGGGATGAAGCGCAACGCTCCCTTTCAGGAACGTTGCTTGCAGAACTACTTTGCGCCGTCAGGCCACAACGATCCTGAGCGGGTCTGCCGACGCGAGGATCTCCGCACGCTCACCACTCGGCGGATAGATCCACTCGGTGTTGATCCGGGTCTTGAGCGCCTTGGCTTCAGCACCGGACAGCACCACCTGGCGATCCCAGCCCTCGGTGTAGACAGCACCCCACGGCCCCAGGTCCAGGCAGGTCACGTACTTGGGCTGCGCATACGGAATCATCGTTTCCCCGATCAGGTCAGCTGCGGCGTTGTGTCCGGCAGAACGCCCCAGATTCATCGCGTGCTGGCAGGACATCATCGCCACGTTGCCCTCGTCATCGGTGGCGGCATGCGCGCAGTCGCCGGTAGCAAACACCGCGTGGACACCGTTCGCCTTCAGCGTGCGGTCCACATGCAGGCGACCCACCGCATCGTGCTGGCCGGGAATCTGAGCAGTCAACGCACTGGCACGTGCACCAGCAGTCCAGACAACGGTGGCGGCGTCGATGCGTTCTCCGTTTTCCAGCGTTACGCCCTCCGCATCCACGCGAGCGACACCCGAGCCCAGACGCCAGGACACACCCAACTCCTTGAGCGCCTGCGTGATGACTGGGCGCGGGCCTTCACCCAGGTCCGGGCCCAGCGCATCGGCGCGCTCGACCATGATGACGTTCACCGCAGCATCGGCGCCGAGCACTTCGCGCAGGCGAGCCGGCATTTCTGCTGCGGTTTCGATACCGGTGAAGCCCGCACCGGCGATCACCACCGTATTGCGCGCCGCGCTCTGCGGGCGAGCAGCAAGACTATCCATATGCGCCTGCAGGCGGGCTGCATCGGCAATCTGGTCGACGTTGAAGGCGTGCTGCTGCAAGCCGGGAATGGGCGGGCAGTTCAGACGACTACCGGCGGCCAGCACCAGGCGGTCGTAGTACAGCGTCTGCTCAGCGGAATCGGTACCCGTGCCCACCACCTGCACCTGCTGGTTGGCGACATCGATGTGTTCGACGCGGCCGGCAAGATAGCGCACGCCAACGGCATCGAAGATCGCCCGCAGCGGTGCCGTCATGCGCTCCGGCCCCTTTTCGTAGAGGCGCGGGCGCACATGCAGCTCCGGCGACGGCGCAACCAGCATGATCTCCACATCACGGCGCGCCGCCTGGTCGAGAAGACGGGCGGCGGCGAGCGCGCTCCACATGCCGGCAAAGCCGGCGCCGATGACAAGAATGCGCTGGGACACGGAGGGAAATCCTTCAGGGAATGGGGTTCAGGCGCCCGCCTGAGCGATCGGCATGGGCGTGAGTGATGTGCTGCGTGTGCGCACCACATAACGCGGATCATATTAGTCCGCGTTATGTAGTGCAAGCACCTGACAGCGGCGCGGTTCAGGCCAGCGTCGCCCTACCGCCCCTCCTTTTCCTGCTACAACGCCAATGAAATCAAAGATCTGCGTGAAGCTCCGCTGGGTTGCGGCGGGTAACTCAGGCCCCTATAGTCCGCGTTATATTCTTTATGGACCGGTCCTATGGCCCACATCGGAACGGGCGTCGAGTACGCCCTGCACTGCCTGCTCTGGCTGGTCCCGCCGCTGGAGCAGCGGCCGAGCAGCCGCGACCTGGCCGAGCTTCAGGGCGTGCCTGCGGCCTTCATGGCAAAGATCTTCCCCAAGCTGGAGAAGGCCGGCATCGTCGAGTCCACTGGTGGTATCCGTGGCGGCTACCAGTTGGCGCGTGCGCCCGAAGACATCAGCGTGCTGGATGTGGTCGATGCCGTTGAGGGACAGAAGGCACTGTTCGACTGCCAGGAAATCCGTGGGCGCTGCGCGCTGTTTGATGGTGCCCCACCCCGATGGGCCAACCGTGGCGTGTGCGGCATCCACGCGGTGATGATCAATGCGCAGAAGGCCATGCGCAAAGAACTGGCGCGTTCCAGCCTGGCCTCGATTGCCGAGGGTGTGCAGGGCAAGGGGCGCCCCGCGAGCTTCGCAGGGGATGTGCAGGAGTGGTTTGCGGACCGTCAGGTAGCACGCGAGGAAGCACGCATCACCGGCATGCGTTCGCGCGTGGCGGCGCAGGATGATGATTGATCTTTGCGAGCACTGCCGCGCATAACGAAAAACGCTCCCTTTCGGGAGCGTTTTTCTTGAATCTGGAGCGGGAAACGAGACTCGAACTCGCGACCTCAACCTTGGCAAGGTTGCGCTCTACCAACTGAGCTATTCCCGCTTGGGAGGCGAAATTTTACCTATTCCAAGGATGGCGTCAAGCGCTTTTTTAGGGTCTGCGAGGCACCTTGCATTGCGTATCCACGCCATGCGTGGATAGGCGCATCGATGGGGTCAGAGCCCTTTCCTGCGGAAAGGGATCCGACCCCGGGGCTCAGTTGCCCAGCTTCTTCTGACGCGCACGCTCGCGCGCAGCGCGCTCGTCATCGCGCAGGCTCGGCCAGGCGGCGTGCAGGTATTGCAGGCCCGACCACAGGGTCAGCACGGCAGCAATGGCCAGGGTCCAGTCACCGATGTGGAACACCGGCCAGCCCATCCAGATGTCCTGCACCGGCACGTTCGGCGCCACCGAGTACAGCAGGCACAACAGTGCGACCATCTGCGCGGTGGTCTTGACCTTGCCGATCATCGCCACGCGCACCTTGGCGCGCTGGCCCAGCTCGGCCATCCACTCGCGCAGCGCCGATACCGCAATCTCACGGCCGACGATGACCGCTGCCCAGAACGCCATCCACGGCGTTGGATGGCCCTGCACGATCAGGAACAGCGCCACTGCCACCATCAGCTTGTCCGCGACCGGGTCGAGGAAGGCACCGAAGGCCGACTCCAGCTGGTAACGGCGTGCGATCCAGCCATCGAGCCAGTCGGTGATCGCGGCCAGGCCGAAGATCGCCGCCGAAGCGAAGTTGGTCCAGGTGTAGGGCAGGTAGAACACCAGCACCAGCACCGGGATCATCACGATCCGCAACAACGTCAGCCAGGTGGGCAGGGTCAACTTCATGCTTGCGTGCTTCTCTCTCTACTCGGCCGCATCAGGCGTGGCCAACCCGTGCAGGTTAGCGTAGATACGTGCCGCGAGGGCGTCATTGATGCCTTCCACCTTGGCGATTTCCGCTTCACCAGCGGCTTTCAGGCCGACCAGGCCGCCGAAATGCTTGAGCAGGCTGGCGCGGCGGCGCGGCCCGATACCGGGAATGTCCTCCAGCTTGCTGGTCATCCGCGCCTTCTGGCGGCGGCCGCGGTGGCCGGTGATGGCGAAGCGGTGCGCCTCGTCGCGCACCTGCTGGATGAACTGCAGCGCCGGATTGGCCGCTCCCGGGCGCAGTTCGCGACCGTCGGGCATCACCAGTGCTTCGTGGCCGGCGCGGCGCTCCACGCCCTTGGCCACGCCCACCAGCAGCACGCCTTCCACGCCCAGGTCGGCCAGCGCGGCCTGCGCCTGCGCCAGCTGGCCGGCGCCACCATCGATCAGCAGCACGTCCGGCAGCACGCCCTGCTCTTCCACTGCACGGCGGAAGCGGCGGTCGATGGCCTGGCGCATGGCGGCGTAATCGTCGCCCGGCTCGATGCCGCTGATGTTGAAGCGGCGGTACTGCGCACGCACCGGGCCGGCGGCGTCGAATACCACGCACGACGCCACGGTCGCCTCGCCCAGCGTATGACTGATGTCGAAGCATTCGACCCGCTTGACCGGCTCTGCCAGACCCAGCATGTCGCGCAAGGCATCGCTGCGCGCGTGCTGCGCGTTGCGGCTGTTGAGTTCGGTGGCCAGGGTCAGCTGCGCGTTGCGGCTGGCCAGCTCCACGTAGCCGGCGCGCTCGCCGCGCACGTTCCACTTCAGCTGCACCTTTCGCTCGGCCGAGGCTGAGAGCGCGGCGACCAGCAGGTCGGCGTCGGGAATCTCTCGGTCCAGCAGGATCTCGCGCGGCGGTTCGAATTCGATGTAGTACTGCGAGACGAACGCGGCCAACACCTCTTCCGGGCTCTCTTCGCCATTGGTGCGCGGGAAGAACGGGCGGGTACCGAGATTGCGGCCATCACGAAAGGCCAGCAGCAGCACGCAGGCCTGCGAGCCCTGCATGGCCACGGCCAGCACGTCCAGGTCGGCGGCACGGCCATCCACGTACTGGCGGGTCTGCATGCTGCGCAGCGAAGAAATCAAGTCGCGCAGGCGCGCGGCCTGCTCGAACTCCAGCGCCTCGCTGGCGGCCTGCATCTGCTCGCCCAGTTCGCGGGTCAGCTCGTCGCTCTTGCCTTCCAGGAACAGCGCGGCGCGGCGCACCAATTCGGCGTACTCCGGCGCCGGCACCAGCTCCACGCACGGCGCACTGCAGCGGCCGATCTGGTACTGCAGGCACGGCCGCGAGCGGTTGCGGAACACGCTGTCCTCGCAGCTGCGCAGCTTGAACAGCTTGTGCATCAGGTTCAGCGTTTCGCGCACGGCGGTAACGCCGGGATACGGACCGAAGTAGCGTCCGGGAATGGCGCGCGGACCGCGATGCAGCGCGATGCGCGGCCAGTCCTCTCGGGTCAGCAGCACGTGCGGATAGGTCTTGTCGTCGCGCAACGAGACGTTGTAACGCGGCGACAGCGATTTGATCAGCTGGTTTTCCAGCAGCAACGCCTCGGCTTCCGAGCGCGTCACGGTCACGTCCATGCGCGTGATCTGCGAGATCATCGACATGATCCGCGCGTTCTTCGGGCTGCCGTTGAAGTAGCTGCCGACACGGTTGCGCAGTGCGCGCGCCTTGCCGACGTACAACAAAGTGTCGTCGGCGGCGTACATGCGGTACACGCCGGGGGCGGTGCTGAGCTGGGCCGCGAAGGCCTTGCCGTCGAAGACCGGAGCGGATACGTCGGTCATTCGCTGATCGGGACTTCGCTGAGCACGCCGCTGTCGGGGTCGAAACGCAGCACGGCGTGGGCATCGGTCTCGGCGATCCACACCGCGCCCGCACCGGCTGCCAGACCTGCCGGACCATGCAGGCGGCGCGGCAGCGGCTGGGTGGTCAGTTCACCACCGCCCAGGCGCAGGGTGCGCAGGCGGCCGTTGCCGGTATCGGCAATCCACAGCAGCGGCGCATCCGGGCTCAGTGCCATCGCCTGCGGAAACTGCAGGCTGGCCTGGGTGCGCGGGCCGTCCTCATTGCCGAAGCGCCAAGGCCCCTGCCCGACCAGCGTCTGCACCAGGTCGCCACGCAGCTGCAGCGCACGGATCGAGGAACCCAACGCGTCGGCCACGTACAGCACCTGCTGCACCACGGCCAGTGCGGTGGGCTGGGCAAAGGCAGCCAGGTGGCCGCTGCCATCGCGTTCGTCGATGGAACCGCTGCCGGCGCGCCACTGCAGGCTGCGCTGGCCCAGGTGGTAGCTCCAGATGCGGTTGTCACCGGCCATGGCGATATGCAGCTGGTTGTCGGCGATGGCCAGGCCGACCGGATGATCCAGCGACACCTGCCTGGCCTGTGCGACCGGACCTTCCACCGGTGCACCGGGACGGCCGTTGCCACACAGGGTATCGACGATCCCGGTCAACAGGTTGATGCGGCGCACGGCATGGTTGCCGGTGTCGGCGACGTACAGCGAATCGCGCTCCAGCACCAGCGCCTGCGGGCGGTGGAAGGCCGCCTCGGCGAGGTTGCCATCCATGAAATCGGCGGTGCCCAGCCCGAACTGGCGCAGGATGCGGCCACCGTGGCTGCATTCGAGGATGCGGTGATGGCCGCTGTCGGCGATGTACAGGCGTTCGGTGCTGACCGCCAGGCCGAGCGGGAAGCGCAGCGCGTGGCGCGGCTCCGGATGCAGTTCGCTGCCACCGCGCGGCGGCGCCGACGGCGCGCCCTCGCACAGCGCGTTCAAGGCACGCTCCAGTTCGCCGGGTGCGCCCTGCCCGACCAGCCGTTGTTGCTCGCGCCCCTGCGCATCCAGCAGCACGATGGTCGGCCAGGCGGTGACGCCGAAGCGGCGCCAGCCATCCCAGTCGGCATCAAGCAGCACCGGCATCGTCAGCCCCTGGCGACGCAGCAGCTTCAGTGCGGCGCCGGCCTCACGTTCGAAATCGAAGCGCGGCACCTGCAGCACCAGCGGCTGCAGCTTGCCGGGGTGGCGCGACAGCCATTGGCCGAACTCGGCCAGGCGTTGCGCGCTCCAGGCGGAGGCGGCGTTGACGAACAACAGCGCCACCGGCCGACCGCGCAGTTCGGTCAGGGTGCAGGGGGTGGCATTGAGCCAGGTGGCGAACTCGGGCAGGTCCGGGACGGGCTGGACGTTCATGGCCCGATTATGCCGGAGTCGGCGTCATGCAACAGTCGTGCCACTGCTCGTTTTGCAGCATCGTCGACCAATGTCCAGACCTGTTCGAAATGCTCACTGCCGCCGGTGTACGGGTCCGGGATCGCACCCCTGCCTTGCCCGCCGGACCACGGCAGGTACAGCGCCAGGCGTTCTCGCTGGGCGGGGGTGGCCAAGCGACCGGCATCCCGCAGGTTGGCCTCATCGGCACACAGGATCCAGTCGAAGCGGTCGAAATCCGCGACCTGCAGCTGGCGCGCGCGCAGGCCGCCGATGTCCACGCCATGCCCGGCCGCGCAGGCGATCGCGCGCCGGTCCGGTGGCTCGCCCACATGCCAGTCGCCGGTGCCGGCCGAATCGACCTGCACCCGACCAGCCAGCGGCGACGCGTCCAGGCAGGCGCGCAGCGCACCTTCGGCCATCGGCGAACGGCAGATGTTGCCGAGGCAGACGACCAGCAGCTTCATCGTGCGGCCATTGCCTGCAGCAGCACTTCGGCGCGCTCCAGGTCCTCAGGGGTGTCGATGCCGGGCGGGAACGGTTCCGGCGAGATCGCCACGCTGATCGGGAAGCCCGCTTCCAGCACGCGCAGCTGTTCCAGCGATTCGACCTGCTCCAGCTGGCCCGGTGGCATCGCCGCGAACTGCTGCAGGAAGCCGGCGCGATAGCCGTAGATGCCGATATGGCGCAACCAGTTGTGCCCGGCCGGCAGCGTGTCGCGGCTGCGTGCGAAGCCATCGCGGTGCCAGGCGATCGGCGCACGGCTGAAGTACATGGCCTCGTTGCGCACGTTGCGCACCAGCTTCACCACGTTCGGATCGAACAGGGTGTGCGCATCTTCGACGGTTGTGGCCAGGGTCGACATCGGCGCATTGCCACCGACCAGTGCCTCGGCCACCGCACGAATGCCGGCCGCCGGCGCGAACGGTTCATCGCCCTGCAGGTTGACCACAACGGTGTCGTCGGCCCAGCCGGCAATGCGCGCGCATTCGGCCAGGCGGTCGGTGCCGGACGCATGCGAGGCGGCGGTCATCGCCACCTTCACATCGGCCAGCCCGGACAACGCGTCGGCGATGCGTTGATCGTCGGTGGCGACCCATACCTCGCCAGCCCCGGCCTGCAGCGCGCGGCGTGCCACGTGCAGCACCAGCGGCTCACCGCCCAGCAGGCGCAGCGGCTTGCCCGGCAGCCGCGAGGCGGCATAGCGGGCCGGAATGGCGACGACGAATTCGGTCATGCGGGCGGTACTCGGCAGGCTCGTTACAACGGGAATGCGGCCGGCGGCGCGTGAATACAAGCGCCGCTGCGCCACTCAGTTCGGTCGCAGCTTGTCCAGGCGGTCGGTCAGCGCCACCCAGAACGCGGCAGGCAGCTCGGCGCGCAGCGGAACGGCGTAGTGCCAGTCGTTGCCGAACGCACGGCACTTCACCGCGTCCTTTTCGGTCATCAGCACCGGCAGCTGGCTGCCGAAGGACAGGTCCTGCGGCTGGTACGCCTGATGATCAGCAAAAGCATGCGGCACCACGCCGATGCCACGCGCACGCAGCATGTCGAAGAAGCGCTGCGGATGCGCGATACCGGCCACGGCGTGCACGCGCTGGCCCTTGAAGTACGCCAGCGGGCGCGCACGGCCACCGGCCAGTGGCTGCGCGCTGTCGATGTGCAGCGCCATCGGCCATTGGCCGAAGCCACAGGCCTGCGCCGCGCTTTCTTCGTCGGCCTGGCCGAGATTCACTACACGGAAGTCGCATTCACTGGCACGGCTGACCGGTTCGCGCAGCGGCCCGGCGGGGATCATCCGGCCGTTGCCGTAGCGACGCTGGGCATCGACCACTTCAATCTCGATGTCGCGCGCCAGCCGGTAGTGCTGCAGGCCGTCGTCGCAGACGATCACGTCGCAACCGGCTTCGATCAGGGCCTTGCCTGCGGCCACACGGTCGCGGTCCACCCGCACAGGCACCCCGGTCTTCCAGGCGATCAGCACCGGCTCGTCACCACCCTTGGCGGTCGGCGTGTCGGCCTGCACCCACAGCGGTTTGTCGGCGTCTTCGCGGCCGTAGCCACGGCTGGCCACGCCCGGCTTCCAGCCAGCGGCACGCAGGCGCTCCACCAGCGCGATGGTCAGCGGCGTCTTGCCGGTGCCACCGGCGGTGATGTTGCCGACCACGATGACCGGCACCGGCAGCGTGTAGTGCTTGCGCCAGCCGCGCCGGTAGGCACGCCGGCGCAACGCGGTGACACCGGCGTACAGCGGCGCCAGCAGGCGCATCGCCCACGGAACCGGGCTACCGTCGTACCAGTACGGCGGGGTCTGGGTACCCTTGCCGGCCATCAGTCCTGCCTTTCGCGGAACTGCATGCTGTGCAGATGCTGGTACAGCCCGCCCATGGTCAGAAGTTCCTTGTGAGTGCCACGCTCGACGATGCGGCCGTGATCCATCACCAGCACCTGGTCGGCATGCTCGATGGTCGACAGGCGGTGCGCGATGACCAGCGTGGTGCGCTCGGGCATCAGGCGCTGCAGCGCGTCCTGCACCAGGCGCTCGGATTCGTTGTCGAGCGCGGCGGTGGCTTCGTCCAGGATCAGGATCGGCGCATCGCGCAGGATCGCACGGGCGATCGCCAGGCGCTGGCGCTGGCCGCCGGACAACAGTGCGCCGTTCTCGCCGACCGGGGTCTGCAGCTGCTGCGGCATGCGCTCGATGAATTCCCACGCGTTGGCAGCTTCAGCCGCTGCACGGATCTGTTCAACGCTCGCGTCCATGCCATAGGCGATGTTGGCGGCGATGGTGTCGTCGAACAGCATGACCTTCTGCCCGACCATTGCCACCTGGCGGCGCAGGTCGGCCAACGGATAGTCATCCAGCGCCACGCCATCAAGGGTGATGCGCCCGCCACTGGGTTCGTAGAAGCGCGGCACCAGCCGGATCAGGCTGGTCTTGCCGCTACCGGAACGGCCGACGATGGCGGTGACCGTACCCGGCTTGGCGACGAAACTGATGTCGTCCAGGGCAATGCCGCTGTCCTCGCGGTAGCGCAGCATGACGTGGTCGAACGCCAGTTCACCGCGCACGCGCTGCACTGCATTTCGGCCTTCGTCGCGCTCGACCGGCATGTCGAGGATGCTGAACAGGCGTTCGGCGGCAGCTACACCCCGCGAGATGGAGGTCTGCACGCTGGTCAGGCGGCGCAGCGAGGGAATGATGGCCATCATCGAGGTCATCAGGCCCATGAACTGGCCGGCGTTGAGGCGGCCAGCCAGCGCTTCGCGGGTGGACACCCAGACGATCACCGCCAGCGCCAGCGCCGCCAGGAACTGGACCACGCTGGAGGCGGCAGCACGGGTGACTTCCACCTTCATGTTCAGCGACAGCATGCGGTTGGCCAGGCGCGAGTAACGCGAGATCTCGTGCTGCTGGGTGCCATGCACCTTCACTTCCTGCTGCGCGGCCAGCGACTGCTCGGCGGTCTGCGCCATCGAGCCCATGCCGTCCTGGATGCCACGGCTGATGCGGCGATAGCGCTTGCCCACGTAGGACACGATCACGCCGATCAACGGCACCACCACCAGCATGGCCACGGTGACCTTGACGCTCATCTGCAGCATCACCGCCAGCATGGCGATGATGGTCAGGGTGTCGGCGACCACGGTCTTGAGCGCATCAGCGCTGGCCTGGGTGACCTGTTCGGTATCGAAATTCAGGCGGCTGACCATGACCGGCGTCGCTTCAGTATCGAAGTGCGAGGACGGCAGGTGCAGGTACTTGGCCAGGACCTGTTCGCGCAGGTCGCGCACCACGCTGCGGCCGGTCTTGGCCAGCGCGTAGTCGCTTACCCAGGTGGCGACGCTGCGCATCAGGAACAGGCCGAGGATGGTCAGCGGCAGGATCACCGCCATGCGCGGCTCGGGATTGACGAAGCCACGGTTGACCAGCGGCTCCATCAGCTTGGTGAAGTGATAGCCGGCCAGGGCTTCGACCACCATGGCGATGACCGCAGCCACCATGAACACCCAGTAGGCGCGGGTGTACCCCAGCAGACGTTTGTAGATCGGCCACACCGGCGCGTGATTGGAACTCATGGACGCACCTCGGGTGCTGTTGCAATGGCAATACGGCGGAAACCGAGTTGACCCAGCGCGTCCTGCGCGGTCACCACGGCCTGGTAGGGAGTGCGTGCGTCGGCACGCAGCAGCACGGTCTGCTCACGGTCGCTGCCGGCCACGGCGGCGATGGTCTGCTTGACCGACTCGACGTCGCTGCGCAGCACTTCCTGGTCATTGATGAAATAGCGGCCTTCGGCATTGATCAGCACGCTCAGCGAGCGCGGCGGCTCGTTGGTCTGCTGCTGGCTGGCAGTGGGCAACTGCACCTGCAACGTGGAACGCGCGTCAAACGTGGTGGTGACCACGAAGAAGATGATCAGCACCAGGATGACGTCGATCAGCGGCACCAGGTCGATATGCGGCTCATCCTGGGATCGGTCGTTGCCGATACGCATCGATCAGGCCTTCGCCGTGGCAGCATTGGCCGAACGCGCGGCGGGCGCTGGGTTCAATACCCCGGGGCGGCCGTCGAGCGTATCCAGCAGCGCGCTGGCTTCCTGCTCCATCTCCACCACATAGCCGTGGATGCGGCCCTTGAAGTAGCGGTGGAACATCAGTGCAGGAATGGCCACGATCATGCCGGTGGCGGTGCACACCAGCGCCTTGCCGATACCACCGGCCAGCTGGTTCACATCACCCACGCCGTGGTCGAGGATGCCCAGGAACATCTGGATCATGCCGATCACCGTGCCCAGCAGGCCCAGCAAAGGGCCGGCCGACGCGATGGTGCCCAGCGCGTTGAGGAAGCGCTCCATGCGGTGCACCAGGTGGCGGCCGGTGTCTTCGATGCGTTCACGGATCTGGTCACGTGGCCGGTTGCGCGCTTCCAGCGCAGCTGCCAGCAGCGCGCCCAGCGGCGAGTTGCCACGCAGGGTCTGCAGGTGGGCCGGGTCGAGCTTGCCGCGTGCCGCCCAGTTGCGCACTTCCTGGCCGAGGCCGGGCGGCAGCACTTCAGTGCGCCGCAGGGACCAGAAACGCTCCAGGATGATCGCCAAAGCCAGTACGCCCAACAGCAGCAGCGGCACCATCGGCCAGCCACCGGCCTTGACCAGTTCCCACACGTTTCAACCCTCCGGCCCAACGGCCGCTTGTTCAATCGTCGATAGGATAGCAGCCGACCGCGCCCGCCCAACGGCATCCCACCAGCGGGATGCGTGGATACGCTGTTCACGCAGCTGCATCCCTTGTGCGCCAAGCCATACGCGGATCGCACCGGAATCGGCCGTGGCCAGCACTTCGGCCCCCTGCGCCTGCCAGCGCCGGACCACATCCGGGCGGGGATGGCCGAAGCGGTTCTGGTGGCCGGCCGAAACCAGCGCCAGCCGTGGTGCTACGGCGGCCACCCACGGCGCGCTGGAGCTGCCGCCGCTGCCATGGTGCGGCACCAGCACCACGTCCGCCTTCAATGCCGTTGGGAACGCCTGCAGCAGCGCCTGCTCGGCAGGGTGTCCGATATCGCCGGCCAGCAGCACCACGCCATGGCGGCTGGCGACACGCAGCACGCAGCTGTCCTCGTTCTCGGCGTGGCGGCTGCCTGGCGCCGGATGCAGCACCTGGAAATCGACCCCGTCCCACTGCCAGCGCAGCCCCTGCTGGCACGACCGGGTACCGGCGATGGCGCTGCCCGGCGGCGCCAGCAGCTGCAGCCCCGGCAACTGCCGACGCAGGCTGGGCAGGCTGCCGGTGTGGTCGAGGTGATCGTGGCTGAGCATCACCTGCTGCGGCGGCGCCTGCCCCAGCGCGCGCAGGGCCGGGACCAGGATCCGCTCGTTGCCATCGCCGCCGGTCGGCGGCCCGACGTCGTACCAGAGCGCGTGCCGCGCGGTGCGCAGCAGCACCGCCGTGCCCTGACCAACATCGTGCACCAGCAGTTCCAGCTCCCCTTCCGCCGGTGCCTCACGTGCCGGCCACAGCAGCGGCAGGCACAACAACAGGCCGGCCAGGCCGCCGCCGTTCCCGCGAGGCAGCAGCCACCAGAACACCCCCAGCAACGCTGCGGGTACCGCCCAGCGCGGCGCCTCCGCCAGCCACCACATCGCCTGCGGATGCTGTGCCAGCGGCTGCAGGGCCTGCCAGCTGAACTCGAACAGCCCGGCAGCGGCGCGCCATGCCCAGCGCCCCGCACCGTCGTGCAGCGCATGCAGCCCGGTCCCAAGCAGCGACAGCGGCACCACCAGCAGCGTCCACCACGGGATGATCGGCAGGTTGACCAGCGGCCCCAACCGCGCGGTGCCACCGAACAGCGCCACGCACAAGGGCAGCAGGCCGAGGCTGGCCACCCCCTGTGCGGCCAGGAATCCGCGCAGGCCACCGCCGACGCCCTCCGGCCCGGTCCGCGGCAGGCACCACAGCAGCCACAGCACGCCTCCGAAGCTGAGCCAGAAGCCGGCGGCCAGCACCGACAGCGGCGCCGGCAGCAGCATCACCACAGCAGCCAGTGCCAACCCCTGCCCCGCACCGACCGGGCGACGCCCGGCGCGGGCCAACGCAACCACGCCGATCATCAGCGCGGCGCGCACCGTAGGCAGCGCGCCGCCGGCGACCACCGCGTAGATTACCGCCG
Organism: Stenotrophomonas sp. 1L-E-5-B-C3; assembly: GCF_057292075.1. NCBI lineage: Bacteria > Pseudomonadati > Pseudomonadota > Gammaproteobacteria > Lysobacterales > Lysobacteraceae > Stenotrophomonas > Stenotrophomonas sp. 1L-E-5-B-C3. The sequence goes on from NZ_JBXAWS010000003.1 coordinate 67,164, forward strand.
CCAATGCGGCGCCCCACGCGGCCGCCTGCGGCCGTGGCCAGCGGCGTGCCAACCATGGGCACAGCCACCACAGCCCCCGGCACAGCATCACGCCAAAGCCGGCAACCACACCGACATGGAATCCGGAGATGGCGACCAGATGGGTCAGGCCCAGTGCGCGCAGGTGTTCCCAGTCTGCATCGGACAAGCCGCGGGTATCGCCCAGTGCCAGCGCCTGCACGAAGCGAGCGGCAGGATGGGCCACCTGGGTGGCGATGGCAGCACTGCTGCGCTCGCGCCAGGCCGGCAGGCCGTGCGCGGCTCGCCGCTCACGCGCACTCGCCGGATCGCGCACCGTACCGGTGCCGGATATCCCCCTCAGCAATGCATGGCGCTCGCCGTCAAAGCCTCCAGGATTGATCCGCGAACGCGGTGCCCGCACCCGCAGCGACAGCTCCCAATGCGCGCCAGCTCGAACCGCATGGCGCCCACCATCGGTGCCGCTCGCAGGCGGTCCACGCCATGGATCGTTCCAGGTGATCTGCAGGCGCCTGCCAGGCAACGAGGGCAGCGCATCGGCCTCGTCGACCTTCAGCACGAAACGGGTGTAGCCGGGGCCACTGTGTGGAAGATCAACCACTCGGCCACGAACCTGCGCGTCCTGCGCGGGCCCTCCGGGTGGAAGCTGGCCCTGCAAGGCCCAGTACCCGTGCAGTGCTGCCCACGACAGGCCGAACAGCGCAGCCGCCCACGCGCGACCGCGCCAAGGCACGATCCAGCCTGCGGCGCTGGCGATGGCCAACGGCACGCACAACCACACTGGCGGAAGCACCGGCAGCTGCACGCAGGCCAGCGCGCCCAGCACCAGACAGGCGGCGCAACCACTGCCAAACAGCGGCGGAGCGGATCGTTCGGCGACCATCACCCCAGCCTGCTGCCGGAGCAGCAGGTTGCCTATCGGGCTTCAACCCGTATTGGCGTCAGCGGCGGACGCTACCGCGATGGAAATTGACCCGGAAACTGGCGCCGCCGCCGATCGCTTCACCCACGCTGACCGACCCACCATGGTGCTGCACGATTTCCTTGGCCAGATGCAGGCCCAGGCCACTACCACTGCCGGCCGCACGCAGCCGATGGAACGGCTCGAAGATCGCCTCGCGGTCACCGAACGGAATGCCTGCACCCTGGTCACTGACTTCCAGCAGGCCGCGCGCGTCCAGCCGTACGCAGATGGTGCCCCGCCCACCGCCGTGGACGATGGCGTTGTGCACCAGGTTGGCGATCACCCGCCCCAGCGCCAGGCTGTCGCCGTGGATCCACACCGGCACTTCCGGTGCATCCACTTCAAAGCCATATCCAGCGCCGACGACCAACGGCGCAAGATCCGCGGCCGCTTCGCGCACCAGCAGCGCCAGGTCCAGCCGCTGCAGTGCGCCGACATTGCGGTCAAGCCGCTGCAGGTCGAGCAGATGCTCGGCGACGTTGCCAAGGCGGGCCACGTCGGTCAGCAGCTGCGACTTCAACTCGCCCTGTGGCAGCTGCGACAAGCGCGCCTGCACCACTGCGATCGGCACGCGCAGTTCGTGCGCGGCGTCGGCGAGGAACTTGTCGCGCGCAGCATAGCCCTGCTGCACCTTGTCGATGGCATCGTTGAAAGCTTCCACCAGCGGTGCGACCTCGGTCGACACCAGCTGTGCATCCAGTCGTGCGCCCGGCTGGCCGATATCCAGCTCCTTGGCCTGCTGCGCGGAACGGCGCACCCCGCGCATCGCGCGATGGATCACCGTCGGCATTACCAGCAACGTGACCACGATCAGCGGCAGGAAGAACCACAGGCCGATCAGGCGCAGCACCATCAGTGCGCCGTCCAGCAGACCACCCTTCGGCGCGCCACCGACCATCACCGTGATTCGGCGACCATCTTCGTTGCGGATCATCACCCGCGCCACGTCCAGGTAGGGTGGCACCAGCGAGCCGAGTTCGGTGGCACCCAGCGTCGGCAGACGCGCCAGCAGCGGTGCGTGGATCGCAGGGATGGTGCCGCGCTCCAGCCAAACGCCCTTGTCATCGACGGCCGCGAACCACAGGTTGCCACCCGCCTCCGCGTCCAGCTTGCGCCAGCGTGCTTCGTCCAGGACCAAATGGCTGCCCTCGCTGTGCACCGCCTTGGCAACCGCCTCGGCCATGAACATGTCCATGCCCCAGGTGTCCTTGTCGCCCCAGGTCAGGATCAGCGCGACCACCGCGAACAGCACGGTGAAGGCCTGCGCGAGGAACAAGCGCCAGGCCAGGCCCAGGGTGATGGAACGGATCGGACGTGCCATCTCAGGCCTCCGCCAGCAGGTAGCCGACACCGCGGATCACATGGATCTCCACGCCCGCCCCGGCCTGCTGCAGTGCCTTGCGCAGCTTGGAGATATGCGCGTCGAGCGCATTGGACTGGATCTCATCATCGAACCCGTACACCGCCGCCTCCAGCGCGCTGCGGGTGACGGTCCGCCCCTGCCGCATCGCCAATGCCTGCAGCACCAGCACCTGGCGCCGTGGCAACGCCAGCGGCTGGCCCTCCACCTGCGCCTGCAGCGATTCGAAGTCGAATTCCAGCCGGCCCAGACGCAGGCTCGGCGTCACCATCGCCGACGGCCGCCGCGACACCGCGCGGATGCGCGCCATCAGCTCCTCGATTGCCACCGGCTTGACCAGGTAGTCATCGGCGCCGACATCGAGCCCTTCAACCTTGTCCGACAACGTGCCCTTGGCGGTCAGCATGATCACCGCCAGATTCGGCCGCAGCGAACGCGCGGTGGCGACGAAACCTGCACCATCACCATCGGGCAGCTGCCGGTCGAGCAGCATCAGCTGGTGCACCGGCTCACGCAACGCGATCGCCGCCTCGGCCAGGCTGCCGACCACGTCGGCGACCACGCCCTGCCGCTCCAGGCCCGATTGCAGGGCACGGGACAGATCGGGATCGTCTTCGACCAGGAGGATGCGCATCAGCGGCTCGGTTGCGGAAACGGTGCAGATCATAGTGCCTGCCGTCGGCTTTTTCCCCTCCGGGCTGCCGATTGCACAGGCGCAATGTTCTGACAATGTTGAGCCCTCACCATGCGCAGCCATCCCCCGCAAAGTGGTTGATCGATGCCGTCGCTGTCCCCGAACCTGCTGCGCCCGTTGCTGTTCTCCGCCGCCATCGGCCTGCCGCTGGCAGCGTACGCCGCCGAGCAGAACCCGGGCGTGCAGGCCGGTATCAGCGCGGGCGCGACCTCTGGTGCGTACGCCCACTATGACGTCAAGCCGCTGGTCGTACCGTCCATTGCCTGGCAGGGCCAGCGCTTCTTCGCCAGCCCCGGCTCGCTGGGCATGTACCTGTACAAGGGCCAGGGCCTGCGCCTGTCGGCTGCGGTCACCCCGTACACGCTGCGCTTCAAGACCGACGACGTGAACGATCCGCAGCTGCGCCGCCTGCACAGCCGGCAGATGTCGGCCATGGCCGGACTCAACGGCGAGTACAGCGCGGACTGGGGCATCGTCGAAGCCAGCGTGATGCGCGAGGTCACCGGCCATGGCGGCGGCATTGAATCGCGCCTGCACTACAGCTACCCGATCCAGGCCGGGCGCTTCACCTGGGTGCCCCGGGTGGGTGTGGTGCATTCCAGTGCACGCCTGCTCGATTACTACTACGGCATCAGCGACGAGGAAGCACTGCGCTCGGGGCTTGCCGCCTACAACCCGGGTAGCGCGACGTCGCCCAGTCTGCAGATCGCGGTCAGCACGCCCCTGGGCACGAAGTGGCGTGCGACCGGCGTGGTCGCCAACCAATGGTTCGGTGATGCAGTGAAGGACAGCCCGATGGCGCGGCGCGGAACACAGACGTCGGCCTTCGTTTCCCTGATGCGCTCGTTCTGATCGAGCGCCCGTTACGGACAAGGACACCCCACATGGCCTCCGTCTCCCCCACCACCGAAGCGCACGCGATCCTGCGTGCGCCCGACCTGGACAGCGCCGAGCGCGCCTACCTCGTCCTCATGCCCGACCTTGAGCACGTGAACGCGCTGGCACGACGGGCGCTGGGCCTGTCCCGCGTGGCCGACGCGGCACGCGGCTACGCGCTGTCGATGACCCTGGTCGGGCTGCGCCTGCAGGAACTGGAAATGGGCGAAGCGACCGCCAAGGAACATCGCCAGGCGACGCTGCGCAGCCTGCGGCAGGCCTTCAGCGCCTGATCGTTGGCGTTCAACGCCGGTGCGTGCACCCGTGCCGCGCCGTGCGGCCTCCACTCAGCGGAAGGTGGTCCAGGCCAATACCGCCGCCAGCAGGGCCACCCAGATCACCGCCTTGAAGGTGCCCTCCAGCATGTTGCCGCCGAACAGCAGTTCGAAAAACGGATTGGGTCTGGAAACCGGGACGTGCTCGCTCATCGCTGAAGGCTCCTGGTGTTGGATGGAAAGTGCCAGCGCATGGCTGCGCACGCGCCACTGTAGTACAGCCACGGCATCGCCGGGCATTCAAGGAACGATTGCTTAACAATCCGCGCGCCAGATCGGGTATGTTCGATCCAACGCTGCGTTCAAGGATGATCGATGCTCAAGCGCGTCCTGTTCCCTGTTGTTGCCCTGCTGCTGTCCGCGCTGATTCTCGTGCTGGGCTGGCAGAACCGCCAGCTGCGCCAGATCAACGATGACATGGCGGCGCAGTTGCAGAACATGCGGGTTGAAGCACACGGCGCAGCGATCGGCGCCCGCCCCGAGCCATTGGCGCTGAAGACCACCCAGCGGGCCCATGTCGACATCGGCGGCACGCGTGCGTTGCCGCAGATCCTCTACTTCTTTTCCACCGCCTGCCGTTACTGCCTGGCTTCGATGCCGCAGCTGCAGTCAATTGATGCGGCACGCGGGCCCAGCGAACTGGTTGGTGTGGGCCTGCCGCCTTACGAGGCACTGGCCGACTACGCCGGCAAGCATTCGATGCGCTTCCCGATCGCCATCGACAGTGAGGGGGACGCTGCCAAGCGCTACGGCATCACCGTTACGCCCATGCTGATGGTGCTCGCTGCAGACGGCAGCGTTGCATACAAGCATGTCGGCCAACTCGACGAAAACACCGTAAAGGCCGCCATCAAGGCGCTGACACCTGACGTCACCCTGCCCTGAGCGAGGGCGCACCTCCGCGCTGCTGCGCTCGGCCCATGCATTCGCGCCACAACCGGCACCCCGGTGCCTTCGGCAACTGCAACACCACACTGCCAACCCAAGGAGATACACATGATCGGAAAGAAAGTGCTTTCGTCCGTCGCTGGTATCGTCGTTGTCGCCGCGCTCTCATTCGGCGCTGCCCAGGCCTTCGCCACTCCGGCCAAGACCGGTTTCGCGCCAGGCTGCGAACCGCATCCGCAGTGCCCGTTCGGCAGCTCGGGCAAGCATGGCCAGGTACTGTGCTGCGATCCGCTGTAATCCACTTCCACGCCGACTCCTGGAGATACCTATGATCGGAAAGAAGCTGTATGCATGGATGGGTGGCGTCGCCATCGTGGCCGCGCTCTCCTTCGGTGGTGCCCAAGCCTTCGCGGCTCCGGCCAAGACGGGATTCGCTCCCGGCTGCGAGTACACGCCAGGTTGCCAGTACGGCGGCAACGGCCGCTGGAGTGGTGGTCGCGTCTGCTGCCAGGTGCCCTGACAACGGCAGAGTCGACAGACCGGACTCCCGTCCACCGAGCGTGGATGTGACGGCCAACCCGCATTGGCCACAACGCCGGGCCGCCTCAAGGGCGGCCCGGCACTTTTGCCCCCACGTTTCATCCTCTCCGGGCCGCATTGGCACGCGCTTTACCGGCTTTCGTCGCATACCGGTTTCACACGGCAGTTGGCAGTGACACGCTGGACTCCCTTCTCCGGAGCACCGTGCCATGCCGATGCTTGCCCTGCTGCTGTTGTGCGCTGGCCTGTTCGGTAGCGATGCCGACACCGGGGATTCCGCCCTGCGTGGCCAGATCCTGCAGGCCGAGGCCGAGCGCGTGGCAACGCCATCGGCGCCGCGCCGGGGTACCGAAGCGCCGACCCTGCAGCTGTATCACCTGCGCCAGGATCGCGTACTGCGCCTGGGCAACCAGCGCCCCCTGCCCGATCCGGCTGGCGGCCCGCACTCGCAAGCGGGCTCGGCGCACGTTGCACAGCTCTGGGAACGGGTGGACGGCCACTGGAAGCTGCAGCGGATGGTCAGCATCGACGATCTGGTCACACGGCACTGATCCACCGAAAGCCACCAGGAACGAAAAAAGCCGACCACAGGGCCGGCTTTCATCGTGATCCACCGCTGCACCGGCAGTGCCGGGAGCCAGGTGGTGGGCGGTACAGGGTTCGAACCTGTGACCCCTACCATGTCAAGGTAGTGCTCTACCGCTGAGCTAACCGCCCATCTTGTTCTTGCCGCCCGAAGGCTGGCCCTGCTACGTAAAAACCCGGCGCCAGGGCCGGGCTTTCCAGTTCACGACAGCCCTCCTGTGAAGGCTTCGTGGTGGGCGGTACAGGGTTCGAACCTGTGACCCCTACCATGTCAAGGTAGTGCTCTACCGCTGAGCTAACCGCCCGTATTGCTTCTGCATTTCCGCGAATGCGTCGGTGCAGGCCGCGTATATTACGGATGGCGGCCGTGAAGCGCAACACTTTTGTGAAGATGATGCTGCACTGCCGCGTTCAGCCGAGGCTGGCCTCCTTCAGCTGCCGGATCTGGTCGCGGACACGTGCGGCATCCTCGAATTCCAGGTCCTTGGCATGCTGGTACATCTTCTGCTCCAGCGCCTTGAGCCGGGCCGCCAACTGGGCCGGACTGAGCGAACGATAGTCGGCCGCTTCCTCGGCCACCCCGGCCCTGCCCTTGCCTTTGCCCTTCTTGGCTTCCTTCTCGGCCGCATCCGACCTCGCACCTTCCAGCACATCGACGATCGGGCGCGCCACCGAGCGCGGCACGATGCCGTGCTCCTCGTTGTACTCCACCTGCTTTGCACGGCGACGGTCGGTCTCGTCGATCGCCGCCTGCATCGAACGGGTGATCTTGTCGGCGTACAGGATCGCCTTGCCACGCACATTGCGCGCGGCGCGACCGATGGTCTGGATCAACGAGCCGGTGGAGCGCAGGAAGCCCTCCTTGTCCGCGTCCAGGATCGCCACCAGTGACACCTCGGGCATGTCCAGGCCTTCGCGCAGCAGATTGATGCCCACCAGCACATCGAACTTGCCCAGACGCAGGTCGCGGATGATTTCCACGCGCTCGACGGTGTCCACATCCGAGTGCAGGTAGCGCACGCGGATGCCATGCTCGGTGAGGTACTCGGTGAGGTTCTCGGCCATGCGCTTGGTCAATGTGGTGACCAGCACGCGATCACCCGCCTTGATGCGCTCGTTGGCCTCGCTCATCAGGTCATCGACCTGGGTACCGACCGGGCGGATCTCCACCACCGGATCGATCAGGCCGGTCGGTCGCACCACCAGTTCGGTGATCTCCTCGCCCGCCTCGCGATACTCGTACGGCCCCGGCGTCGCCGACACGTAGATGCTGCGTGGGCAGCGCTCTTCCCATTCCTCGAAGCGCAGCGGACGGTTGTCCAGCGCCGACGGCAGGCGGAATCCGAACTCCACCAGCGTCTCTTTGCGTGAACGGTCGCCCTTGAACATGGCACCGATCTGCGGAATGGTCACGTGCGACTCGTCGATCACCAGCAGCGCATCGGGCGGCAGGTAATCGAACAGGGTCGGCGGCGGTTCACCGGCGTTCTTGCCGGTCAGGTGGCGGGAGTAGTTCTCGATGCCGTTGCAGAACCCGACCTCGGCCATCATCTCGATGTCGAACTGGGTGCGCTGGGCCAGGCGCTGCGCTTCGACCAGCTTGTTCTGCGCATACAGCTGCTCAAGCCGCTCCTTCAGCTCGACCTTGATGGTTTCCACTGCTGCCAGCACGCGTTCGCGCGTGGTTGCATAGTGGGTCTTCGGGTAGACCGTGAAGCGCATCAGGTTGCGCATCGTCTCACCGGTCAGCGGATCGAACAGGGTGATCTTCTCGACCTCGCCATCGAACAGTTCGATGCGCAGCGCTTCGCTGTCCGACTCGGCCGGGAACACGTCGATCACCTCGCCGCGCACGCGGAACGTACCGCGCTGCAGTTCGTATTCGTTGCGCGTGTACTGCAGCTGGGTGAGGTGATTGATCAGGTCGCGCTGGTCGATGCGCTCGCCCTTGGAAAGGATCAGCCGCAGCGACAGGTAATCTTCCGGCGCGCCCAGGCCGTAGATCGCCGACACCGTCGCCACCACGATCGCGTCCGGGCGCGACAGCAGGGTCTTGGTCGCGGCCAGTCGCATCTGCTCGATGTGCTCATTGATCGAACTGTCCTTCTCGATGAAGGTGTCCGACGATGGCACGTAGGCTTCCGGCTGGTAGTAATCGTAATAGCTGACGAAATACTCCACCGCGTTGTGCGGGAAGAACGCCTTGAACTCGCCATACAACTGCGCCGCCAGCGTCTTGTTCGGCGCCATGATCAGCGTCGGCTTCTGCACGTTCTGGATGACGTTGGCGATGGTGTAGGTCTTGCCCGAGCCGGTCACGCCAAGCAGGGTCTGCTTGGCGATGCCCGCTTCGAAGTTGCTGGTCAGCTTCGCGATGGCATCAGGCTGGTCGCCCGCCGGCGAGTACGGCGAGACGAGTTCAAAACGGTCGCTCATGAGGGGGCCAGTTCACGGGAAAGGTAAGTATACGAGGCAAGGGGTGACGGCCGGCTGAGGGGTTATCCGGCGCTCCGGGACGGCAATGCCCGAGGGCGCACCCAGTGTCGGGCGGGGACGCTGAGCACATGAGCGCGCCCTCCCCCCCCTGCACCCACGGATCGCGTGGCATGCACCTGGTCGAGCTGCTGGCGGTCGTGGCGGTGCTGGCCGTGCTGCTGGCGGCCGGCTGGCCCTCCCTGCAGTCCCTGCTGCTGCGGCAGCGCGCAGATGCCCTGCAGTTGAGCCTGCATGCGGGTCTTTCCAGTGCCCGCAGCGAAGCCCTGAAGCGGCGGGAGCTGATCGGCGTGTGCGCCAGCGATGATGGACTGCACTGCACCAGCGACTGGAGCACCGGCTGGATCGTCTACCGCAGCGGCACCCGGCGAGGACCGCCGTCATCATCCGACGTGGTACTGACGCACCAGCGCGGGCGTTCCGATGTCCTGATCCTGGCCCAGGCCAGCAGTGGCCGCCCGCAGCTGTTCTTCCAGGCCGACGGGCGCAGCCCCGGCGCCAATCTCACCCTGCGCATCTGCGCCGGCAGCCAGCTGCATGGCAAGCTGGTGGTCAACAACGGCGGGCGCACACGCAGTGAACGCGTGGACCGCGGCATGCCTTGCTGAACATGCGCGAAAAAAGCAAAAGCCGCGATTTCTCGCGGCTTTTGCAGTATCTGGCGCCCGAAGTTGGACTCGAACCAACGACCCCCTGATTAACAGTCAAGTGCTCTAACCGGCTGAGCTATTCGGGCGGGGAGGCGCATTGTACTGACCGTTTACCGGAAGATCAACACCCGATTCACCAACAGTCCGAAAGGGTCGCTTCAGCCGTCTTGCGGTTGGCCTGGTCCAGGCTCAGCTTGCCGCAGCTGTCCTTGGTCTGCGTGCCCTGTGGCGTGGCGGTGATGGTGAAGGTTGTACCGTCCCCCTTGTACGCCAGGTTGTAGCGGGCCGTTCCGCCTTCGCGTGGCGAGACCTTGCTCGGCAGCGCGAATCCGGAATAGGAATTGTTGCTTGAGTGGTAGCGCTCGGCACGCTGCGCATACTCGGCCAGGTCCGCCTTCACCACCGCGCGATGCGATCGCCTCACGTAGTTCTGATAGGACGGAATTGCGATTGCCGCCAGGATGCCGATGACGATCACCACGATCATCAGCTCGATCAGCGTGAAGCCAGCCGCACGACGAGGCGAGGAGACAGCAAGCATGTGATGGGTTCCTTGCATCGGAATCATTGGAGCTGGCGCCAGGATTGGCGACCGCAGGGATAAGGCAGATACAGCGACTGGCTGCCGGCGGCACCGGCGGCCATCCAGCACGAACTGCCGCCAGGTGGGGACTTGTCCGTCGGACGCGGCAGCACCGACAAGGAGACATCACGCACTGGCGCAGTGCCTCCCGTCTTCAATGCAATGGCTGCCGTACCGGAAGCAGGCCGGCTACCGGTCGGTGATCCATAGCGTACGTTCTCCAGCATTGGCGCACCGCTGATCGAGGACAGTCCGAACAGCCAGTTCGAGCCACTGGTCGAACAGCCGACCGACTGCATGTTGGGCACGTAGGTCGGCATGAAGACGATGCCGCTGACCAGCAGTGGATTGCCGACAACACGCTCACCGTTGCCGGCCGGCAACTGGATCATCCAGCCTCTCGCACTGGCCGGGGCCGTTCCTGCACTGATCTTGCGCTCATCGCTGTTCGCGGCCGGCGCCGCTGCTGTGTAGGGAACCAGATTGGCAGCGGTCAGCGTCGAGGTCACACTCTTGCCGGACAGGTCGTTGACCGCATACAGCGCCTGCTGCGCCTTGTCATCCTTGTCACTGGTGAACGAGAAGCTGCCGGTACCGAAGTAGAGCATCACCCCGCCCGACGGACCGGTTGCAGCAGTCATACCACCTGTGATCGGCTGCCGATAGCTCTTGCCAGAGGAATCCTGGCTGAGCTGGCTGGTGAACACCGGCACGGTCAGCGTGGTGTTGGCACTGCTGGTCAGGTCGAACTTCCACAAGGCACCGCGCTGGTCCGCCGCATAGACCGTGTCCGCCAATCCGTCACGACCACGTACATCCTGACCCGCACCCGTCCAGCGATCGACCACGACCACGTTGCCCAGGCCGTTATCACCGGACACGGTGGAGCCGGTGGCACCTTCCACAGCCTCGATCATCCGGATGTCGCCACTGGCCATGTCGACCACGAACAACACAGCCTTTCCGTTGGCGCTGCCATAGCCGTTGCCGAAGATCGCCTTCCACGCCACACCCGTTCCGCTCTTCACAGGCACGATCACTGGCTTGCCAAGCACGAATCCGATGCTGTTGCGCACCTCGTCCTTCAGCGAAGAATTGATGTCACTGATTTCCCAAAGCACGTTGCCGGTGCCGAAGCTGCCCGGCGCACTCACATCCAGCGCGAATACCGAGCGACCACCCGCACCGGTGGTGCCAACCAGACTGGTCTGCCAGGAAGTGCCATTGAAGGTGTCGGATACGGCAACCGGGCCATCGACGTAATAACGATGACGGAAGGTCTGGTCAGACGTATCGGACTTGTAGGGAAACAGCAGGTTGGCCATGTGACCAAGCGCCGTGGCCGGAATGTAGGCAAAACTCTCGCTGCCACCGGCACCGTCCTGCTTGGCATCGGCCCCCATGCCGCCGTCGAAGGCGTGCAGCATGCCGTCGTTGGCGCCGACATAGACCATGTACCGGCGCGATTTGGCTTTGGCAGCAAGGTAGTCGGTGTAGCTCTTGGCCAAGGTCCCGCCCAGCTGGCGGTAACCAAAGTCGTCCAGCGGCGAACTCACCACCGGCGCCGAATTGACGATGTCGCCCAGCGGTGTTGTCCGGTCACGGTACTTGCCGCCGTTGCGGACCTCGGTTGAACTGTCCGCACTGAGATAGTTGATGGCACTGGCAAGATCGGCCTTGATCGTCGTCAGCTTGTCCGTCGAACAGACCAGCATCGATGCGTACTTGCCGCTGGGCTTGCTGCACAGATCCTGCAGGCTGATCCGGGCACTGTTGAAGTCCACCGGCGCACCGGCCTTGTTTGCCACAATCCGCCGTCCAGACGGGGAAAGACGACTGGAGGCCTCCCATACCTCGGTGAACTCCGCCACCTGATCCGCGTTAATCTTGACGCTGGCAGCGCTCAGCTTGCTCGACCAGTCAGTGCCACTGTTGGTGATGTCATAGCGGGGCGTGACCGCCAGCGAGCCTGCGCCGATGCGCGCGCCACTGATACCGATCGTGCCCGACGGCGATGCACCACCGGTGATCGAGGACAGCACGCGTCGCATGGCCTCGGTCACATCAGCCGGCGTCTGCGCGTTGATGAACTCACCGCGGGTGTTGACAGCGGCATGCCACAGCTCATCGATGACGGTACCGTCATCGACATCCAGCGGATTGCCGTTGCCGGCCCAGTTTGGCGCGTTCTTGTACGGGTCCTCGGTTGCGGACTGGTTGACACCGTAGATGCGTCCCTGCGCACCGAGGGTCACGCCATAGAAGTTCATGTGCAGATCGGTCTGGCAGTCCAGACGCTTCCAGTCCGGACTGCCCTTGTCCAATGTGTTGCACTTGTCACTCACCGGCACCTGACCGGCCGGGAAGCTGGTCCCGGTGCGAAGTGGCGTACGGGCACCGGCATAGGCGGCCGCCGCGATGTCGGCAATGGTGTTGCTGTAGCCATCGGCGAAAGGAATGGATGGCAAATGGGTCGAGTTCACCGAGTCAGCGTCACCGAAGGACCCATTCGGCGCATTGCCGGAGTTGGTATAGCCGTCGGTGAACAGCATGCCGCCATTTCGCTGGCAGGCCAGCTGCACAGGCGCGTCGGTATCGGTCCGCCGGAACTGGTCGACCAGGTACTCCACTGCGCGCCGGTTGGGCGTGCCGCCATTGGCGGTCAGGGCGTAGATCTGCTTGTACAGGTCAGCTCGGTTGGTAACCATGTCGTACATGGTCGCGTTGCTGAGCTTGTTGATGGTGAAGTAACCCACGCGCATCGTATCCACGCTCACCAGCGCGGCGGTCGAGGAGCCGACAATGGCCAGCACACGGTTGCGGTGATACTGGAACCAGTTGGCGAAATTCTGGATTGCCGCGTTGTAGGCCGCCGGGCTTGTGTAATTGCCCGACTTGATCTGGTAGCGGCGCATGTTGCAGCCCGGGCCACAGGCACCGCTGATCACCGGACGATTGGTGTCATCGGTCTTGTATCCGGCGGGTGCATCCGCGGCAGCAGGCAGGTAGAACGTGGCCGGGAAATAGTTGATCGCATAAGTGGTGTTGCCGGTGTTGCTGATCCCAGCAGTCTTCCATCCACCGTCCCACCAGCTGTCGACATAGTACTCATTGCCAGTACCACTAAGGTCGGGAATCCGCATGCCGTTGACGAACTGGAACTTCTCGGAAGTATCAGCGCGATTGACCGTCATGTTGTAGACGGCGTTGTAGCCGCGCTGCCCGGAACGCGGATCGGCGCGGGTCTGGGTGATCGTCGCGTCGGCCCATAGCGTGCCATCGGCGTTCGTCCACGGCCTATAGGTCACACCCGGATTGAAATAGCTGGCGTTATAGATATGCGAACGAGCAAAGCCGTAGATATCCAGCGGCGGAATGGCGCGCCCTGGGCTGTACTCCTTGTTGAAATCCGCATGTGGGTAGAGGTAGAGGTAGCAGTCTACCGAGTTGTTGGCGCATGCCGAGCCAACGCTGAAGAAGCTTCCATCGTTGTTGAAGAAGCTACTCGTATTGCTGTTCCAGCGCATGCGCCCGTCACCACCTGGGAACATGCGTTCGAAGTTCATCGAACCTGAATCATCCACCGCCATGATGAAGGCCGGCGTCGCACGCGTCTGCACGTTCATCGGCTCCTGTGCCAGCACACCCTGAGCCTGGGCGGCAAGCAGGGTATGCGCCAGATAGCCACCAGCGGCCAGAACAGCAAGGCCGATGCCTGCCAGGATTCTGCGATTGCGCGTTTTCATGGGTTCCCCACCCTCACAGCTTGAATACGGTATCGATCGCCGCACGCGACGTCGCATCACCGGTTGAGTCACCGGCATAGGTGGTGATCTGGTAAACCGGCGTTGGCTTCTCCACCGACCTGCCCATGTCCAGAGCACCTTCCCCCTGGATGCACCCCTGGATTTCACGAACATTGACGGCAGGCTTGCTGCCCAGCTTGGTCTTCGCTACCCACCCGGACGGATCGAATCCATCGTCGCACTGCTGGCTGATGTCAGAGGCTGACACCGCTGGGTTGTCCCCGGCATCCTTCCGGTTGGCGATGTTCTCCACTGCATTCTCGACACTGCGCGCTGCACCCTCGGCGTTCTGGAATGCCAGGCTGCCAGCGCGGTAGCCCGATGCCATGCGCTCCTGCATGCCTGCCACCTGCATGCCTATCACTCCCAGCAGGGCCAGCAGAATCAACAGGATCAGCGAGATATACAGCACCGCACCACGCTGGCGGGCAGGACCAGAGAAGGAACGACGCGGAAAGCGAGTAATTGGACGCATGGTCGTCAGTTCCCGAACAGGCGGTTGCGAAGCGCAACGGAGACTTCATAGGCCCCGCGATGACGCTGATCATAGGGATCGCCCGGCGCGATGGTCACCCCGAGCACGCCCAGATAGTTGTCGGCCGTACCCGGTGCTTCGGCCGAAGCGCGCTGCGGGCTCCTGGCCAGCAGGCCGACCTGCACCATGCCGACGCGCCGCCACGCGGCGGTTGCCGTCGCATCGGTAGCGGTACTGACACTGCTGGCTACACGTTGATCGACGATGCGCCCGGTGGGCGGCGTAGCCAGAGCGATGTCGGTCGTCGCATCCAGGCCGTACAGGACCTGCATGTTCTCGATGCCCTCCACCAGCTCCTCACCGGCACCGTAACCACCCGCGCCATTGGCACGTGCCCGGAACAGCGATGGCTCGTTGTTGCCGTTGGTCGCGATGTAGTACACCAGGCCATCAGCGCGGTACAGCATGGTCATCGCGTTGTTGACCGAGTAACCCGTGAGGTCGACCTTGTCGACCTTTACCGTAGAACCAGTGATGGCGCCCGAGAACACGTCGGCACGGGTGCAGTCTGCAAGCGCGAATACGGTGGGAGTACCCGCGGCATTGGCCTTGAGACGCGCCATGCCGTCGCTGGATACGGTCAACGTGGTGGCGGTGCCGTCCACGCTTGCCGATGCGAGCACGGCTCCCTCCGGGCTCAGCAGCCGCAGCACGAGAATGTCGCTGCCGGGCAGCGGCTTCGGCTTCAGATCGGTGATGCTTTTGGGCACCGAGCCTGCGGCACTCCATGCCCGACCCAGGGTCAGGGTGTTGGTCGGCGCGGTGCCGGCAGCTTCATAGCCCTGTACCGGTACAGAGAAGTCCAGAGGATCACCGCTGCCGGAAGCGATTCCCAGGTTGTAGCGGACATCGCCCGTGTTCTTGATCACATGTGCCTGGTCGTTCACGCAACCGAAATGACCGGCCATGCGCAGGTCGCGCTGCAGGAAATCCAACGCGAAGCGGGCATTCTCCTGGGTGCGGGCAGCGCCCTCGGACAGGCGCGACGCCGCGCGGGACGCAATGAATATCTGGGTGATGCCCAGCATCAACACCAGGCCGATGACCATGGCGATCATCAGTTCGATCAGCGACAGGCCGCGGATTCGCGAAGACGGACTCATGGGCACGTTCACAGGAAAGTGGTCAAGCCAAAGGTGGTGAGGCTGTCGGGATTCTCGGGGTCCCAGCGCTGGTCTCCCCAGGTGATCGCGACACTGACCTGACCGGTGCTCTGGGTGAACTTCACCTCCGCACTGGCCTTTTCGCCAAGCGTTTTGACGACCTCGCACTGCCAGCGGGCCACGTTGGTCTTCGGCGTCACTGCGGCGCCGGTCGGCCAGGCGCAGGCGCCCTTTGCGGTCACCGAGCCGGCCGAGAACGAAGCGGCGGAGTAAGCACCTCCAGCCAGGGTATCGGTGCGCTGGGCGCGCATCAGTTCGATCAGGTCATTGGCCAGATTGGTGGCCTGGGTACGGTAGTTCGCACTCTGCACGAAGCGGACATTGGTGGTCTGCAGCAAGGCGAAGCCCAGCAGTCCGAAGGCAAGGATCAGCACGGCCACCATCACCTCGATCAGGCTGAAACCGCCCTGCGAGGAACGCGGGCGGGCAAGGTTGCGTCGGCTCATGAGCAGGTCCCCTTGGTCGCCCGGACCTGGCCGGACTGGTTGATCGTCAACGTACTCTTGGGCTCACCGGTCTTGCAGCTGTCCGGCGACAGCACCAGCGTCTGGTCCGCAGCCGCCCTGCGCCGGCCGCGACCGTCGAACGCGATGGTCGCGCCCGCAGGCCCCACCACGCTCAACTGAGAGTTGCCCTGCGAAAACCGCAACACGGTGTCACTGCTCCCCAACTGGCCATCTCCATCGAGATCCGACCATGCCAGGACGCCCTTGGACCACTCGCCATCGCAACCGGTGCCATCGGTACTGCCACAGACGCCACCACCCCGGCTGTTGCGGATGCCTTCGCTTCTCGCCAGGCCGGTCAGCGCAATCAGTTCATTGTTGGCGGTCGCCAGGCGGTTCGAGCGGATCATGCCGCGGAAACTGGGATAGGCGATCGACGCCAGGATCACGAAGACGGTCAGCGTGACCATCAACTCAATCAATGTGAAGCCGTTTTGCCGGCGCAAAGACATTGGACGCTCCCCAGCGTGTTGATGGCCACGATGGGCCATCGCCCTGCCACCGGCAAGCGGCGGCAGGATGAACGGTCAATCCGGGGTGACCGGCGTCAAAGGGTTGACAGGCCCTGCCCTGTCGGCCGCCCGGGGCGGGGGTCGGAGCCCGATGGGATCCGACCCCGGGCCGATCAGGCCAGCACCTGGTAGCAGGGCTGGTATTCGCCGGAGATCTTCATCCGGCGCTGCTCGACGAAGGCACGCAGCAGCCCATCCAGGGCCTGCATCATGTCCGTATCGCCATGGATCTGGAACGGCCCGAACTGCTCGATGCGGCGCATGCCATCTTCCTTCACGTTGCCGGCCACGATGCCCGAGAACGCCCGGCGCAGGTCGGCCGCCAGCGCGTGCGGCGCACGCCCGTGGTGCAGGTCCAGCGCGGCCATCGCCTCGTGGGTCGGCACGAACGGCTGCTGGTATTCCCACGGAATCTCGATCGACCAGTTGAAGAAGAACGAGTCCTTCTGCGCCAGGCGGTGTTCGCGCACACGCTTGATGCCGTTGGCCATCTTCTTGGCTACCGCCACCGGATCACCGATGACGATCTCATAGCGCTCGGCGGCCGCATCGCCCAGGGTCAGGCGGATGAAGCGGTCGATCTGCTCGAAGTACGGCGCCGCCACGGTCGGGCCGGTCAGGATCAGCGGGAACGGCAGGTCCTTGTTTTCCTCGCGCAGCAGGATGCCGAGCAGGTACAGGATCTCCTCGGCGGTGCCGACGCCACCGGCGAACACGATGATGCCGTGGCCGATGCGGACGAAGGCCTCCAGGCGCTTCTCGATGTCCGGCATGATCACCAGGTGGTTGACGATCGGGTTTGGCGACTCGGCGGCAATGATGCCCGGCTCGGTCAGGCCGATGTAACGCGTCACGGTACGGCGCTGCTTGGCGTGGGCAATGGTGGCGCCCTTCATCGGGCCCTTCATCGCGCCCGGGCCGCAGCCGGTGCAGATGTCCAGGCCGCGCAGGCCCAGCTCGTAACCCACCTGCTTGGTGTACAGGTATTCGTCGCGCGAGATCGAGTGGCCGCCCCAGCACACGACCAGATTCGGGTCGCCCGGGTTGAGGATGCGTGCGTTGCGCAGCAGGCCGAACACCGCGTTGGTGATGCCTTCGGACGACTCCAGCTCGGCCGCGTAGGCCGGGCCCATCTCGATGGCCATGTAGGCCAGGTCTCGCACCACCGCGAACAGCAGTTCGGCGACACCGCGGATGATCTCGCCGTCGACAAAGGCCATTGCCGGCGCATTGACCAGGTCGATACGCACGCCGCGATCCTGCTGCGCCACCTGGATGTCGAAATCGGGATACAGATCGCGCGCCGCGCGCGGATCGTCAGAGGCACTGCCGCTGGTCAGCACGGCCAGCGCGCATCGGCGCAGCAGCTCGTGCATGCCGCCGGCAGATGCATCGCGCAGGCGAGCCACTTCGGCCCGCGACAGCACATCCAGCCCACCGCGCGGGTAGATCCGCGCGTCCTGCACCGGCAGTGCACGGGCTGATTTTTCGTTCGTGGTCATGTCCAATTTTTCGCTTCCTTCAAGGTTTCCGACTGTACTGCCGCCCCCTTAAAAAGCAAAACGGCCGGGAAGCCCGACCGTTGGATGTGTGCTTCCCGCGTTCGCCTTTCCGGGACCGCATCGGCGGCGTTGGCACCGCGCACATTTCTGGATGCTACGCCGATGCCAGGTGACCTGCAAGGACTTTCGACCACACAGGAAAACGGCCGGGTTTCCCCGGCCGTTTTCACTTACTGCTTCAGGCTCTGACGGATCAGAACTTGTACTTCACGGTCAGCTGCATCGACCAGCGCGACACGGCGGTGTTGCCCTTGTCGTTGTTGTTTTCCTGGATCGAGGAATCATCAGCACCGGTGAACGAGTACACGTACTTGCCGGTAGCCGGATCGATACCGGCGAAGTTACCCACGCGACGGGTGGCATAGAAGCCGTAGTCGTCGATCAGACCCCACTTCTTGTTGAGCAGATTGCCGACATTCATGATGTCCAGCGCGATCTCACCCTTGTGGGTCTTCGCGAAGCCCGGGAACTCCTGGCTGATGCGGACGTCGAAGCTATTGACCCACTTGGCGCGGTGCGAGTTCGCCGGCACCGTGCTGCCGCGGTATGCCTCGAGTTCCGGATTCTGCGCCAGCCAGTCGAAGAACTTCTGCTCCATCGCCGCGCCGCCAACGAACAGCACATCACCCGGGCCCTTCGGCACGTAGAACAGGTCGTTGCCGATCGCGCTGTCGCCGTTGGCATCGTTGTAGAACACATAGCTGTACGGACGGCCCGAGCGACCTTCATAGAACAGACCGATGCGGGTGGCGTTGTCACCGAAGAAGTTGTGCTTCCACTCCAGGGTACCGGTGATACGGTCCTTGATCGCATAGCGCGAGTTGTACGCGATGTTCTCGTTGGCGTTCAGGATCTGGGTGTTGTTCCAGTTCGAGGTGTTCTGCGAGCTGGTCAGCGGGCTCACTTCCTTCGACTGGGTGTAGGTGTAGCCCAGCGACCAGCCCCAGTTCTCGGTCAGCGGCTTGGCCAGCGAGAAGGTGGCCTGCGAACCGCGGCCCTTGTCAGTGTTGCGCAGCAGCAGCACGTCACCGATGTTATTCGGACGATAGTTGCGGTTCAGCACACCATTGGTGCCGTTTTCCATACCCAGGTTGTCGCCGGAACGGTTGTCGATCTTGCTGTTGGCCTGGTTCAGGCCCTTGTCGTTCCAGTAGATCTCACGCCCGTCCTGTGCGGACACGAAGGTCGGGCCGTTGCCCTTGCCATTGGTCAGGTCCAAACGCTCGAAGTACAGGCCATCCTTGACCTTGGTGAACAGCAGTTCGGCCGACGCCACGATGCCGTACCACGGCAGTTCGTGATCGAAGGCCAGGTTGGCCTTCCACACCGACGGCAGGCGGGTGCCCGGGGCGATGATGTCGACGTTCTGTCGAGCAATGATCCTCGACGGATCCGGGATGAACGGATTGTCGGCGTCGACGCTGAAGCCACCCGGGTTGCCCGGAACGTTGTACTCAACGTAGTTCAGGCCGGTGTTCTGGTAGGCGCCCGCCAGCCACACGTTCGGAGCAGCACCACCGAACAGGCCCACGCCACCGCGCAGCTGGGTCGGGCGATCGCTGTCGAAGGTGTAATTGAAGCCGACACGCGGCTGGATCAGACTCTTGTCCACCAGCTTGGTGTTGTTGTAGCCATAGAGCGCCTGGATGTCGGCGTTGTACTTGGTCTGGCTGGTGAAGTCCGGAATGTCCACGCGGACACCGAACATCAGGCTCAGGTTGTAGTTGATCGCCCAGGTGTCCTGGATGAACAGGCCGGTGTTCTTCAGGTGGAACTTGGCCGGGATGTCATCCAGGCTGCCGCCCGCGCGCGGAACGCGCAGCTGGTAACCGTTCGCGGTGCCCTTCAGGAACGAAGCCAGATCACGGAAGTCATACGCGCCGTAGAGGTTGCGGCCGTAGAAATTCATCAGGTTGTTGTCGGTGTAATCGAAACCGAACTTGATGGTGTGATCACCGACATACCAGGTACCGGCACCGAAGGCGCTCAGCTCCTTCGACTCGACCAGGTTGGTGTGCGTGTTCTGCTCGGTACCCAGGTACAGCGAGTTGTTGCCGAAGCGCACGCGCATCTGCGGCAGGTGCGAGGCAGCGACACGGTTGGACGAGTAGTCCTTGTGCGAGACCTTGAACTCGGTCGAGAAATTCTCGGACCAGTCGCTGAACAGCTCACCCATCCAGGTTTCGTACTGGGTCGGCTGGGTGTACCAGAAATCACTCAGCGACAGCGCGCTGCTGCTGACCTGCGGGAAGCGGACGACGTCCTGCTTCATCTTGTTGTAGCGCAGGGCCGCACGGTGGTTCTCGTTGATGTTCCAGTCCAGCTTGACCGCGTATTCTTCGATCTCGGTCTTGTTATTCAGGTCGCTGACGCTGCCTACAGGATGGCCCAGTTCCGCCATGCGCTTCTGCACGGCCGAGATGTCGGCATCACTGATACCGCCCTTCGACGGATCCTTGTTGTACGGGCTTTCGCTCAGGCTGACGCCGCCGCCGCTACGCTCGTACTTCTCGTAGTTGGTGAAGAAGAACAGCTTGTCCTTGACGATCGGGCCGCCAAAGGTCATGCCGTAGGTCTTCTCGTCCTTGAAGCCGTTGAAGTCCGTACGGTCACCTTCCAGGCGCGAACGGACCATGTCCTTGTCGCGGTACGAACCGTACACGGTGCCGTGGAATTCGTTGGTACCCGACTTGGTCACGGCATTGATCACCGCACCGGTACCACCGGCGATGGTGGTGTCGTAGTTGGCCAGGTCGATGTTGATTTCCTGGATGGCATCCATCGACACCGGCTGACGCTCGGTCGGCAGGTTGTTGGAGCCCAGGCCGAACGGATCGGAGGCGCTGATGCCGTCGATGCGGATGGCGTTGTAACGGGTGTTCTGGCCACCGGCCGAGATCGCGCCGTCAGCCTTGCTGACCTGCGAGATGCGCGGGTCCAGGCGAATGTAGTCCTGGATGTTTCGGTTGGCCGACGGCAGCGCGTCCATCGTCTCGCGGGTGACGTTGGTGCCGGTGCCCATCTTGGTGGCGCTGAACAGGTCCAGGCCACCCGCGGTGGCGACGACGTTCACGGCATCCAGATTGGTAGCGGCCAGGTCGCCGCCCAGGTTGGCATTGATCGTGTTGACCTGGTTCAGGTTCAGGAAGACACCTTCTTCGGTCTTGGTGCCTTCACCGGACTTGGTGATGGTGATGGTGTACGGGCCACCCACGCGCAGGCCGCGCGCGTTGTAACGACCCGACGCATCGGTGGTAGCACGCGAAACAGTGCCCGACTCGGTGTGGGTGATGGTGACTTCAGCGCCGGCAACAGGCTGGCCTGCAGCGGACATGACCTGGCCGCCGACACCGGCAGAGGTGCTCTGGGCGAAGGCAGGAGCGGCAGCAAGTGCAGCCACGAGACCAAGGGTAAGCTTGGACATCCGGAGTGGGTGAGTCATTTTTCGGTAGCCTCGATGCGAGTTGGCGATGGCGGAAAAAAAGCGCATCCAAGCAGCCTTGCGGGCGGCTGTTCGGACATTTATCTGGGGTTCCCTACCGTGAACGGCAGCTGCCGAAACGGTTAACACTAGATTAACACGCTACGCCACGGATGTGACGGTTGTGCGACAAACGGCACCGGATCGCAACGCAATCGTGACGGGTTCTTCACTCCGTCTTTCCCCGGGACTTACTCGACCGGGTTCATTCCACTGGCGTCAAGGACCTGCCCGCGCCACGCGCCCCCTGCGCTCGACAGCAGGGTCACGGCCGCCGCCGCGGCCGCTTCCGGGCCCTGGGCAGCAGGATCCTGGTCAACGGAATAAGCCCGGGCCCGCAGCGCCGTGCGTAGCGGGCCGGGATACAGGCCGCTGACCCGCACCTGGCTGCGGCCGAGTTCGTCGTGCAGGCTGGCGATCAGGCCGCGCAGGCCATGCTGGGCCACGCCGTAGCCGCCCCAGTAGGCCTGCCCGACCCGTTCCGGCGCATCGACGGCGAATACCAGCGCCGAATCCTCACGCTGCCGCAGCAGCGGCAGGCAGGCCTGGGCCAGCCAGGCCGGCGCGGTCAGGGTGACGTGGACGGCGCGGGCGAAGCTGGCCGGATCGGCCAGCTCGAACGGGGTCAGCCCCGGAAAGTGAGCGGCGCAGACCAGCAGGCCGTCCAGGCGGCCCAGCTCGCGCTGCAGGGCCTGGGCCAGTTCGGCATAGTCGTCGGGGCCGGCCCCCTCAAGGTCCAGCGGGTACAGCAGCGGCTCCGGGCCGGCGGCCTGGACCTGCGCATAGACGCGATCCAGCCGGCGCGGCTTGCGCCCCATCAGGACCACCGTGGCCCCGGCGGCAGCCGCTGCGACCGCTGCGGCACTGCCCAACCCGCCACCAGCGCCGGCAACCAGCACCACACGGTCCTGCAACGGGCGGCCATCGAGCGCCCCGTCCGTCGGTGACGTCGATGGCCAGGCGCTCATCCCTGGGTCGCCTCTTCGACGATGCGCTTGAGCTCGCCGGCTTCGAACAGTTCCATGACGATGTCGCAGCCGCCGATCAACTCACCATTGATGAACAGCTGCGGGAAGGTCGGCAGGTTGGAGAAGCGCGGCAGATTGGCGCGGATTTCCGGCTCTTCCAGCACGTTGACGGTGCGCAGGGTGACGGCGCCGGCAGCCATCAACGCCTGTACGGCGCGGCTGGAGAAGCCACACATCGGGTATTGCGGGGTGCCCTTCATGAACAAGACGAGCGGGTAACGATCGACCTCGGCCTGGATTTGCTGCATTACCGCCACAACCACACTCCTTGCTTCGCCGGACAAACCGACCGCGATGGTCGGCTAGACTGCCCAAGGTAGCCGCCATTGTAAGCCGATGGAACCGGCCGCCGCCGCCCCTTGCCACGAACCCGTCCATGCCCGTCGAATTGCCTGCCCTGCCCTACCTCTCCGGCTCCCTGCTGCCGCACCTGTCCGCGCAGACCGTGGAACTGCACCACGGCCGCCACCATCGCGCCTATGTCGATGCGGTCAATGCCGGGATCCTCGGCACCGAGTGGGAGGAAGCGTCACTGGAAGAGATCGTCCGCCACACCCAGGGCCGGCTGTTCGACGCTGCGGCCCAGGCATGGAACCACGGTTTCTACTGGCAATGCCTGCGCCCACGCGGCGGCGGCGAGCCACAGGGCCGGCTGGGCGAACTGGTCAAGCGCCAGTTTGGCGACGTGCAGCGCCTGCGTGAGGAGTTCAACCGTACCGCACTGGGGCTGTTCGGCTCCGGCTGGGTGTGGCTGGTGCAGCATCCCGGTGGCCAGCTGGGCATTCAAGCCACCCGCAATGCCGGCACGCCGCTGACCGGCGAGAGTACGCCACTGCTGTGCTGCGATGTGTGGGAACACGCCTACTACACCGACTACCAGAACGACCGCGCGCGTTATCTGGACGCGTTCTGGCAGCTGGTCAACTGGGAATTCGCCGAAAGCCAGCTGCGCTGAGGCCATCCGCCGGGCATGGCCCGGCGCTACCACACCCATACCGGTAGCGCCGGGCCATGCCCGGCGACACGGTGGACCTCACGCGCTCTCGTGCGCGGCCACGGCATCCATCACCCGCGCCGAATAGACCAGCGCCGCACCGGCATTGAGCGACACCGCCACGCCCAGCGCTTCGGCGATTTCCTCGCGGCTGGCGCCGTGCTTCAGCGCTGCGTCCACATGTACGGTGATGCAGCCATCGCAGCGGGTGGTGACCGCAACCGCCAGCGCGATCAGCTCGCGGGTCTTGGCATCGAGATGGTTGGTCTGCGCGCCGGCATTGGCCAGCGTCGCGTAGCCCTTGACCGTATCCGGTGAAAGCTTGCCGATCTCGCCGATACGGCCCTTCAACTCCTTGCGGTAGGCATTCCAGTCGAGCATGGCGGTGACTCCAGTGAAAGGAGTTCCACGCTACCACCGGGAGTGTTGCGCCGATGCCTGCACCGGCGCGCCACACCGTTGCATTGCCGGCCAGCGGCCGGCACTACCGGGCTCAGCGGCTGCGCAGCGCGTGTACCGCCGGCGCCACCTGGGCTTGGCGATCCAGCTCCAGGCCGACCTGCTCCAGCGCATCGGCCAGCGCATCGGCATCATCGTCGCGCAGGGTGGCGTGGCCAACCTTGCGGCCATCGCGCGCTTCCTTGCCGTAGTCATGCCAGTGGCCGCTGGCCTGGGCCAGCACCGGCAGCGGGTCGGGCATCGCCCCCAGCCAGTTCAGCATGCAGGCATGGCCGAGCATGCGGGTGCTGCCCAGCGGCAGGCCGAGCACCGCACGCAGGTGGTTCTCGAACTGCGACGTCTCGCTGCCCTCGATGGTCCAGTGGCCGGAGTTGTGCACGCGCGGTGCCATCTCGTTGGCCAGCAGTTCGCCATCGCGGCAGAACAGCTCCAGCGCGAACACACCGACATACTGCAGGTGCTCTGCAATGCGGCGGGCATTGCCGATCGCGGCCTCATGCTCGGCGGCCGACAGCACGGCCGGGGCCACGCTGGCCGACAGCACGCCGTCGACGTGCCAGTTACCAGTGACCGGCCAGGCCTCGAAGCTGCCATCGCGGCCACGCACGGCAACCACGCTGACCTCGCGCTGGAAGGCGACGAAGCCCTCCAGGATCAGGCCGGTGCGTTCAACCTGGGCGCCCAGCGCATCCCATGCCGCGTCGATGTCGGCTTCGCTGCGCAGCCGGAACTGGCCCTTGCCGTCATAGCCGAGGCGGCGCGTCTTGAGGATGCACGGCAGGCCGAACTCGGCGGCCTTCGCGGCCAGCTCGTCACGACTGCGGATGTCGGCGAAAGCCGGCAGCGGGATGCCCAGCTTCTGGAACAGAGTCTTCTCACTCAGCCGGTCCTGGGCCACGGCCAGTGCGGCCGGCGGCGGGTAGACCGGTACGCGATCAGCCAGGAACTGCGCGCTGTCGGCAGGCACGTTCTCGAAATCGAAGGTGACCACGTCGACCTTGGCGGCGAAATCCGCCAGCGCCTGGCGATCATCGAAAGCGCCGACGGTGAGCGGCGCCAGCGGGCCACTGCAGGCGTCGGCCGCCGGGTCATACAGTTCGAATCTCAGCCCCAGCGGCGCACCGGCCAGAACCATCATGCGGGCGAGCTGGCCGCCGCCCAGGATGCCGACGGTCAGGCTCATTGGCGCGGATCGTCGTGGGCCATCACGTCTTCGGTCTGGCGCGCACGGAAAGCGTCGAGCGCCTGGCCGATCACCGGCTGGTCGCTGGCCAGCATCGCCGCGGCGAACAGCGCGGCGTTGGAGGCGCCGGCATTGCCGATGGCGAAGGTGGCGACCGGGATGCCGGCCGGCATCTGCACGATCGACAGCAGCGAATCCATGCCGTTGAGGGCCTTGGACTGCACCGGCACGCCCAGCACCGGCACCGCGGTCTTGGCCGCGATCATGCCCGGCAGGTGCGCGGCCCCGCCGGCACCGGCGATGATCGCGCGCAGGCCACGCGGGCCCGCCTGCTCGGCGTAACTGAACAACACATCCGGCGTCCGATGCGCGGACACTACCTTCACTTCGAACGGAACACCCAGGGCTTCAAGCTTCTGGGCGGCGTGCTGCATGGTTTCCCAGTCGGAGCGGGAACCCATGACGATGCCGACAAGCGGCGCGATCGGGTTGGGGGTCATTGGCCGTCACCTGCCTTAAAGACGTATTCTAGCCATCTTCCACGCAAGACGAAGAACCATGGATCGCAAGCTGCTCGACCTGCTGGTGTCGCCGGACACCCGCCAGCCCCTGTCCCTGCTGGATGGCAAGGGCCTGGAAGCCCTCAACAAGGCCATTTCCACCGGCGCGGTGAACAAGGCCGATGGCAACCCGCTGGCGCAGCCGCTGCGCGAGGCGCTGGTCACCCGCGACCGCAAGCAGGTGTTCCGCGTCGACGATGGCATCCCGGTACTGCTGGCCGAGGAAGCCATCCCCACCGCGCAGATCGCCGACTTCCCGGCCGCATGAGCACGCTGCCGACGCCGGATGCGGCCGTGGTCGCCGCCGATGTCGCACGTGCGCTGGCCGAGGACCTCGGCAGCGGCGACGTCACAGCCGCGCTGTTGCCCGACCAGGCCGACAGCGCCTACCTGCTGTGCAAGCAGGATGCGGTGATCGCCGGCCGCCCCTGGTTCGACGCCACCCATCGCGCACTCGACCCCGATGTGCGCATTGAATGGCGCGTTGCCGACGGCGATGCAGTCACCGCCGGCACCGTACTGGCCCTGCTGCATGGCCGCAGCCGCAGCCTGGTCAGCGCCGAGCGCACCTCGCTGAATTTCCTGCAGACGCTGTCCGCCACCGCCACCACCACCGCCCGCTACGTGGCGGCCGTGGAAGGCACCGGCACGCGCGTCCTCGACACCCGCAAGACCCTGCCGGGCCTGCGCCTGGCGCAGAAGTACGCAGTGCGCTGCGGCGGTGGCGAGAATCACCGCTTCGGCCTGTACGACACGGTGATGCTGAAGGAAAACCACATCCGTGCCGCCGGTTCGCTGGCTGCCGCCGTGGCGGCTGCGCGCCGGCAATGGCCGCAGCTGCCGCTGGTGGTCGAGGTCGAGGATCTGGAGCAGTTGCGGCAGGCACTGGAAGCCGGCTGCGAGCGCATCCTGCTGGATGACTTCAGTCCCGATCTGCGCCGCGAGGCGGTGCGCATTACGGCCGGACGCATTCCACTTGAGGTCTCCGGCAGCGTCGGCCTGGGTGGCCTGCGTTCGATCGCCGAAGACGGCGTGGACTGCATATCGATCGGTGGACTGACCAAGCACGTGCAGGCCATCGACCTGTCACTGAAGCTGGGCCCGCCACCGGGCTGAGGCCGGGGCTGGGGTCAGATCCCTTTTCCTCGGGAAAAGGGATCTGACCCCGATCTCACACCCGGCGTTCACGACGGCACTGCGACGCTGCGGCCATCCCCCACAGGAGCCGCGCATGCGCCGGATGCTCTTGCCTGCCTGCCTGCTGCTGGCAGCCGCCCCCTTGTCCGCGGCTGCCGCCGAAGCCTGCGATGTGCCGCCACGCTTTGGCCTGAGCCCCTTGGCGGTGGCCGTCCGCAACACCGCCTGCAATGAGCATCGGCTCTGGTACCGGCCCTTCATCGACCGCGATGGGCGCGCCGCCAGCCTCAGCGTCACCGAAGCAGAAAGCGACCACCTTGCCGACAACGGCCTGATCGCCTGGCGGCGCGTGGCCGGCTACTGGCGTGACAGCGGCACGCTCAACGCGATGGGCAGCATCGCCGGCGCCAGCAGTTGCCTGGCCCCGCTGGGTACGCGCTACACCGACAGCGACTGCCGCGCCTTCCTGGTCGACAATCCGTGGTCGGCGGCGTTCATTTCCTGGGTGATGGTGCGTGCCGGCGTCCCTGGCTTCAACACCTCGCCGCGCCATATCGACTACATCCGTGCCGCCTACCAGGGCGGCCCGTCAGGCGTGCCCTACCGGCTGGTCGACCCGGCCACGGCCAAGCCAGCGCCGGGCGACCTTCTGTGCTTCCTGCGCGACCGCAGCAGCACGCTCAGCTACAGCGGGCTGGTACAGGCACTGGGCAATGGCTCGGTCGGCCACTGGAAGTCGCATTGCGAAGTGGTGGTCGCGGCCAATCTCGGCGGCGACCAGACGCTGTACCTGGTCGGCGGCAATGTGATGAACACCGTGGCGATGCGCCTGCTGCCGCTGGACCGCACCGGCCTGATCCAGCTACCGCCGGCGCGTGAGCGCAACAGCACCGGCATCGATCCCAGCTGCACGCCGGGCCGCGAGGACGAGTGCAGCTTCAACCGCCAGGACTGGGCGGCACTACTGCAGCTGACCGCAACCGCGCCGTTGGTGATGCCCACACCAACAGCAACGCCGATGCAGCCCGCACCCGCGCCGCAGCCGGTCGTCATGCCGCCGCAACCGCTCTCGGGCGGCGCGCAGCCAACGCGTTGAATCCCGCGCTTGATCCAGCGCGCGTTCGCCGCCATCTTTGCGGGATCGACATCTGACGGCTGACCCCATGCCCACCCTGCTGCTGTTGCTGATTGCCGGCGGAATCATCTATTTCTTCTGGAACGCTGCGCGTTCGGCTGCCGAGCGCGCGGTCGAACTGGGCCGCAACGCCTGCCGTGCCGCCGACGTGCAATGGCTGGACCAGGCGGTGCACGCTACCGGCCTGCGCCTGTCGCGCGGCGAGGACGGCCGGCTCGGTTTCGAGCGCACCTTCAAGTTCGAGTATTCCTACGATGGCATCGACCGCCATGTCGGGCGCATGGTGCTGCGCGGCGATCAGCTGATTTCGTTCACTGGACCGGGTGCAGCACGGATCAGCCAGATCCGTGCGGACGTGGATGATGCCGAGGACATCTAGGCGGTAGCGCCGGGCCATGCCCGGCGAGCGCAGCGGCATCGGTGTGCCGACCAACGGTCGGCACCCACCCCATCTCGCCCCCACAACCTGACGGCACCCAGCGCTACGCCATCAAACGAAAAACGCCGCCCTTGAGGGGCGGCGTCGGCTAGGTTACTTGACCACGCGCAGGTTCGGGCGCCCCTTCGGCGGCGGGTTGGCCGGCGGCGTATCGTCCGGCGGCGTGTCCTCGTCGTGCAGCAGTTCGTCGCTGGTCGGCGCGGTCTCGGCGCCGGGAATGTCATCCGGCAACGCCATGCCCTGCCCGGTCTCGCGGGCGTAGACGGCCAGCACGGCACTGATCGGCACCTGCACCGGATAGCTGGTGCCAGAGAAGCGCGCCGAGAAGCTCACCATCTCGTTGTCGATCATCAGCCGCACGACGGCGCGCTCGGCGATGTTGAGCACGACCCGGCCATCCTTGACCGCCGAAGGCGGGACCTGCACGCCGGGGACGCCGGCGTCGACCAGGATGTGCGGGGTCAGCTGGTTGTCGTTGATCCATTCCACCAGCGCCCGCAGCAGGTACGGGCGGTGGCTGGTCATGTGGAAGAAGTCTTCGGTCATGCGTGAAGTGTACGCGCCCGGCGCCCTGCCGGGGCAGATCGCCTGCACGCCGGTCGGCGTGCAGACGGGTAATCCCGCACGGGATCAGACCGGCAGATCGCGCAGTTTCTTTTCCTGATCGGTCAGGCTGCGGATGAAACCAGGGTGACGGAAGATGCGGTTGCCGTAGTCCTCGATCGCCTTGCCGTCCTTCGGCAGCGGCACATCCAGCGACTGCAGCCGCCAGATGATCGGGGCCATCGCGCAGTCGGCAAGACTCATTTCCGGGTTGAGGAAGAACTTGCTGGCCTTGAACAGTGGCAGCGAGGCCGTCAGCAGTTCTTTCAGGCGCTTGCGCCCCGCTTCGGCCTGGGTCTTGTTGCCCAGCTGGATGGCCTGCACCTGCGGCACCCAGTCGTGCTCGATGCGCAGCATGGCCAACCGGATGCGGGCACGCGACAACGGATCAACCGGCATCAGCGGCGGATGCGGATAGCGCTCATCGAGGTATTCGCTGACCACCGACGCCGCGTACAGCACCAGCTCGCGCTCGACCAGGGTCGGCACCGAGTGGTACGGATTGAGGTCGATCAGGTCTTCGGGTGGGTTCTGCGGATCGACCGGAACGAAATCGAAGCTCACACCCTTGGCCGCCAGGACCAGGCGTACACGGTGGCACAGTACGTCGTCGTTCGAGGAAAACAGCGTCAGTGTATTGCGCATGCGTACGCTCGCCGCCATCAAAGGCTCTCCCACGACAGGAGACCGCCTGCCGCATCGGCGCCGCCGGCACCGTGCCAGCGATCGACTCCTCCCCGAGTGTGCAACCGACCATCACAAAAGCCAATAGGCCCGTGCGATGGCCGGCGGCAGAATCAGTGAACGTCCTTCCAGTATTCCTTCTTCAGCAGGTACAGCAGGAAGGTCAACAGGGCCAGGAACAGGATCACCCACACGCCCAGCTGCTGGCGCTTGAGTGCGGCCGGTTCACCGGCATATTCGAGGAAGTTGGTGATGTCCCGCACGGCCTGGTCGTACTGGCCGGCATCGACCGAGCCGGGGCTGTCGATGCGCAGGCCGGTCACCGGCGGGTCCATGCCGGGGGCCTCGGGCTTGCCGTGCACGGCGTGCTGCAGGCCCTGCATCTCCCACAGCGGATTGGGCATGGAGGCGTTGGCGAACAGCGCGTTGTTCCAGCCCAGCGGCCGGCTGCTGTCCAGATAGAACGACTTGAGGTAGGTGTAGACCCAGTCGCTGCCACGCACGCGCGAGATCAGGCTGAGGTCCGGCGGCATCTTGCCGAACCACTTTTCGGCGTTTTCCTTGGGCATTGCCACCGGGATCGGGTCACCGATCGCCGAACCGGTGAAGTTGAGGTTGTTCATCACCTCCTCTTCGGTCAGGCCCAGGTCCTGCGCCATCCGCGAATAGCGCAGGTACTTCAGCGCATGGCAGCCGGAGCAGTAGTTCATGTACAGCTGCGCGCCGCGCTGCAGCGAGGCGCGGTCACCGAGGTCGTTGCCGGCCTGCAGCAGTTTGGTGCCGCCTTCGGCGGCGGAGGCCAGGAAACTTCCCAGCATCAGGGTGGCCGCCAGGGCCAGCCGGACCATCCAGCGCTCAGTCATGGGTGGTCACCCTCTCCGGTACCGGCTTGGTCTTGTCCAAGCGTGTCCATAGCGGCATGGTGATGAAGAACGCGAAATACAGGAAGGTCAGCACCCGCCCGATGTAGGTCTCATGCGCGTCGGTGCCCGGGCCGGAGCCGATCACGCCGAGCCAGACGAAGCACACCGCGAATACGCCCAGCAGCACCTTCGAGAGCACGCCGCGGTAGCGGTAGGACTTCACCCGCGCGCGGTCCAGCCAGGGCACCAGGAACAGGATGGCGATGGCCGAAAACATCACCAGCACGCCACCCAGCTTGTTCGGCACCACCCGCAACATCGCGTAGTACGGGGTGTAGTACCAGACCGGCTTGATGTGCTCCGGGGTCACCAGGCGGTTGGCCTCGGTGAAGTTGTCGTGCTCCAGGAACAGGCCACCGAATGCAGGTGCGAAGAAGATGATGAAAGCCGCGATGATCAGCAGGAAGCCGGCGCCGACACCGTCCTTGAGCGTGTAGTACGGGTGGAACGGGATGCCGTCGGCCGGTGCGTTCGGCGACCAGCGGTTGCCCTTCGGCCCCTTCTTGATCTCCACCCCGTCCGGGTTGTTCGACCCCACTTCATGCAGCGCGCCCAGGTGCAGCACCACCAGCAACAGCAGCACCAGCGGCAAAGCGATGACATGCAGTGCGAAGAAGCGGTTGAGCGTGGCATCACTGGGCAGGTAGTCGCCCATGATCCATTCGGTCAGGCCGTTGCCGATCACCGGGATGGCGCCGAACAGCGAGATGATCACCTTGGCGCCCCAGAACGACATCTGGCCCCACGGCAGCACGTAGCCCATGAAGGCTTCGGCCATCAGCACCAGGTAGATCAGCATGCCGAGGATCCACACCAGCTCGCGCGGCTTCTGGTAACTGCCGTACAGCAGGCCGCGGA
This sequence comes from Stenotrophomonas sp. 1L-E-5-B-C3, assembly GCF_057292075.1. NCBI lineage: Bacteria > Pseudomonadati > Pseudomonadota > Gammaproteobacteria > Lysobacterales > Lysobacteraceae > Stenotrophomonas > Stenotrophomonas sp. 1L-E-5-B-C3. Next base: position 98,718 of record NZ_JBXAWS010000003.1, read on the forward strand.
ACATGTGCAGGTAGACCACGATGAAGAACAGCGAGGCCCCGGTGGAGTGCATGTAGCGGATCAGCCAGCCCCACTCCACGTCCCGCATGATGTATTCGATGGAGCCGAACGCCTCGGCGGCGTTGGTCTTGTAGTGCATCGTCAGGAAGATGCCGGTGACGATCTGGTTGACCAGCACCAGCAGCGCCAGCGAACCGAAGTAGTACCAGATGTTGAAGTTCTTCGGCGCGTAGTACTCGCTGACGTGCTTGCGGTACACCGGCATCAGGCCCGGTGCCCGGGCATTGACCCAGTCGGCCACGCCGCTGGCGGTACGGCTGAGGATATTGGCCATCAGGCAGCCCCCTGCGGATCGACACCGATGATGATGGTGTTGTCGTCCTGGTAGTGGTGCGCGGGCACCTTCAGGTTGATCGGCGCCGGCACGTCCTTGAAGACACGGCCGGACATGTCGAAGCGCGACTTGTGGCAGGGGCAGAAGTAGCCGCCCTTCCACTGCGGGTCGTAGGGTTCAGGCCGGATCTCGGCGACCATTTCCGGTGAGCAGCCCAGGTGCGTGCACAGGCCGACCAGCACGGAAATGTCCGGCTTGATCGAACGCAGCTCGGGGTTCTGCTTCAGCACGTAGTCCGGCTGCTGGTCCTTCTCACCGGACTCGGGGTCCTTGAGACGGCCATCCAGCCCATGCAGCGCGTCGAGGATGGCCTTGGACCGCTTGACGATCCAGATCGGCTGGCCACGCCATTCCACGATCAGGCGTTGGCCTTCCTGCAGCGCGCTGATGTCGGCCACCACGGGTGCACCGGCAAGCTTGGCCCGCGCACTGGGATTCCAGGATTTGATGAAAGGGACTGCGGTGAATCCGACGCCGACGGCGCCCACCACGGCTGTGGTGGCAGAAAGAAAACGCCGACGTCCGGTGTTGACTGGATCGTGTACCCCATCGTTTGCCATCCGGCACTCCGATATTGATTAGGTAGCTTTAAGGCTGCCAACGGTTCCGGTGGGGGCCAGAGCCGCATTGAATCATGGCCGAGTGTAGCGGAACCGTCGCGCGCCACACAACGCATTGCAACAACATTGATTGCGGGGTTGCCGGCCAGCGGCCGGCACTACCTTTCAAATGAGTGCCGACCAACGGTCGGCACCCACCCGTTAACGGCACCTACTGGTGACTCAGGGCGGTGCGGTAACGCTCGGCCAGCTGGCCGACCCGGCGCACGTAGTACTGGGTTTCGCTGTAAGGCGGCACGCCACCGTGGCGGTCGACCGCACCTTCGCCGGCGTTGTAGCCGGCGGCGGCCAGGGTCAGGTCGCCATTGAAGCGTTTCAGCAGCCACGCAAGATACTGCACGCCGCCGCGGATGTTCTGCCCGGCATCGTAGGAATCACCGACCCCGAAGCGGGCGGCGGTGGGGGGCATCAGCTGCATTAGGCCCTGGGCGCCGGCGCGGCTGAGCGCGGTCGGGTTGTAGGCCGACTCGGCATGGATGATCGCGCGCACCACCGCCTCGTCGACGCCGAACTCGCGTGCGGCCGAGGTGATCTCGCTCTGGAACGCGGTGGTGTTCAAGCGCACCGTGCCAAAGTCCACGCGCGGGTTGACCCCGCAGGCGTAGCAGCGCTCCATGAAGCTGTAGCGGATGGTGCGCACCGGGCCGAGATTGGCCACCTGGGTCGGCCGGGCGCTGGTGTAGTGGCGCACCCCATCCTTCATGAAGGAATAGACCTGCCCGCTGACCATGCGGCCGCCACGTGGGGTGGCCTGGGGCGCGGGAGCAGCTGCAGGTGCTGGCCCAGCCACGGCCGGTGCTGCCGCACTGGCCGCCACAGCGACCGGATTGCGCTCGATGCTGGCCACGGTGGCCGGAGACGGTTTCGGCGCGGAAACCACCGGGCGCGGTGCCGGGCGGGTATCGCGGCTGTAGCTGATGGTGCTGCAGCGGGCCCCGGCTACACGCTTGCTGACATAACTGGTGACGCCGTCGGCACCCTGGCACTTGTACAGGCTGCCGGCGCTGGCCGGCGCAGCGGTCAGCGCAGCGATGATGATCGCCGTTGTCCCCAGTATCCCCTTCATGGCGGCGAGTGTCCCAGCTTCGCCGGAGCTTGCCAAGCGATGCGGCTCAGGCTGTGACCGGCGCCACAGCCAACACCTGCCCCAGCCCAGCCAGGCGCTGCGCCAGCTCGTCGCGCAGACCCGGTGGCGTGGTCCACAGCGCCACCGGCACGCGGTCCAGGCTGAGGATCTGCGCCAGCATCATGCCGCGGCTCTCGGCGCCCATGCGCAGCAGGCAATGGTCGGCGCCATCGGCCTCCAGCACGCCGCACCACGGCGGAATGCGCCCTTCCAGCTCGGCGCGGCTGCCGGCCAGGCGCAGGATCGCCTGCAGCGCGAACGGGGCCTGGCTGACTGCCTGCCGCACCATTACATCCGGCGGTGCCGGGGTGCGTCGGTGCATGCCCGGCTCGGAGCATTCGCGTACCGCGCCCATCCGGTCCACGCGCAGGGTGCGCCAGTCCTGGCGCCCCAGATCCCAGGCCAGCAGGTACCAGCGCCGACCGTAATTGACCAGATGCTGGGCCTCGACCTCGCGCTGGGTCACCGCGTCCTGCGCACTGCGGTACTCGAAGGCCAGCCGCGCCGCCTGCCGGCAATGCAGGGCCAGCCGGCCCAGCAGGCGTGCATCGGTTGACGGAAGATCGGACAGGGTAGCCGTCGCTGCATGCACCTCGCCCGCCTGCTGGCGACGGCGGGCCGGCACCAGCGGGTCGAGCTTGGACAGCAGCCCACGCGCGGTGTCGTCGATCCCGGCGACGGTGGCCGAGGCCGCACGCAGCGCGATGGCCAGGGTGGTCGCCTCCTCCTCGTCCAGCAGCATCGGCAACACCGGCGCGCCGGACCCCAGCTGGTAGCCGCCACCAACGCCGGCCGAGGCCTGTACCGGGTAACCCAGCTCGCGCAGGCGCTCGATGTCACGGCGGATGCTGCGCCGGTCCACACCCATGCGCTCGGCCAGTTCGGCCCCGGACCACTGGCGGCGGGCCTGCAGCAGGGCGATCAGGCGCAGCAGTCGATGGGCGGTATGGCGCATGAAGGATCGAGGACAGAAGTCGTCCGCAATAGTGCCCCAGGATGAGCTCCAGTTCACCACCCACCGCAAGGAGCAATGCCATGACATCCCGCCAGATCACCCTGTACCACGCCGCCCGTTCACGCTCGAGCGGCGCCGTGGCCCTGCTCGAAGCGCTGGGTGCCGACTACCGCATGCAGGTGCTGGACCTGAAGGCCGGCGCCAACCTGGCCCCGGCCTACCTGGCCATCAACCCGATGGGCAAGGTGCCGGCCATCGTCCACAACGGCGCACTGGTGACCGAACAGGTGGCGATCTACCTGTACCTGGCCGACCTGTACCCGGAAGCCGGGCTGGCCCCGCCGATCGGCGACGCCCTGCGCGGCCCCTACCTGCGCTGGATGGCCTTCTACGGCGCCTGTTTCGAGCCGGCGATGATCGACAAGGCAATGCACCGCGAGCCGCCGCCGCGCCTGATGTCGCCCTACAACGACGCGGAGACGGTGCTGCAGGTGATCGAAGCCCAGCTGGCACAGGGGCCGTACCTGCTCGGCGAGACGATGAGCGCCGCCGACGTGCTGTGGGGCAATGCGCTGGCCTGGACCACCGCCTTCGGCCTGGTGCAGCCGGCGCCGGCCACGGCTGACTACATCGCGCGAATGAGTGCGATGACCGCCTTTGACCGTTCGCGTCAGATTGATGCGGAGCTGGCAGCGGCGTAAGCGCACCCGCCGGGCACGGCCCGGCGCTACCGAACGGGGCGGGATGCAGGTAGCGCGGGGCCATGCCCCGCGAGCGCGCAGCGCGGTGCCGTTGGCGTTGCACCGGGCGGACGCTCCGGGATGCGGGTAGAATTGCCCGCTTTCCCGCCACCCGAATGGATTAAGCGCCATGACCGGGACGCCAGACGTCTTTCCGCCCGCCACGCCGGGCGGTACCCCGCTCGTTGCCCTGCCCGCCGGTCCGCGCAAGCCCGACCAGGTGAAAGGCAAGCTGTACATCAAGACCCACGGTTGCCAGATGAACGAGTACGACTCGGCCAAGATGGCCGACGTGCTTGCCGCCAGCGATGGCCTGGAACTGACCGACAGCCCGGACGACGCCGACGTCATCCTGGTCAATACCTGCTCCATCCGCGAGAAGGCGCAGGAGAAGGTGTTCAGCCAGCTGGGCGTGTGGAAGAGCCTGAAGAACAAGGGCCGTGAAGTCATCATCGGCGTCGGCGGCTGCGTCGCCTCGCAGGAAGGCGAAGCGATCATCAAGCGCGCGCCGTTCGTCGACCTAGTGTTCGGCCCGCAGACCCTGCACCGCCTGCCGGAACTGATCCGCGCACGGCGCGAGCAGAAGCGTCCGCAGGTGGACATCAGCTTCCCCGAGATCGAGAAGTTCGACCGCCTTCCCGAGCCGCGCGCCGACGGTGCCTCGGCCTTCGTCTCGATCATGGAAGGCTGTTCCAAGTACTGCTCGTTCTGCGTGGTGCCTTACACCCGCGGCACCGAGGTCAGCCGCCCGTTCGAGGACGTGGTGGTGGAAGTGGCGCAGCTGGCCGCGCAGGGCGTGCGCGAGATCAACCTGCTCGGCCAGAACGTCAACGCCTACCGCGGCCCGTATGGCGACGGCGAATTCGCCGACCTCGGCCTGCTGATCCGCACCATCGCCGAGATCGATGGCGTCGGCCGCATCCGCTTCACCACCTCGCACCCGCTGGAGTTCAGCGATTCGCTGATCGATGCGTTCCGCGACGTCCCGCAGCTGGCCAATTTCCTGCACCTGCCGGTGCAGGCCGGCAGCGACCGCGTGCTGTCGGCGATGAAGCGCGGCTACACCGCACTGGAATTCAAGTCGAAGATCCGCAAGCTGCGCGCGGTGCGACCGGACATCTCGATCAGCTCGGACTTCATCGTCGGCTTCCCCGGCGAGACCGATGCCGACTTCGAGAAGACCATGAAGCTGATCGAGGACATCGGCTTCGACCACAGCTTCTCCTTCATCTATTCGCGTCGCCCGGGCACCCCGGCTGCGGACCTGGAGGACACGATCAGCGACGCCGAGAAGCACGCACGCCTGTCGCGTCTGCAGGAACGCATCAATGCGCATGCCGCCGGCATCTCCGAGAAGATGGTCGGCACCGTGCAGACCGTGCTGGTGGAAGGTCCTTCGCGCAAGAACCCGAACGAGCTGACCGGCAAGACCGAGAACATGCGTTCGGTGAACTTCCCGGCGCCGGCACGATTGATCGGCCAGTTCGTGGATGTTGTGATCACCGAAGCGTTGACCAATTCGCTGCGCGCGCGCGTGGTGGCTGAATAAGGTGTGCCGACCGACGGTTGGCACCTACCGGAATTGATGCCGGCCGACGGTTGGCACCCACCGCGGTAGTTGTGGATGCCGACCGTTGGTCGGCAGGCCTTAATCCAGCCGCTTGCGGAAGCGCAGGATCGCCAGCGTCATCATCACCACGATGAAGGCCAGCAGCGCCAGCGCGTCGTGCCACAGCTCCCACAGCGAGGCGCCGCGCAGCATGATGCCGCGCACCAGGCGCAGGAAATGAGTCAGCGGCAGCACCTCGGCCAGCCACTGCACCGGCCGCGGCATGCCGGCGAACGGGAACATGAAGCCCGACAGCAGGATCGACGGCAGGAACAGGAACAGGGTCATCTGCATGGCCTGGAACTGCGAGCGTGCGCGCGTGGAAATCAACAGGCCCAGCGCCAGGTTGGCCAGCACCAGCAGCACCGCGGCCAGATAGATGTCCAGCAGGCTGCCGCGGATCGGCACCTGGAACAGCCAGGTGCCCAGCACCAATACCAGCGTGGTCTGCAGCAGACCGATGGCCGCATAGGGCAGCACCTTGCCGACCATCAGTTCGCTGCGTGACACCGGCGTGGCGATCAGCAGTTCCATGTTGCCGCGCTCGCGTTCGCGCACCACCGCCACGGCAGTGAACATCACCAGGGTCATGGTCAGGATCACCCCGATCAGGCCCGGCACGATGTTCACTGCCGAACGCCGCTGCGGGTTGTAGAAACTGGTCACACTGATCGGACCACCGGCGATGCTGCCTTCGCGTAGTGGCCGCGTGTTGCTGGTCGGTCGTGTCTCCAGCGGCACCTGCGCCAGCTGGATCGCCGCGCTCTGCACCACCGTGTCACTGCCATCGACCAGTACCTGCACTGCCTCGCGTCCATCGAAGCGACGACGCTCGAAGTCGGCCGGCACCACGATGCCGACACTGATTTCGCCTCGGCGCAGCGCCTGCATCAGCTCATCAGGCGTGTAGGTGTCGCTGCGCGGCGTGATCACACCGGTGGCGACCATGTCCTGCACCAGCGCGCGTGACGCCGCACTGTTGGCCTGGTCGGCGACACCGGCGTCGAGGTGGCGCAGATTGAGATTGATCGCATAGCCGAACAGCAGCAGCTGCATCACCGGAATGCCGATGATCATCGCCAGCGTGATGCGGTCACGGCGCAGCTGCCGCAGTTCCTTGAGCATGATCGCCCACAGCCGGCGCAGGTTCATGCCGCCGGCTCCCGGCCGCGGCCGCGGGTGGCGGCCACGAAGACGTCTTCCAGGTTCGGCGCCACCGGCTCAATGCTGGCCTGCGGATCGGCACCGGCCAGTGCATGGCGCAGCTCAGCGACATCTGCCATCTCCTCACTGCACAGTACGCGCAGCTGAGTGCCGATCTGCGCCACGCTCAGCACGCCAGGCAATGCGGCCAGCGCGCGGCTGGCCTGGCGCGGCTGCGTCGAGGTGACCTGCAACGTGCGGCCTTGCAGCTGTGCACACAGCTGGTCCGGCGTGCCGTCGGCCACCAGTGCGCCACGGTCGAGGATCGCCAGCCGGTGGCAACGCTCGGCTTCGTCCATGTAGTGGGTCGACACCAGCACCGTAGTGCCCGCGTCAGCCAGCTCGAACAGGGCCTCCCAGAAGTCGCGGCGCGATTCCGGATCGACCGCACTGGTCGGCTCGTCCAGGAACAGCAGTTCCGGCCCATGTATCACCGCACCGGCCAGCGCCAGGCGCTGCTTCTGCCCACCACTGAGGGTGCCGGCCAACTGCGGCTGCCGGTCCTGCAGGCGGTACTGCTGCAGCAGCGCTTCGATCCGCTGCCGCGCCTGCGCACGTGGCAGGTCCTGGATGGCGGCGAGGAATTCCAGGTTCTCGCGCACCGACAGGTCTTCGTACAGCGAAAAGCGCTGGGTCATGTAGCCGATGCGCCGGCGCAGCGCCTCTGCCTGCTCCGGCACCGCCAGGCCCAGCACCTCGATCTGCCCGGCGCTGGGTTCCAGCAGGCCGCACAGCATGCGGATGGTGGTCGACTTGCCAGAGCCGTTCGGGCCCAGGAAGCCGTAGACCTGGCCGCGCGGCACGGTCAGGTCGACGTTGTCCACGGCCAGAAGTTCGCCGAAGCGACGCGTCAGCCCTCGTGCGCGGACCGCGATGTCCTCACTGGTGTTCAGAAGCGCACCTGCACCGGCAACCCGGCCGGGAGCTTGCGCATGTCTGCAGCCTCGTCCACTTCGATCTCGGCCAGATAGCTCAAGCGCGCGACGTCGTCGCCGGTCAGTGCGTAGTACGGCGTGAACGAGGGCTCGCTGCGGATCGAACGCACGCGCCCTTTCAGCACGGTGCCGCCCCCTTCCAACTGCACCTGTGCGGCCTGCCCAACGGTGACCTGCAGGCGCAGCGGCTGCGGCAGGTAGACACGCGCGTAGGGACGCTCGCCGACCAGCATCACCGCCAGCGGTGCGCCGATGGGGGCCTGGTCACCCTGCCGGTACGGCAAGGCATCGACCACGCCATCGCGTGGCGCGCGCAGCTGCAGCTTCTGCAGGTTGACCCCCTGCACGACCTGTTGCGCCTGTGCGGCTTCGGCGGCGGCCTGGCCCTGGGCGATGTCCTGCGCGCGGCTGCCGTGCACCAGCTCCAGCCAGGCCTGCTCGGCAGCACGCACGCTGGCCTCGGCATTGCCGGCGGCGGCGCGCGCGCGATCCAGTTCGGCGGCGGCGATCAGGCGCTGCTGCGCCAATGGCTGCACCCGGAGGTAGTAGGCACTGGCCTCGGCCGCCTGTGCGCGCAATGCGGTCAGCTGTGCCTGTGCCTGCGCGATCTGCTCCTGGCGCGGCCCGATCTTCAGTTCTTCCAGCTGCGCCTGCGCACGCGCCGTGTCGGCCTGAGCGGCAGCGAACTGCGCGTCGCCGCGGGCCGGGTCGAGCTGCATCAGCACCGCGCCGGCCTTGACCTGCTGGCCTTCGTGCACGTCCACCGTGGCGATTACTTCGGCTGCCGGCGCCGGCACCGTGATCCGGTCCCATTCCAGCGTGCCCAGTGCGGTGGGCGGTGCCTGCCCACACCCTGCCAGCAGACCGACGCCTACCAGCCCAAATCGACGCATGCCATTGCCCATATCCGTGCCAGCCCCTCCTGCGACGGCGCTACGGTGCCATGTGCCCCGTGCACCCACAATGATCCCGATCAGCCCTGGCGGTTTTTTCACCACGGCGTGGCGAAGCCCTTGCGACAAGGGTCTGAACCACCTATCCACAGGTTGATTCAGCATCATTCCACAGCGGGTGTGGAAAACCGGCTCGGCACGGTCCCGTTGCTCGCCTGGCAGTGGAACCTGCGCTGCCATCACGATGAATCCCGGAGTGCATGGCGGAACGCTGCGATGTGCCCTCCTCACGACGCGCCCGTCCTGTCGATGCGGGAGCCCTTACGGCCGTGACGATTTTTTCACCAGCTTCTCATGAGGCTTGTGGCACAAGCACTGCAGAGGTCTATCCACAGGTTTCCTCAGCTCCCGTCCACACCGGGTGTGGAAAACGCTGTATCGCCCTCCTTCTGGCCGTGCGCCCCGTGCGCGCGCTACCCTTGTCCTCCCTGAATACACTGCGGTGGAAGGCTTCCGCCCCACCCAAGGCAATGAAAAGCATCGATCATCGAGACTTCACCCTGTCGCCGGAAGACAACGAGCGATTGGCCAACCTGTGCGGCCCCTTCGATGGCCACCTGCGCCAGATCGAGCTGAAGCTCGGCGTGGAGATCGCCAACCGTGGCTTCGTGTTCCGCATCAGCGGGCCGAACGAGGCCATCGCCGAGGCGCAGAAGCTGGTCGAGGCGTTGTATGCCGAAGCCGGCGAGACCACCTTCGACAACCACGCCATCCATCTGCGCCTGGCACAGGCCAATGTCGAACAGATCGCAGAGCGCTCCTACGAAGCACAGGACGTGGCGATCAAGGTCAAGCGCGGCACGGTGCGCGGACGCGGTGCCAACCAGAGCCGCTACCTGCACCAGATCGCCAGCCACGACATCAACTTCGGTATCGGTCCGGCCGGCACCGGCAAGACCTTCCTGGCCGTGGCCAGCGCGGTCGAAGCTCTGAATGAATCGAGGGTGCAGCGCCTGATCCTGGTGCGCCCGGCGGTGGAAGCCGGCGAGAAGCTGGGCTTCCTGCCCGGCGACCTCAGCCAGAAGGTCGACCCCTACCTGCGACCGCTGTACGACGCCCTGTACGAGATGATGGGTGTGGAAAAGGTGGTGAAGCTGCTCGAGCGCAACGTCATCGAGATCGCACCGCTGGCCTATATGCGGGGCCGCACGCTCAACGATGCATTCGTGATCCTGGACGAAGCACAGAACACCACCATCGAGCAGATGAAGATGTTCCTGACCCGCCTGGGCTATGGCTCCACCGCGGTGGTCACCGGTGACCTGACCCAGACCGATCTGCCCAAGCATGTGAAGTCCGGCCTTCGCGATGCCATCGATGTGCTGCGCGAGGTCGAGGGCGTGAGCTTCACCTTCTTCGAATCCCGCGACGTGGTCCGTCATCCGCTGGTGGCGCGTATCGTCAGTGCCTACGACCGCCGCGACCTGCATCAGATCCAACCTGGAGCGACTCCATGACCCGTGGTCCCGTGCGACTGGACGTCGCCGTCAGTTATGCCCTGCCGCGTGCCGGCCTGCCGGCGGCCGTCAGCTTCCGCAAGTGGGTGGCCGCTGCGCTGAAGGGCCGCATCCGCGAGGCCGACCTGGCCATCCGCGTGGTCGATGCCAAGGAAGGGCAGTCGCTGAACCGCCATTACCGTGGCAAGGACTACGCCACCAACGTGCTCAGCTTCCCGGCCGACGTGCCCGAAGGCCTGCCCAAGGGCGTGAAGTTCCCGCTGCTGGGTGACCTGGTGATCTGTGCACCGGTGGTGGCCCGCGAGGCCGACGAACAGGGCAAGGCGCTCAACGCGCACTACGCGCACCTGACCGTGCACGGCGTGCTGCACCTGCTCGGCTGGGACCACGAGGACGACAAGGAAGCCGAGGCGATGGAACAGCTGGAGCGCGAGATCCTGGCCGAGCTCGGCATCGCTGACCCGTACGCTGGCGAGCGCTGAGCGGGACACGCCCGTCGCCAAGAATCACGAGAGGAACAAGGATGACCTTGGGAAACGGCTCAATGATGTTTGTGATCGGCGCCAGCTTGTTCGCCATGCTGCTGGTGCTGGGCGCGTATGCCGTGCGCTGCATCAGCACCCGCGATCCCGCCGGCAGGCACTGGCTGCCGCGCAGCCTGGCCCTGCTCTCGCCCGTGTGCCTGCTGGCCGGGCTGGCGATCGGCATGATCGGCCCGCACCTCAGCGGACGGTTGGAACCGGCCCATCTCCCCGGTCTGCTTGAAACGTCGATGGTGCTGACGCTGGTGGGTGCACTGACCCTTCCGGTCCTGTGGCGGATGATCCTGCACCGCCGCCTGGGCCGCTCCGTGAACGCGCTCCCGTTCTTCCATGCCAGCCGCACCTCGCTGCTGGTGCTGTTCGTGCTGGCCGCGATCTACACGAACGTGGCCAGGACAGCCGCAGCGGAACTGATGCCCTGGCTGACCAGCCAGGGCCTGTGGCCGGCCGTGGCACGCATCGCAGGGCAATCGATGCAGATCGCCATGCTTGCGGTCGTGCTGACCCTGTCGCTGATGGTCGTACGGCGGGCGATGATCGGTTTCCTGCGCCTTCTCACCTGGCCGTTCAGGCGCTCGCCGGAGCTATGATGGCGGCCCCCGCCTGCGGAAACCGCTCGTGTCACTGCGCTGCTGCCTGCCCCTGCTGTGTGTCCTTGCGGTCCCGTCGGCCTTCGCCTCCAGCCTGGACCTGCCGGCCCTGATCGAATGTCGCCAGGGCGTGGCCGAGCAGGCCGCGCTGGCGCCGCTGCTGGCCGATCCGCTGAAGGCCGTGGCCCAGGGCCTGCAGCCGCTGCCGCAGGGCAACCAGTTCATGAGCGAGTTCCGGCTGGCCAGCCCGATCACCGTCTTCGGCCAACAGACCGAGCGGGTGGCGGTGGCCGGCGCCAGCATCATGGCGGTGCTCGACCAGGCCGACCCACGCCCGCTGGCCAAACGGCTGGAATTGGAGACCGGCTACGACCAGGACGGCAAGTTCATGGCCGGGCGCGAGCTGGTCAGCCGCGACGTGACCGACCCGAAGACCGGCGAGGCGCAGATCGAGTCGATCATCCTCAGCATCTCCACCGTGGCCTCCCACCCCGGCAAGACCTTGGCCGGCTGCACCTACAGCCTGGACCTGCCCGAGGATGAGCCGGCCCCGGCCGCCCCAACCCCGGCCACCGGCAGTCACTGACAGGCCGCCACATCCTGCTAGACTTGGGTCAACGCCCGGCCTGCCGGGTGCCTTTTTTCCAGAGATGTCAGAAGACGACAGTAGTAGCTCCCCTGCGGAGCACAGTGAAAAGAAGCGCGGCTGGCTTGAACGCCTGACCTCCGCCTTCTCCGGCGAACCCCATACCCGCGACGAGCTGGTCGCTGTCCTGCACACCGCGCAGGAAGAGGGTCTGATCGCCGCCGATACCCTGAAGATGATGGAAGGCGCCATTTCGGTGGCCGAGCTGACCGTGGGCGACGTGATGATCTCGCGTTCGCAGATGGTCTCGCTGCCGGTCGAAGCGCCCTTCCTGGAACTGATGAAGCAGGTGGTCGAATCCGGCCATTCGCGCTTCCCGGTGCACGGCGAGAACAAGGACGACATCCTTGGCATCCTGCTGGCCAAGGATCTGCTGCGCGGCGTGGTTGCCGACAACGGCCCGGCCAACGTGCGCGAGCTGCTGCGCCCGGCGGTGCTGATCCCGGAAGCGAAGAAGCTCAACGTGCTGCTGAAGGAGTTCCGCCTGTCGCGCAACCACATGGCCATCGTGGTCGACGAGTACGGCGGTGTCGCCGGGCTGGTCACCATCGAGGACGTGCTGGAACAGATCGTCGGCGACATCGACGACGAGCATGACGAGGCTGAAGATCCCTCGGCGCAGATCGCCATCCAGTCCGACGGCCAGTACGTGGTCGACGCGCTGACCCCGATCGGCGACTTCAACGAGCGCTTCGGTGCCACCTTCTCCGACGAGGACTACGACACCATCGGTGGCCTGGTCACCGAGGCCGTGGGCCATCTGCCGGAAGTCGGTGACGAGCTGGCGCTGGACCGTTTCATGTTCCGCGTGGCCCGCGCCGATGCGCGCCGGGTGCAGGCCTTCCACGTGACCGTGCTGCCGCCGGACGCGCAGGACGACGCTTGAAGCGCGGTGGCCTGATCCTCATGGCGTGGCTGGTACTGTGCGTGCTGGCCATGGCCCTGCCGCTGGCCGCCTTCGCGCAGCCGGTGGCAGCCACACCTGCCGTACCCGCGACCATCGCTGAAGCCCCTGCCCCGCGCATCGGCGTGGTGACCATGCAGCCGGGCACCGTGTTCTTCGAACGCTTCGGTCACGATGCCATCGTCGTGCTCGATCCGGTGAGCGGTGAGGCAACCTCGTACAACTTCGGCTACTTCGATCCGTCCGAGGACGATTTCATCAGCCGCTTCGCACGCGGCGACATGATGTATTACCTGGTGGCGCTGCCGTTGCAGCAGGACCTGTCGTACTACGACGAGACCGGCCGCGGTGCCAGCGTGCAGTGGCTGGACCTGCGCCCGGACCAGGCACGTTCGCTGGCCGCCGACCTGGCCGAGCGGGCCAAGCCGGAAAACGCGCGCTACCACTACGATTACTACACCGCCAACTGCGCCACGATGGTGCGCGACACGCTGGACAAGGCATTGGGTGGCGGCCTGCAGTCGCAGCTGTCGGGGCGCTCGCGCGGCAACACCTACCGCAGTGAATCGGTCCGCCTGGCGTCGCCGGCACCGTGGATGTGGCTGGGCTTCGATGTCGGCCTCGGGCCGTTCGCCGACCAGCCGCTGTCGCGCTGGCAGGAAGCCTTCGTGCCGATGCGCCTGGCCGATGCGCTGCGCCAGGCACGCAACAGCGATGGCCGTCCGCTGGTGCAGTCCGAGCAGGAACTGCTGCCGCACCGTATCGATCCGGAGCCGAAGGAATTCGCGCGCCGCTGGTGGCCGTGGCTGCTGCTCGGGCTGATCGTGGCCGGCGGCGTGCTGGCGCTGCGCAACCGCCCGCGCCTGCTGGCCGGGCTGGCCCTGCCGTTCTGGCTGCTGTGCGCCCTGTTTGGTGGCGTGCTGGTGTTCCTGTGGGGCTTCAGCATCCACTACGCCGCATGGGCCAACCGCAACCTGCTGTTGCTCTCGCCGCTGGCGGTGCTGCTGTTGCCGGGTGCAATCGCCCTGCTGCGTCGTCGCGTGCCGGGCCGCATGTTCAGGATCGTGCTGTGGCTGCTGGCGGTACAGGCGGTGGCCGCGCTGGTACTGCACTGGCTGAGCCTGCAGGCACAGTACAACGTGCAGTGGATCGTGCTGCTGCTGCCCGTCCACGTCGCGCTGGCATGGGTGCTGGGGCGTACTCCTCACTTGTCCAAAACACAGCCCTGACGCACGATGGCGGGCATGTCATTGCCCGCCTCTGCTGCCGCGCCCGCCTCGGCCAACCCCGCCTGCGTCATCAACTGCGTCCACTACGATGACGAGGGCAAACGCCACGACATCACCCTGGACGCCATCAGCGATGTCATTGCCAGTGGCAACGGCTTCGTCTGGGTCGGCCTGTACGACCCCAATGATGATGTGCTGTTGAAACTGCAGGAAGAGTTCTGCCTGCACGACCTGGCCATCGAGGATGCGCGCAACGCGCACCAGCGGCCCAAGGTCGAGACCTACGGCAATTCCATGTTCGTGGTGGTGACCACCGCGCAGATGGTCGACGAGCGCATCCAGTACGGCGAAACCCATGCCTTCCTCGGCCCGCGCTTCCTGGTGACGGTACGCCATGGCGCTTCGCTGTCCTATGCCCCGGTGCGTGCGCGGGTGGAACGCGAGCCGCAGCTGCTGAAGATGGGCCCGTCGTACTGCCTGTACGCGGTGACCGACTTCGTGGTCGACAACTACCTGCCCATCGTGCACCGCTTCCGCGACACCCTGGAGCTGCTGGAGAAGGACATCTTCGCCGACACCTACAAGCGCAGCACGGTGGTGCGGCTGTACGAGCTCAAGCGCGAGCTGAACAAGATGCGGATGGCGGTGGCACCGCTGCAGGACGTGCTGGCGCAGCTGCGCCGCTACCAGGGCGAGCTGATCCCCGACGAAGTGAAGCTGTACATCCGCGACGTGCACGACCACGCAGTACGCATCAGCGATGTGATCGACACCCTGCGCGAGATGCTGGGCACCGCGCTGAGCGTGAACCTGTCGCTGGTGACGCTGGCGCAGGGCGAGACGGTCAAGCGGCTGGGTGCATGGGCCGCGCTGCTGGCGGCGCCGACGCTGATCACCAGCTGGTACGGCATGAACTTCAGCCACATGCCGGAGTTGAGCGAGCCGTGGTCCTACCCGCTGATGATCGTGGGCGTGGGTGGCGTGTGCGTGGGGCTGTACCGGTTGTTCAAGCGCGCGAAGTGGTTGTAGGGCGTATCGACCAACGGTCGATACCCACCGGACCGGTAGGCCACGACCGTTGGTCGTGGCGCATGACCCGCTTCTGGTAGTGCCGGCCGCTGGCCGGCAACCAGGCAATGCCGGCCAGCGGCCGGCACTACCGTTCGGCATCAAGCCACGTAGACGGTCTTGATGTTCATGAACTCATGGATGCCGTGGTCGGCCAGCTCCCGGCCGAAACCGGACTGTTTGCTGCCGCCGAACGGAAGCCGCGCGTCGCTCTTGACGATGGCGTTGACGAACGCGGCACCGCATTCCATGCGCTGCGCGAAACGTTCGCCGCGCACCGGATCGCGCGTCCACACGCTGCCGCCCAGGCCGAAGCGGGTGTCGTTGGCCACGCGCAGTGCCTCGGCCTCATCCTTGACACGGATCACCGCAGCCACCGGCCCGAACAGCTCCTCGTCGTAGGCCGGCATGCCCGGGCCGACCTGATCGAGCACGGTGGCCGGATAGCCGGCATGTGTACCCGCAATCGGCTCACCACCCAGCAGTACCCGCGCGCCCTTGGCCACGCTGGCCTGCACCTGCTTGTGCAGTTCGTCACGCAGATCGGCACGGGCCATCGGCGCCAGCGTGGTACCGCGCTCGTCCGGATCACCGTACTGGCGCTCGGCCGCGGCTTCCACGAAGCGCCGGGTGAACTCATCGGCCACCGCCTCGACCACGATGAAGCGCTTGGCCGCGATGCAGGTCTGCCCGCTGTTATCGAAGCGCGACTTCACCGCAGCCGCCACGGTCTTGTCGAGGTCGGCATCGTCGAGCACCACGAAGGCATCGCTGCCACCCAGCTCCATCACCGACTTCTTCAGCTGGCTGCCCGCGTTGGACGCGATCGAGCGCCCTGCCCGCTCGCTGCCGGTCAGTGTCACCGCCTTCACCCGTGCGTCGCGCAGCACCTCGGCCGCCTGGTCGTTGTCGATGTGCAGTACATCGAACACGCCGTCAGGCAGGCCACCGTCACGGCATACCGCCAGGATCAGGTCGGCGCACTGCGGCACGTTGCTGGCGTGTTTGAGCAGGGCCACGTTGCCTGCCATGAACGCCGGGGCGAGGAAACGAAACACCTGCCAGATCGGGAAATTCCACGGCATCACCGCGAACACGCAGCCGATCGGCTCGTAGCGCACATAGCTGCGCTGGGCTTCGGTGTCGATCAGCTGCGGCTTGAGGTAGTCGGCAGCATGGTCGGCGTAGTACTCGCAGGCCGCCGCGCACTTGTCGACCTCGGCCAACGCCTCTGCCTTGAGCTTGCCCATCTCATGGGTCATCGCCTGCTGCAGATCGTCGCGGCGCGCACGCAGTTGGCCAGCGATCTGCTTGAGGATCGCCCCCCGCTCCTGCAGCGAGCGCTCGGCCCAGCCGGGGAAGGCATCGGCAGCGGCCTGCAGGCGCTGCTCGACGTCGGCAGCACCCATCAGTTCATGGCGGTAGGTCACCTGGCCGGTGGCCGGGTCGACAATCTCGACGATCATGGGGGATCTCCATCTGGAAGATCCCCATTGTGCGCCGCTGTCCGTGAGCCGGGTGTTGCCGACGTTGTCGGCAAACCGTGTGCTCAGCCGTTGTCCTGCCGTGCCAGCTGCAGGTCGCGCTGGCGCCGTTTCTCGGCACGCGCGTTGATGTACCAGCCGATCACCGCGGCGATCGACACCGCCGACACCAGCAGGGTGGCCAACGCGTTGATCTTCGGGCTGATGCCCATGCGCACCGAGGCGAACACCTTCATCGGCAGCGTAGTCGAGCCCGGTGTGGCGACGAAGCTGGCCACCACCACGTCATCCAGCGACAGGGTGAACGCCAGCAGCCAACCGGCCACCAGCGCCGGTGCGATGATCGGCAGGGTGATGCGCCCGAACACGGTCAGCCGGCTCGCGCCCAGGTCCATCGCGGCTTCTTCCAGCGACAGGTCCATTTCCTGCAGGCGCGAGGACACCACCACGGTGACGAAGCACAGGGTGAAGGTGACGTGGGCGATCCAGATGGTGGTCAAGCCACGTGCCGGGAAGCCGGGAATCGCGCCCATCGAGGCCAGCAGCGCCATCAGCGAGAAGCCGAGGATCACATCCGGCATCACCAGCGGCGCGGTCACCAGCGCGCCGAACAGCGGCTTGCCACGGAAGCGCTTGAAGCGGGTCATCACCATCGCCGCCAGCGTGCCCAGCACGGTGGCGGTACAGGCGGTCCAGAACGCCACCACCAGACTGGTCCACATTGCGTCCATCAGCGCGCGGTCGGCGAACAGGTCGCTGTAGGCGCGGGTGGAGAACCCGGCCCAGACCATCGCCAGCCGCGAGCTGTTGAATGAATAGAACATCAACAACAGGATCGGCAGGTACAGGAAGGCGAAGCCGAGCAGCAGCACGCCCAGCCCCAGGCCCTTGGCGGAACGCGGGCTCATGCCTGCTTCCCTTCCAGCAGGCGCTGCTGGGAACGGTTGAACAGCAGGATCGGCACCAGCAGCAACAGGATCATCGCCACCGCCATCGCCGAGGCGCCCGGCCAGTTGCGGTTGTTGAAGAATTCATTCCACAGCTGGCGGCCGACCATCAGCGTTTCCGAGCCACCCAGCATTTCCGGAATCACGAATTCGCCGATCGCCGGGATCATCACCAGCATGCAACCGGCGATGATGCCGGCCTTGGACAGCGGCAGGGTGATGCGCAGGAACGCCTGCCACGGCTTGGCACCGAGGTCGTAGGCCGCTTCCAGCAGGCGGTGGTCGTGCTTGACCAGGTTGGCGTACAGCGGCAGCACCATGAACGGCAGGTAGCAGTAGACGATGCCGATGTAGGCGGCGGTCGGGGTGTCGATCAGCTGCAGCTTGGGCAGGCCCATGCTGGTCATCAGCGATTGCAGGCCAGTGAACTGCAGGAACTGGTCGAGCAGGCCGTTGCGGTCCAGGATCGCCTTCCACGCATACACGCGGATCAGGAACGAGGTCCACGACGGCAGCACCACCAGCATCATTGCCACGTTGCGCGCGGCCGGCGACAGGCGGGCGATGGCATAGGCCATCGGGTAGCCGATCAGCAGGGTCAGGAAAGTGGAGATGGCCGCGATCTTGATCGAACTCAGGAAGGCCTGCGCATAGATCGAGTCGCGGAACAGGGCCAGGTAGTTCTCGAGGTTGAGCTTGAGCGAGAACGCGCCGTCCACGTACTGCAGCAGCCAGGTGTACGGCGGCGAGCCGACCCGGCTGTGCGAGAAGCTGATCATCAGCACGATCAGGAACGGCACTGCGAAGAACAGCAGCAGCCACAGGTACGGAATGCCGATCACCGTGGCACGCAGCCCCGGCAGCCAGCGCTTCAGGCCGGCGACGCTCATGAGGTCAGCACCACGCCGTCGTTGTCGCGCCAATGCACCCACACTTCGTCGCCCCAGGTCAGGCCGTCACTGGCCCAGCGCTGCGAGTTGGCGAAGTTGGCCAGCACCTTGGCACCACTGGGCAGGCGCACGTGATAGACCGAATGGCTGCCGAAGTAGGCGATGTCCTCGATCACGCCCTGCGCCTTGTTGGTGTGCCCTTCCGGCTCGTCCTTGCCGATCATCACCTTCTCGGGGCGCAGCGCGAACGCGACCGGTTGCCCTTCATAGCAGGTGATGCCATGGGCGATGTAGATCGGCGCGGGGAACAGCGGCGTCCGCACGGTCACGTACTCGGGCAGGTCCTCGTCGATCACGCCGTCGAAGGAATTGACTGAACCGATGAAGCCCGCGACGAAGCGGTTGGCCGGCTGCTCGTAGACCTCGTCCGGCTTGCCGACCTGCTGGATCCAGCCGGCATCCATCACTGCGATGCGGGTGGCCATGGTCATCGCTTCTTCCTGGTCGTGGGTGACCATCACACAGGTCACGCCCGACGATTCGATGATGCTGACCAGTTCCAGCTGCATCTGCGAGCGCAGCTTCTTGTCCAGCGCGCCCATCGGCTCGTCCAGCAGCAGCAGCTTCGGCCCCTTGGCCAGCGACCGCGCCAGCGCCACGCGCTGCTGCTGGCCGCCGGACAGCTGGTGCGGCTTGCGCTTGCCCAGGTGGCCCATCTGCACCAGGTCCAGCATCTCGCCGACACGCTTGCTGATCGCCTCCTTTGCCATCCCGTCCTGCTTCAGGCCGAAGGCGATGTTCTGCTCGACCGTCATGTGCGGGAACAGCGCATAGGACTGGAACATCATATTGACCGGCCGCTGGTACGGCGGCAGCGCGTCCAGGCGCTGGCCATCGAGAGTGATGCTGCCCTTGGTGGGCGTCTCGAAGCCGCCGAGGCAGCGCAGCAGGGTCGATTTGCCACTGCCGGAGCCACCGAGCAGGGCAAAGATCTCGCCCTTGCGCACGTCCAGATTGACGTCGTCGACGGCGACGAAACCGTCGAATTCCTTGCGCAGGTCACGAATGGAGAGATAGCCGGGCGCACCGGTCGTGTCGACGACGGCGGCTACCGGCTGGGCTTCAACGGGCATGGGGGCTCCGGGAGCGGGCGGTGGACAGCGGCCGCCATTCTAACGGCCGGGGGCCGCAGGGGATATGACGGCGGCAGGCGGAAGCGGCCGCTGGCCAGCCCCGGGGGCCCTAGGAGTGTCGGTTTTCCCCCGCCATGGTGGCCTGTCCGCGCAAAGGCCCGGGCTCCCCTGGTCGACCCTGCGGTCGTCCCGGCCAGACACCACAGGCGACGCCTCGATCTGCAACGTTTTTCAGAACCGGATCTGTTGAAGGCCCGGGGCATTCCCCGCGCAATGGCCCGGATCAAGCACTTGCATGGACCCACCCTGGTGACTTCCCCGGACAGCCCCTCCCCTTTCCCGCCCCGCCTGCCGGGCTCCCTGCCTGCAACGCTGCCGCTGGCCATCATCGGTGCCGGCCAGGCCGGGCTGTCAGTGAGCGCGGTCCTGCAGGAGGCCGGCGTCGAGCATCGTGTGCTGGAAGCGGAGACCGTGGGCGCTAGCTGGCAACGGCGCTGGGAGTCGTTCCAGACCAACACCGCCAACGCGACGATGGCCCTGCACGGCCAGGCTTACGCGGGCGATGACCCAGAGGGCTTCATGGGTGCCCCGGAGGTGATCCGGCGGCTGCGCGACTATGCCGACGAGCGCTCCTTGCCGATCAGCGAAGGGTGTGCGGTTCAGCGAGTTACGCGTGAGCCTGATGGCTATGTAATCGACAGCAGCGAGGGGCTGATCCACGCCCGTGCGGTTGTGGTCGCTACCGGCGAATACCGGCGCGCGCGGATGCCGCGGGTCCCGTTCGCGCCTGCGCCGGGCCTTGCGCTGCTGCATTCCGGCGACTACCGCAGCCCCCGCCAGCTGCCTGAGGGCTCGGTGCTGGTCATCGGTGGCGGCCAGTCCGGCGCGCAGATCGCCCAGGACCTTCGCGACAGCGGTCGCAGCGTGCACTGGTCACTGGCCCAGCGGCATTCGCATACCCGCCGGCTGCGCGGCAAGGACTCGATGACCTGGTGGGACATGGCCGGGCGCATCCACCAGCACGTGAGTGAAGCGGCCGCCGTCCTGGCCGGAGAACCGGATGCGCTGCGCAAGGCCCGTACCGCGGAGTTCCCGCTGATTTCCGGCAAGGGGCGTGCCGGCCTGGGCAGCTCGATCAGCCTGCTGGCGATGCACCGCGCGGGCATCAGGCTGCTGGGCCGGTTGCAGGGCTTCGAAGGAAACGTCGCCCGCTTCGCCGATGTGCGCCCGCAGTTGCATACCGCGATCAAGGCCACGCGGGCCGAGTACGCCTATCTCAATTCGCTGGCCAGCGCGTACTACGCCACACGCCCCGAACCGCGCACCGACGATGCCCGCTACATCCCCGAAGAGGTCTATCTGCACTGGGACCCGGAACCGTCGCCATGCGAGCTGGATCTGCAGACCGCAGGCATCCGCTCGGTGGTGCTGGCCACCGGCTTCGTCGCCGAATGGCCCTGGCTCGACGTGGAAGGGGTACTGGACGCGCACGGCTATCCGCTCGGCGAGTTCGGTGTTTCCCCGCAGCCGGGGCTGTTCTTCATCGGCATGCACAACCTGCAGCGGATGAGTTCGTCGTTCCTGTGCAACGGCGGCCGCGATGCACGCGACCTGTTGCCGGCGATCCTGCAGCACCTTCGCCGGGGCGGCGGTGCCGCCTCCGGGAAGGGCTGAGGCCATCCGCCGGGCATGGCCCGGCGCTACCGCTGTCTTCCAGCGGGCAGGACCCTTTACCTGCCAGTCTTCACTTCGGTCCACAGCCGGGTGTAGAGCTTGTCGGTTTCCGGCGTGTTGATCGAATAGGTGAACATCTTCTCGGCCACGTCGGCCGGCGGGTAGATGGTCGGGTCGGTACGGATCGCCTCATCCACCAGCGGAGTCGCGGTCGGCACCGGGTTGGCGTAGTGGATGAAGTTGGTGTTGGCCGCGGCAACCTTCGGCTGCAGCAGGTAGTTGATGAAGGCGTATGCGGCTTCCGGATGCTTGGCATCCTTCGGGATCGCCAGCATGTCGAACCACTGCGGGGCGCCTTCCTTCGGGATCGAATAGGCCACGTGCACGCCGTTGCTGGCCTCCTCGGCGCGGTCGCGGGCCTGGATGATGTCACCCGACCAGCCGACCACCAGGCAGGTGCCGCCATTGGCCAGCGACCCCACGTACTGCGAGGAGTGGAAATTCTGCACGTAGGGGCGAATCGACTTCAGCAGGTCGGCCGCCTTCTGCAGCTCGGCCGGGTCACCGCTGTGCGGGTCCAGGCCCAGGTAATGCAGCGCGATCGGGATCATGTCCGCCGGCGTGTCCAGGATGGTCACGCCGCAGTCCTTCATCTTGCTGATGTTCTCCGGCTTGAACACCAGGTCCCAGCTGTTGGCGATGTCGGTGCTGCCGCCGAAGCGCTGCTTCAGCATCTCCACGTTGTAGCCGATGCCGGTGGTACCGATCATGTACGGCACGCCGTACTGGTTGCCCGGATCCTGGGTGGCGATGCGCTTCATCACCGCCGGATCGAGGTTGGCCAGGTTCGGGATCTTGCTCTTGTCCAGCGGCAGGAACACGCCGGCCTGGATCTGGCGACCGAAGAAGTTCAGGGTCGGCACCACCACGTCGTAGCCGCTGTTGCCGGCCAGCAGCTTGGTCTCGACCATCTCATCGCTGTCGAACACATCGTAGGTCACCTTGATCCCGCTCTCCTTCTCGAAGGTCGGAATGGTGTCCTCGGCGATGTAGTCGCTGTAGTTGTAGACGTTCAGGACCTGGCTGTCCTGCGCGCCACCATTGCCACCGCTGCAGGCGGCAAGCATGGCGGAGGCCAGGCCGAGCGTGAGGATACGCAGCTTCATCGGGTGCTCCAGAATGCGGGAAGGGGGGGCCGGCGGGGCCGGCGACGGGTGCCAGCCTACCCCCCGGCGGCGGATTTTTCTATTCCAGATGCTCAGACGTTCAGCAGCAGGAACTCGCGCTCCCACGAACTGATGACACGGAAAAAGGTCTCGTATTCCTTGCGCTTGACCGAAATGTAGGCACGGCAGAAGCGCTCGCCCAGCAGGGCCTGCAGCTCGCTGCACTGCTCCAGCCCGTCCAGCGCTTCGCCCAGTGAGCGCGGCAGGTTGTAGCCCAGCTCCTTGGCGCTGCCGGTCACAGGGGCATCCGGTGCCAGCCGCTCGCGGATACCGAGCAGGCCACAGGCCAGGGTCGCAGCCATCGCCAGGTAAGGGTTGGCGTCAGAGCCAGCGAAGCGGCTCTCCACACGCATGTTCTCCGGCGTATCCAAGGGCACGCGCAGGCCGCAGGTGCGGTTGTCGAAGCCCCAGTGCACGTTGCTCGGCGAGACCTCGCCAAACACCAGCCGGCGGTAGGAATTCACGTTCGGCGCGAAGAACGCCATGGCCATCGGCACATACTTCTGCAGGCCGGCCAGGTAGTGCGCGAACAACGGGCTGAAATCTTCCCCGCCATGTTCGCCGGTGAACACGTTCTGGCCATCGCTTATCCGCAGCAGGCTCTGGTGAATGTGCATGGCGCTGCCCGGCTCGTTCTCCATCGGCTTGGCCAGGAAGGTGGCATACACCCCGTGACGCATCGCCGATTCGCGCATGGTGCGCTTGAACAGGAACACCTGGTCGGCCAGGTCCATCGCATTGGCATGGGTGAAGTTGACTTCCAGCTGCGCCGCGCCGGACTCGTGGATGAGCGTATCCACGTCCAGCTTCATCGCATCACAGTAGTCGTACATCAGGTCGAGGATGGGGTCGAATTCGTTGACCGCATCGATCGAGTAGGACTGGCGGGCCGTTTCCGGCCGCCCCGAGCGACCGGCCGGCGGCAGCAGCGGGAAATCGGGATCGGTGTTCTTCTGCACCAGGAAGAACTCCAGCTCCGGCGCCACCACCGGGCGCAGGCCCAGCTCCGTGTAAGCGTCCAACACGCGTCGCAGCACGTTGCGCGGCGCCAGCTCGTGCGGCTCGCCGGTCTTGGTGTAGCAATCGTGGATGACCTGCGCGGTCGGATCGGTGGCCCACGGCACCATGCGCACGGTATCCGGGTCCGGACGCAGGATCATGTCCGAATCCGAAGGCGAGGTCAGGTCGTAGTAATCGTCCGGGAACTCGCCGGTTACGGTGGTCGCGAAAATGCCTTCCGGCAAGCGCGTGCCGTAATCATGAGAGAACTTGTCGGCGGGAATGATCTTGCCGCGCGCGTTGCCGGTGATGTCCGGCACCAGGCATTCGACCTCGGTGATGCGCCGCTCCTTCAGCCAGCGCAGCAGACTGCTTTCCTGCGGTGCGGGGGGCGTAGCCGTCTTGCGCGGGCGCGTTCGGGAACTCATCGGGAATCCAGTCGGTTCTGTTGGTGCTGCCGGCAAGCTTGGCCGAACGCACGGAAAATAGCGTGATAGAACGGCGCCTGCATGACACGCCACTCCGGGTGCCACTGTACGCCGAGCACGAAACGATGGTGCGGACTGCGTGCGGCCTCGATCAGGCCATCGTCGGCCCAGGCCTCGACCTGCAGGCCTTCGGCGAGGCGGGCGATGCCCTGCCCGTGCACCGAATTGACCTGCGCGCGATCGCTGCCCTGCCACGTGGCCAGCCAGCCATCGGCGGCCAGGGTGACTGCATGGGCCGGCCCGTACTGCACCTCCACCGGCGCCTGCGGGTCTTCGCGGTGGTCGGCCAGGCCCGGCACCGCATGCACCTGCGGATGCAGGCTGCCACCGAGCGCGACATTCACTTCCTGGAAGCCGCGGCAGATCGCCAGCACCGGCATGTCCAGCGAAAGCGCTTCGTGCAGCAACGCAAACGCATTGGCATCGCGGGCCGGGTCATGCGGATTGCCGGGCCAACTGCGGCCGCCCTCGTAGTGCTGCGGTTCGATGTTGCTGACCGCACCAGTCAACAGCAAGCCATCGAGCCCGTGCAGCCAGTCGCCAGCCGGCAACGGAGGCTGCAGGCTCGGCAGTACCACCGGTGTGACCTCGGCTGCATCGGCCAGCGCGCGCACGTACTTCTCGCCGGCCACCGCAAAGCGGTGATGGCCGAGCACGGTGCTGTCGGTGGGCAGGCCCACCCAGGGCAGGCGGCGCATGGGAAAACTCCTTGGCGTGCCGACACGTTACCCGTCGCCCGGCGAACGCGGCAAGTCGTCGCCGTCACACCATGGCCGTCACGCATCGGCGAAACTAAGCGCGTGAACGCTGATCGCCCTCCCCCGCTCCGCCCGTCCGTACTGCGCCCGCAAGGCCTGCGATGAG
This sequence comes from Stenotrophomonas sp. 1L-E-5-B-C3, assembly GCF_057292075.1. NCBI lineage: Bacteria > Pseudomonadati > Pseudomonadota > Gammaproteobacteria > Lysobacterales > Lysobacteraceae > Stenotrophomonas > Stenotrophomonas sp. 1L-E-5-B-C3. The sequence goes on from NZ_JBXAWS010000003.1 coordinate 123,394, forward strand.
CGCCGCCTTCCCGCCCAGCTGGTACGCCGCCAGCTTGCCCGAGCCGCCCGCACTTCCCTCGCTGCAGGGGAATGTGCAGGCCGATGTCGCAGTGCTTGGCGCGGGCTACACCGGCCTGACCGCAGCACTGGAACTGGCTACGCGTGGCCAGCGCGTGGTGGTGCTGGACGCGCAGCGGATCGGTTGGGGCGCGTCCGGTCGCAACGGTGGCCAGGCGCTGGTGGGCTATGGCTGCGAGGTGGACGAGCTGGAGCGCCAGCTCGGCCGCGACGATGCGCGCCACCTGTTCGACTGGTCGCGTGACGCGGTGCAGGCGATGCGCACCCGCATCGATCGCCACGGCATCGACTGCCATTGGGTGGAAGGCCATGCCAGCGTCGCCATCCGCGAACGGCATGAGCGTGAACTACTGGCCAACTGCGAGCACCTGCAGCGCCACTACGACTACCCGATGCAATGGTGGAACCGTGATGCCCTGCGCGCGCAGCTGGACAGCCCACGCTACCGCGCCGCGATGTTCGACCCGCTCAGCGCGCACCTGCAACCGCTGGCGTATGCACGCGGGTTGGCCGATGCGGCGCGCGCCGCCGGCGTGGTGATCCACGAGAACTCCGCGGTGACCCGCGTGCAGCGGGGACCACAGCCTTCCCTGCATACCGCTCAGGGCAGCGTGCGCGCTGCGCATCTGGTGGTGGCCGGCAACGCCTGGCTGCAGGGCCTGCTGCCCGAGCTGGAACGGCGGATCATGCCGGTGGGCACCTATATCGGCGCCAGCCAGCCGCTGGGTGCTGAACGCGCCCGGGCCCTGATCGGCAACAACATGGCCGTGGCCGACACCGCATGGGCTCTGGACTACTTCCGCCTCAGCCACGACCACCGGCTGCTGTTCGGCGGCCGCGCCAGCTACTCGGCCCTGCCCCCACCCGGCCTGCACGGCGTGATGCAGCGGCGCATGCACCAGGTGTTCCCGCAGCTGGCCGACGTGGCCCTGGACCAGGTCTGGGGCGGTTATGTGGACATCACCCGCAACCGCGCCCCGCACTGGGGCCGGCTGGATGGCAACCTGTACTTCGCACAGGGCTTCTCCGGCCATGGCGTGGCCTCCGCCGGGCTGGCCGGCGAGGTGATCGCCGCCGCCATTGCCGGCCAGAGCGAGCGCCTGGACGTGTTCCAGCGCCTGCGGCATGCCCCCTTCCCCGGTGGCCGGCTGCTGCGCACGCCGCTGCTGGTGGCGGCGATGTCCTGGTACAAGTTGCGGGATGCGTTGTGGTGAAGATTCTGCATCTCCACCTGTATTGAACGTTCTGACAAACGTACCGCAGCGCTGATCGTGCTGCACACGTCACAGAATTTCACGCAATATCTGTGATGGATGGCTGGACAATTTCCTAAATGCGCAGCTGTGCAATTGCATAATCGTTCGCAGACCGATACCGTCCTGAGAAACCGGGCCCCGCGGCGAATGGATGCTGACAGGGGACACGTAGGAGAGGGGGACGTGCGATTGGACTGGTGGAAAGAAGGATTGTTGCTGAAGGTGCGCATTCGTCCGGCTGGTCTGATGCTTGCCTTGCTTTATGCAGTTGCCTACTGGACAACCCGACAGCTGTCGCTGGATCAGTTCTATTTGCCAGCCGGCATCCGGGTGGCAGCCGTGCTGTTGTGCCCGCCGCGCCTGTGGCCCTACCTGCTGTTGGGCGAATATGCGTACTTTGCACAGTCCCGCGTGCCGATGATCGAGAAGTACGGTCTGACATGGGTCATTGTTGCATCCGCGTTCCTCATGCCAGCGGTGATGCTGATTGTGAAGCTGCAACGGCGACTGATGGCGGAGTCGCAGACGATCGGCCTCTTGTTGATTGCCGCCGCTTCCAGCGTCGTTATTACGCTGCTCAACCTGAGCTTTTCCCATCTGCTCTGGCCAACACCCCCTTCCACGCCCTTCCTGACCAATGCCGCGCGCTTCAGCGTGGGTGATTTCATCGGCATTCTGACGGTCGCCCCCATCGCCATGCTGTGGGCGCGACAGGACGTGGGGCAGGAGTGGAACGCACGGCGAAAGATTCCGATGCTGGCAGCCCTTTCATCGATGCTGCTGATCGGGATGGCAGCGACTCAACTGCCCACAGACTGGATTGCATTGAAGGCGACGTTCCTGCTGCTGTTGGCACTCCCAGCGGCCGCACTTACCTGCCTGTATGGCTGGAAGGGTGCTGCCCTTGCAGTGCCGGTGCTCAACATGGTCATCGGCCTGACCACGCCCAACACCCATCCAACCGCATTCGATCCCGCGGCCTTCATCACCCAGCAGATCATGGCGATCAGCGGCATCGTATTGCTGCTGCTCGGATCACGCATCACCCACTTCTACCATCGTTACCGGCTGCGCGAGATGGGGGAAAGGGACGCCATCCATCTTGCGAGGAGCTCGCAATTGGCCAGCGAGATGGAGCTGCGTGAACGTGCCCTGCACCTTCGCAAACTCGGCGACGGCATCGATACGTCGCTGGTTGAGCTGGCCGACTGGCTCAAGGCCCAGGGACACCACGCAGTGGCCAGCAGCCTCCTGCATACCTCGAATGTACATTCGCGGCTCTTTCGCGAACAGACCAGCATGGTCTATCCCTCGGGCCTGGAGCATCTTGGGCTTTACGTGGCCTTGCAGGCGGGTGGCATCCGTGAGTCATGGAAGCTGACGGAGCGCGTTCTCCGCCCGGACCTGAAAGGCGACCCCTGCAACCTGAGCGTGGAACTGCAGTTGGCCGCCTACCGGACACTGATTGATGCGGTCTCCATTCTTCTCAAGCATGAAGGTGGTCAGATTCGCATTCGTGCAAGATGCGGCGGAATGGGCTCCAAGCGCGGAATCCTCATGGTCGTATCACTGCTGGAACAGCGTAGGCGCCTTTCCCAGCAGACAACCATGGCAGCGTTCGAGCGACTGACCGGGCGAACCCTCCCCTATGACGGGACCGTTGACTGCTATCGCAACCGGGTCAGGATCCTGTTCCTCGACCGCGAAACCAAACTTGAGACAGTACCCAGTGCTCCATCGCGGTACAGCTGCCCCGCACCCTCTGCGCTGCAGTAGTGCATTTCACAGTCAAGCGACCGGATCGAACCAACGCAGCAGAATCGCATGAGCCTCCCGCTCTTCCCCCTGACCCAGGGCGTCATGGGCACCCGGCGAACACCGGGTACCCACGCGGTCTGATACTGACGCTTGCCGATATCCCGGCAACAGGCAGTATCAGGGTGCCTCGACCGCCCACAACACATCAGCTCCGCTTGCATATCTGACCAGCGTGAATGCGGGGGCCCGATAGACAACCGTTCTGATGGCCTTGGCGGGAACAGGCAGGCGCTGCTCCGGCAACGACACCTTCGCAGATGGGTCACCTGCCGGCAGCACCCAGAACGTGCCGGCAGCATTGCCGATCACGATGTGCACGTGCCCCGCGAGATCGTTTACCTGGAAATAATCCATGCCATCGCGCTCGAACCCATAGACCAACCAGCCGGGATCCACGCTCAGGTCCTGTGCCTGCGGAATCGACTGGCCCAGCCCTTGGCCGGCCATCTTGATTCCATGGTCGTCACTCGGGGCAAATGCAAAAACGGATACCGGCACCAACATCAATGCACCAGCAAATGCATGAATTCGGAAACTTCTCACACTGACCTCCAGGTTGGATGCAATACGGATCAAGAAGGATGCTACCGCCAATCGCATCAGCATATACCGGGCGCACTCCGCAGTACCTATCGGACATAATCCACTGGATCGATGCAAACCCCTGCCACGCCGAAGCTGCGTCCGAAATCGCCAATACCTGCAGTGAAATCCGCCGACGGTGCGGGCCAGGGGCATCTGCGACAAGGACCTGGACAAGCGCGTGCAACAGCAGGATATCGTCGATTGTGTGATGGCGAACACATCGGACAGCATCAACCACCGAGTGTGGCTGGTACAGCGGCTGGAACGCGATCGACACATGGGCGCGCTGATTGTGGATGATTCACCGTCCGCAGGTGGCCATGCCGCCGCACTGCTGAGCATGTCGCCATGAAGCGTGGGAAGCCGCCGATTGCAGCGCAAAGGGAGGCCAGACACCTCGATTGCGCCCATCTCCAACTGTCGCTAGTGTCTGCAGAAATGACCAGCCATCATTGGCCGGGAGACAAGAGGCGGGGGCTTGGACCGATTCAAAGAAGCAATTGAACTGAGCTTCCGGATCCGACCCGTCGGAATCGCTCTCGCGGCCGTCTACGCCTTGAGCTGCCTTGTCTCGCGTCAGTTCTCGCTGGATCAATTCTTCCTGCCCGCGGGCATCCGGGCAGCGGCACTCCTGACCGTCCCGACCCGCCTGTGGCCCTACCTGCTGTTCGGCGAGTATGCGTACTTCGCAACCCTGCGCATCCCCATGATCGACAGCTACGGGCTGGACTGGGTCATCCTGGCGTCGACGCTGCTGATGCCGATGGCGATGCTGGTGGTTTATCTGCACCGGAAAAGAATGCCGTCCGAGGCAGCCACGGGCCTCTGGCTGCTTTCGTTGTCGATCTGTACCGCACTGTTCGTACCAGCTCTCAATCTGAGCATTTCATATGTTCTCTGGTCGAATCCGCCGCCGAGCAACCTGCTTAGCGCAGTTGATCGCACGATCTTTGGTCACTTCGCCGCCATCATCACCCTGGTGCCGTTGGCATTCCTCTGGTCGCGACGGCACGCCGATCCAGGTTGGGCCCACCGTTTTGTCGCACCCACCGTCCCGGCGATCCTGGTGATGCTGGTGCTGGGGCTGTGCTTGCAGCTTACGGCCATCAGCGCCCACACCACGCGGACGCATATGGTGCTGCTGGCCGCCCTGCCCGCCATCGCCCTGACCTTCATGCATGGCTGGCGTGGCGCGGCCATCGCGATTCCGCTGTTGAACCTTCCACTCCATTTTGCCACCCCCAGCACCGGCCTACCGTCCTCGTTCGACCTGGGCACGTTTGCCACCCAGCAGAACATGGCCGTGATGAGCGTCGCGCTGCTCGCCTTGGGATCCAGCATCAGCTATCACCATCAACGCGCGCAGTCACGAAGCCTGGCAGAGGAAACCACGTTGCGCCTCGCACGCAGCTCGCACCAGACCAGCGAGCGCGAGCTGCGCGAGCGCGCCTCCCATCTCAAGCAGCTGGGCGAAGGGATGGACAGTTCGCTCGGCGAGATGGTCAGCTGGCTGAAGGAACAGGGGCATCATGCGGTGGCCAACAGCCTGCAGCACGCCTCATCCGTGCACTCGCGGCTGTTCCGTGAGCAGGCCAGTCTGGTGTACCCGACAGGGCTGGAGCAGGTTGGGCTGTACATCACGCTGCGGGTTGGCGGCGCATGCGAGAACTGGAGCAACACCCATCGCGTGATTCCGCCCCGGCTGGAGGGCAACCCCTGCCTGCTGACTGTGGATCTGCAGCTTGCCATCTATCGCTCGCTGATCGAGGCGGTGTCGCTGCTGCTGGAGCTGGAATCGGGACAGGTCAGCGTGCGCGCCCGGAGCGGCCAGACTGGCGATCGCCGCGGCATCCTGGTGGTCGTGGGCCTGCTTGATCGCGGTTGCACACTGTCGAACCGGACCGTTCAGCAGGCCACCGAGCGTCTGGCCGGACGGATAATGGCCTACGGCGGCACGGTGCATTGCCGTGGCAACCGGCTCCGGCTCATCCTGCATGAATCGATTGCGGGTACACCGGCGGCATTCGCATCGCCTGCCTGATCGGGGAACGACGCGCAGGGCATGCTGCTCCGCTAAAGTTGCGCCCGAAACCGCCGCTATCCGTGCCGAGCCCTCCCTTGTGAGCCACCGCATCATGCCCGTCCTGCCGCAGGCCGCCGTCGATGGCGACCTGGCCGATCCGCTGCCGCAGCGGATCCTGCTGGTCGAAAACTCCCGTGCCTTCACCGGCATGCTGCGCGAGGCCATCGAGCAGCGCCTGGAACTGCCGGTGGTGATCGCCTCCACCCTGGCCGAGGCCGATCGCCTGCTAAGCGAAGATGGGGGCTGGTTCCTGGTACTGACCGGGTTGGTGCTGGCCGACGGCGACCGCGATGCGGTGGTCGAGTTCTTCCTCAAGCGCGACCTGCCGACCGTGGTGGTCAGCGGCGTGTACGACGAGGACCTGCGCAAGCGCGTGCTGCAGCAGCAGATCATCGACTACGTACTGAAGAACACCCCCGGCAGCATCGACTACCTGGTGTGGCTGGTACAGCGGCTGGAACGCAACCGTCGCATCGCGGCGCTGGTGGTGGACGATTCGCCGTCCGCGCGCGGCTATGCCGCCGCCCTGCTGCGCATGTATGGCCATGAGGTGCACGAAGCGGCCGATGGCAACGAGGGCCTGGCCGCGATCGAGGCGCATCCGGCAATCCGCCTGGCGGTGGTCGACCAGGAAATGCCGGGCATGCAGGGCGTGGAATTCACCCGCCGCCTGCGTACCCTGCGCTCGCGCGACAAGGTGGCGGTGATCGGCATCTCCGGCAACACCGACGCATCGCTGATCCCGCGCTTCCTGAAGAACGGTGCCAACGACTTCCTGCGCAAGCCATTCTCGCGCGAGGAATTCTTCTGCCGGGTCTCGCAGAACGTGGACCAGCTGGAACTGATCGGCACCCTGCAGGATCTGGCCACCCGAGACTTCCTTACCGGTCTGCCCAACCGCCGCTGCTTCCTGGAACAGAGCCAGCGCCAGCTGCCGCAGCTGCAGCTGCATGGCCAGTGCGTGGCGGTGGCGATGATCGACATCGACCACTTCAAGCACATCAACGATACCCATGGCCACGAAGCCGGCGACGATGCGCTGCGTGCGGTGGCCGGTGCGGTGGCCGCGCATGCACGCAGCCAGGACCTGATCGCACGCTTCGGTGGCGAGGAGTTCTGCCTGCTGGTGCCGGACATGGAACAGGACGAGGCACTGCAGTACTTCGAGGAACTGCGACAGCGCATCGCCGCACTGGAAGTGGACATCGGCACCGCGACGCTTCGCATGACCGTCAGCATCGGCCTGTGCTGCCTGCGCCCGCAGCGTGATGCACTGCATCGGCTGATCTCCGAGGCCGATCGCCAGCTGTACCTAGCCAAGGCCGGTGGCCGCAACCGGGTCAGCTGCACCACGGTGGCCAGCCCGCTGCGCCCGCGCGAGCCTGCGCTACCCTGACCGGCCCGCTTTGATCCAGATCAACGCCGCACCCGCGCGGCGGCTCTACAGTCGGCCCCGACATACGCATGAAGGGGAGCCGGGGATGGCACTACTGGTCTGGCAGGACGATCTGAACATCGGCATCGATGTGATCGACCAACAACACCGCCGCATCATCGAAATGCTCAACCACCTGCACGTGGCCCAGGCCAGCATGCAGCGTGCGGCGGTGGGTGAAGTGATCGACGAGGTCGTGGACTACACCATGTCGCACTTCGCATTTGAAGAAGAGTTGATGGAAGAAGCGGGCTACCCGTTCTGTGCCGCGCACAAGCGCGTGCATGAGGTCTTCATCAAGCGGGTATCGGAATACCGCATGCGCTTCCAGGCCGGCGAGGACATCAGCGACGAACTGCGCACCATGCTCTCACGCTGGCTGTTCAATCACATACGCGGTGATGACCAGGCCTATGCCGAACAGGTCAAGGCGCACCTGAACCAGTTCGCCCGCGAGCACCAAGGGGGCGGTTGGCTGGGGCGTACGCTCAAGCGCTTCTTTGGTTGAGCCTCAGGGCGCGCCGGTGCAGTGCCACCAGCGCGCACAGGGTCGCCACCGCAGTCAGGCACAGGTAGTAACCCACCGCGACCAGGCCGAAGCGTTCGGCCAGCCAGGTGGCCAGGTACGGCGCCGGTGCCGCGCCAAGGATGCCGGCCAGGTTGAATGACAGCGACGCGCCGGTATAGCGCACCTCCACCGGGTAGATCTCGGCCAGGAAGGTACCGCAGGGGCCGTAGGTCAGGCCCATCAGGAACAGGCCCAGGCACAGGAAGCCAGTGACCAGCCACGGGCTGTGCGGCTGGAACAGCGGCGCGAACAGCACACCGAAACCGACGATCAGTACGCTGGCGACGATCATCGTGCGTCGCGTGCCCCAACGGTCGCCATAGCGCGCCGACAGCGGGATACCCAGCGCGAAGAACAGCATGCCGGCCATCTGCATCAGCAGGAACTGCTCGCGGCTGTAGCCCAGCACCGCGGTGCCATGGCCGAGACTGAACACCGTCATCAGGTAGAACAGCACGAAGGTGGCGAACGCGCCCAGGGTACCCAGCAGCATCGGCACCGGATGGTCACGCAGTACCGTCCACATCGGCAGCCGCACCGGCGCCTTGCGCTCCAGCGCTTTCTTGAAATCGGGCGTCTCGTGGATGTTCAGGCGCACCCACAGGCCAAGGCCGACCAGCAGTGCGCTGGCCACGAACGGGATACGCCAGCCCCACTGCAGGAAGTCATCCTGGCTCAGGCAGCGGCCGAGCACCAGGAAAATGCCGGCCGACAGTAGGAAGCCGAGCGGCGCACCCAGCTGCGGGAACATGCCGTACCAGGCACGTTTGCCCGGCGGTGCGTTCTCGGTGGCCAGCAGCACTGCCCCACCCCACTCGCCGCCCAGCCCCAGGCCCTGGCCAAAGCGGCACAGCGCCAGCAACGCGGGGGCCCACAAGCCAATCTGCGCGTGAGTCGGCAGCAAACCGATCAGCACCGTGGACAGGCCCATGGTCAGCAGCGCGGCCACCAGCGTGGCCTTGCGGCCGATACGGTCACCGAAGTGGCCGAACACTGCCGAGCCCACCGGACGCGCGATGAACGCGACCGCGAACGTTGCCAGTGACTGCAGCAGCGCCGCCTGTTCGCTGCTGTCCGGGAAGAACAGGTGCGGGAACACCAGCACCGCGGCGGTGGCGTAGATGTAGAAATCGAAGAATTCGATGGTGGTGCCGATCAGGCTGGCCAGCAGGACACGGCGGGGGGAATTCACGGGCGGTGCGGCAGCGGTGATCGTCGACATCGGCAACACGGGTAACGGCGGATCGCCCGATTCTGCCACGGGCCGATGGCCGCACGGGGCGATGGTTTCAGCCGACACTGATGCCAACGGAATTTTTCGGGCCACCCGCTAGGCTGCGCCACCGGTCCCTGCATGGATGCTTTGCCGATGACTGCAGTCGCGCTGTCGTGGTCCGATTCGCCGAAGCTGCCGCGCATGGCGGCATGGCTGGTGGTACTGCTGGTGCATGGGTTGATGGCACTGTGGCTGCTGGACAGCGGCAGGATCGCGCTTCGCAGCGACGAGGGGACCAGGATTTCGTTGTACTGGCTGCCACCGAAGCAGCCCGTACCGGCTCAACCACATCCGGCGCAGCCCACCGCTGAGGTAGCGCGTCCAGCAGCATCGACAGCGCCACGCCCGCCCCCGGCGGCACCCATGGATGCCAGCACGCCCGCGTTCGATGAATCGCCTGCAATGGTGCCACTGGCGCTGGAGCTGCCTGCGGGCAGCATCGATGGCGGTGACGGCATCAGTGCAGCGGGCGTGGCGCCGCGCCTGATCGGTCGGCGTGAGGTCCATCCCGCGTTCGGGCCGCGCCGCAATTACTTCCGGATCCGTCGGCAGATGACCCCCGAGCAGATCGTGCATGGCGTGGCACAGCTGCTGGGTTTGTGGCCACCGGGGTACATCGTCGACCCGTGCGAGCTGGGCAAGCAGGACATGGACTATTTCCAGAACGCCGTCGAAGAAGCCGACCGGGATCTGCTGCGTGCGGCGGTGCTGCAGGTGAGTACCCGCTGCCGGTAGCGGTCATGCCTTTGTAGAGCAGAGCCCATACTCGGCTGGGTGCTGGAGCGTGCGGACCAACGGTCCGCAGCTACCGGGCAGGGGGAGCAGCCGAGCATGGGCTCGGCTTTACAGAACAGCACGAAGCCGTCCAGCGAAGCGCGTCGTTACAACTGGATCCAGGTAGCCTTGATCTCGCTGTACTTGTCGAAGGCGTGCAGCGATTTGTCCCGGCCGTTGCCGGACTGCTTGTAACCACCAAACGGTGCGGTCATGTCGCCGCCATCCCAGCCGTTCACCCAGACGCTGCCGGCGCGCAGCTGGCGCGCAACCCGATGCGCGCGGCCCAGATCGCGTGTCCAGAGACCGGCGGCCAGTCCGTAGCGGCTGTCGTTGGCCACGCGCACGGCTTCGGCCTCGTCGTCGAAACCGAGCACCGCCAGCACCGGCCCGAACACTTCCTCGCGTGCCAAGGCCTGCTCCGGGCGCACCTGGTCGAACACCGTGGGCTGCACATAGCTGCCACCCGCCTCCACCTCGGCACGATGCCCGCCCAACAGCAGGCGGGCACCTTCAGCTTCGGCGCGTGCGATATCCCGCATCACCTTGTCCAGATGCGCGGCGTCCACCAGCGCGCCCATCGGCGCGTCGGCGTCCAGCGGATGCTGCGGCTGCATGTGCTGGCCATAAGCAACCACCTGGTGCACGAAATCCTCACGGATCGAGCGCTGCACCAGCAAGCGCGACCCGGCGGTACAGACTTCGCCCTGGTTGAAGAAGATGCCCTGCGCCACGGCCTTGGCCGCCGCGTCCAGATCGGGCGCGTCGGCGAACACCACGTGCGGGCTCTTGCCGCCGCATTCCAGCCAGACCCGCTTGAGATTGGACCGGCCTGAGTACTCCAGCAGCTTGGCGCCAGTGGCAGTGGAGCCGGTGAACGCCAGCACGTCCACGTCCATGTGCAGGGCCAGCGGCTCGCCGACGCGCGCGCCATGGCCCGGCAGCACGTTCAGCACGCCCTCGGGCAGGCCCGCTTCGGCGGCCAGCGCCGCCAGCCGCAGCGCACTCAGGGGCGACCGCTCGGAAGGCTTGAGCACCACCGAGTTGCCCATCGCCAGCGCCGGCGCGATCTTCCAACAGGCCATCAGCAACGGGAAATTCCACGGCACGATGGCGGCCACCACGCCGGCAGCCTCGCGCGTGACCAGGCCCAGCTCGTGCGGGCCAGTCGGCGCGATCTCGCCATACAGCTTGTCCACCGCTTCGGCGGTCCAGGTCAGGCAGCGCACCACGCCGGGCAGGTCGATACGGCGGGCGTCACGCACCGGCTTGCCCATGTCCAGGGTTTCCAGCAGGGCCAGTTCATCGGCGTGCGCTTCCACCAATGCCGCCAGCGCCAGCAGCACGCGCTTGCGATGGGCCGGGCGCGCCTGCGACCAGTGGCCCGCCTCGAAGCTGCGCCGCGCGGCCAGTACCGCGCGCTCCACATCCTGCGCGTCGCAGTCGGCAACCGCGCCCAGCACACGACCATCGATCGGGCTGATGCAGTCGAAGCGGGCGCCGCTGGCGGCATCGACATAGCGGCCGTCGATGAAGGCCTGGCCCGGCATCGACAGCTGGAGGGCCAGCGCCTGCCAATGGCTGCGGTCGGGGAAATCGGCCATGGGAAGCTCCAACATTCAACGAGCCTTGGTTATACCGATGTGGTCGCGACCCGACCGTGATCAGCGATCCAATGTGCCCGCCGGGCATGGCCCGGCGGACAGCCGCCGCGACCTCGCCGTGACGCGGCTGCGCTACATTCATCGCATCGGACCCGATGGAGCTGGCATGAAGCGTCCCGAAAGCGACCTGCACGACCTGGCCACCCAGCGCCCCGAGTCACTGGACGCGTACTGGATGCCGTTCACCGCCAACCGCCAGTACAAGGCCGCACCGCGCATGCTGGTACGGGCCGATGGCATGCACTACGAGGACGTCGACGGCCGCCAGATCCTCGATGGCACCGCCGGCCTGTGGTGCTGCAATGCCGGCCACGCGCGGCCGCACATCGTCAACGCCATCGTCGAGCAGGCGCGCACCCTGGATTACTCGCCCGCCTTCCAGATGGGGTCGCCACCGGCCTTTGCGCTGGCACAGCGGCTGGCGGCATTGGCGCCGCCTCCGCTCAACCATGTGTTCTTCACCAGTTCCGGCTCCGAGGCGGTGGATACCGCGATGAAGATCGTGCTGGCCTACCACCGCCAGCGCGGCGAGGGCCAGCGCACCCGTTTCATCAGCCGCGAGAAGGCCTATCACGGGGTCGGTTTCGGCGGTATGGCGCTGGGCGGGCTGCCCAACAACCGCAAAGCGTTCGGCCTGCAGCTGGGTGGCGTGGACTACCTGCGGCACACCCTGGACCTGCAGCGCAATGCATTCAGCAAGGGCCTGCCGCGCCAGGGTGCAGAGCTGGCCGACGACCTGGAGCGGCTGATTGCGCTGCATGACGCCTCGACCATCGCCGCCGTATTCGTCGAGCCCATTGCCGGTTCGGCCGGGGTGATCCTGCCCGCGCCGGGCTACCTGCAGCGGCTGCGCGAGCTGTGCGACCACCACGGCATCCTGCTGGTGTTCGACGAGGTCATCACCGGTTTCGGCCGGGTCGGCATGCCGTTCGCCGCACAGCGCTTCGGGGTCACCCCGGACCTGCTGACCTTCGCCAAGGCGGTCAGCAATGGCGCGGTGCCACTGGGCGGCGTGCTGGCCAGCGATGCCGTGCATGCGGCCCTGATGCAGGCGCCGCCGCAGGCCATCGAGCTGTTCCATGGCTACACCCACTCCGGCCATCCACTGGCCTGCGCCGCAGCGCTGGCCACGCTGGAGGTCTATGCCGAGGAGCGCCTGTTCGAGCGTGCCATCGAACTGGGCGAATATTGGCAGGAACGGCTGCACGCGCTGCAGGGCCTGCCCAACGTGATCGACATCCGCAACTTCGGGCTGGTCGGCGCGGTCGAGCTGGCGCCGCGCCGCGATGCCCCCGGCAGCCGTGGCTACGAGGTGTTCCGGCGCTGCTTCCAGGACGGCCGGCTGCTGGTGCGCTGTACCGGCGACATCATCGCGCTGTCGCCACCTCTGATCGTGGACAAGGCACAGATCGACCAGATCACCGGCACCCTGGGCGAGATGATCCGGGCCACCGCCTGAGCCCGGGCCGGCGGTGGCGAGCGGGTACAATGGGCGGTTCCGCTCCTGCTCGCTGCCGTGCCCATGGATATCGTCGTCAAAGAAGAACTCAAGGCCTACATCGACCCGCTGACCGCGGACGAACATGACGCGCTGGAGCGCAGCATCCTGGCCGAAGGCTGCCGCGATGCGCTGGTGCTGTGGGGTGATGTGCTGGTCGATGGCCACAACCGTTTCGGCATCTGCCAGAAGCATGGCCTGCCCTTCAATACCGTGCAGAACACCCGCTTCCAGAGCATGGAAGACGTGCACCTGTGGATGATCGAGCAGCACCTGGGCCGCCGCAGCGTGTCCGACTTCCAGCGCGGCGTGCTGGCGCTGCGCAAGCGCGACATCCTGGCCGCCCGCAAGCAGATCGAGCAGGCGCAGCTGCAGCGCGAGAGCGACGGCACCGCCGAAGCCATCGAGGACGCGGGTGAGGACAGCCCGCCGTGGGAACCGGCACCGAAGATCAGCCGCGCCGAGCTGGCCCGCGAGGCCAAGCTGAGCACCAGCCAGGTCGGCATGATCGAACGCATCCACGCCCAGGCCGCGGCCGAGGTGGTGGAAGCGGTGAAGGCCGGCGTGATCTCGATCAGCGCTGCTGCTGCCGTGGCCGACCTGCCGGAAGACGAGCAGCGCGCCGCTGCCGCCGGTGGCAAGGATGAGCTGAAGCAGGCCGCCAAGCGCGTGCGCGAGTCCAAGCGCAAGCCGCGTGCACCGAAGCCGGAAGCAGCCGAGATGGACTTCGAGGAAGCGGACGAAGAGCAGATCGCCAGCCGCGACGCCGAGGTGCTGTCGGCACTGGAGCAGCTGGGCGAGGATGCCCCGGCGCTGCGCCGCCGCGTGGTCGCGCTGACCCGCGAGAACGACACCCTGCGCGCGCAGCTGGCTGCGTTGCGCAAGCAGCTCGAAGCGCTCTGAACCAACGGGTAGTGCCGGCCGCTGGCCGGCAACCCCATGAACGTTCCGGGTGCGTTGCGCATGCCGGCCAGCGGCCGGCACTACCAGATGCTCATGCCGTGCCGGTTAGACTTCCGGCATGACGTCTGCCAACGATCCGCGCCGCGCACAGCTGCGGCGCCTGAAAGCCCTCGCGCTGGGACTGCTGCTGTTGATGCTGGCCGGTTTCGCGGTCAGCCACTGGCAGGGCGAGCGCGGCATCTGGGCCTGGGTCTCGGCCTTCTGCGAAGCAGCGGCCGTAGGCGCACTGGCCGACTGGTTCGCGGTCGTCGCGCTGTTCCGGCGGCCGATGGGCCTGCCGATCCCGCATACGGCAATCATCCCACGCAGCAAGGAACGCATCGGCGACAGCCTGGCCCTGTTCGTGCGCGACCAGTTCCTTGAACCACAGGTCCTCTTGGCGAAGCTGCAGGTATTCGACCCGGCCAGCCGTCTCGGCAGTTGGCTGGCCGACCCTGCACGTTCGCGGATGCTGGCCGACATGGCCCGCGGCTGGGCCCTGCAGGCACTGGACTTCTTCGACGAAACCGCGGTGCGTCGGCAGCTGCACGCCTTCGTGGTGCAGCAGCTGCGGCAGTGGAATGCCGCCGCCACCGCCGGTGAGCTGCTGGCCCTGCTGACCGCCGATGGGCGCCACCAGCGCGTGCTGGACGAGGGCCTGCAGCGCTTGGGACGCTGGCTGGAGCAGCCGGAAGTGAAGGAGCGCGCCTCGCAGCTGATCGTGCGTTACATCCAGCGCGAGTGGCCGACGCTGTCGAGCACGGTGAACTGGGTCAAGCCGATCGACGAGATCGGCGACAGCCTGGCCGAGCGACTGGCGCGGGCGGTGCTGGAAGAACTGCAGCAGGTGCTGGCCGAGCCGCAGCATCCGCTGCGCCAGGACTACGAGAGCTGGCTGCAGAACTACGTGCAGCGCCTGCGCGAGGACCCGGTCCTGGCCGAGCGCATCGAACAGCTCAAACAGGAAATGATCGACCACCCCGCCCTGCAGGAGTACGTGCAGGGGCTGTGGGCGCGCATCCATGCCAGCCTGCGTGCCGACCTACAGCGTGAGGATTCGGCGCTGGTCGGGCACCTGCAGCGCAGCCTCGCGTCACTGGGCAGCAGCCTGCAGGCCGACCCGGCCCTGCGCGACGCGCTGAACCAGCATCTTCTGGAGGGCGCCCAGCGCCTCACCGGCCGCCTGCGCGAAGGCGTGACCACGCATATCGCGCAGACCGTGAAGAGCTGGGACGAACGGCATCTGGTCGAACAGCTGGAACTGAGCGTGGGCCGCGACCTGCAGTTCATCCGCTTCAACGGCACACTGGTGGGCGGCCTGATCGGCCTGCTGCTGCACGCCGCGACGGTGGTGTTCAGGTTCTAGGACCCCATCCGGCAGTCGATCCACGCCCTGCGTGGAGACGGAATTCGTCACGCTTGATTAACGAAATGCGAATGCCTATCATTTGCCGATCGGTTGTACGCTTAGCCAAGCGGGGCACGGAAGCACGCACCTACCCGCCCCTTCGCCCGTGTACATCCCCCGACTACCGGGTCGCCCGCACCAAGCGGGTGGCGCACCGTCGATGGGACTCGCTGGGCGACGTGCGCGAAGCGCATGGCTGCTGTGTCTGCGCATTCCATCGCCTGTTTCGTCCTGCATGGAATCGCACCGATGGCAATGCCGTTGAACCACCCTCGTCCCACTCTGCTGGCCCTGGCCGTGACCGCACTGATGATCGCCCCGCTGGCCCATGCCGACGGCACTGCCGATCCTTCCGCGCGCACGCTGGATACGGTCCAGGTCACCGCTGACGGCGATATCGTCGACAGCTATACGGTCAAGCGTGCCAGCACGGCCACCAAGCTCGGCCTGTCGCTGCGCCAGACACCGCAGTCGATGACCGTGGTCACCCGCCAGCGCCTGGACGACATGGGCCTGTTCTCGCTGTCCGATGTGATGGGCCAGGTCACCGGCGTGGCGGTATCGGTTACCGACAGTGAGCGCATCAACTACGTCTCGCGCGGCTACAACATCACCAATTTCCAGGTCGATGGGATGCTCAACACCTTCGGTGGGTACATCAAGACCAACACCGACAGCGTGATCTATGACCGCATCGAAGTGGTGCGCGGCGCAACCGGCCTGACCACCGGTGCCGGCGATCCCTCGGGCACCATCAACTTCGTGCGCAAGCGTCCTACCGACAGCTTCCAGATGAGCGCCAACCTGACCCTCGGGCGTTGGGGCAACCAGCGCCTGGAGGCCGACCTCGGTGGCCCGGTTGCGCTCGACGGCCGCATCCGCGCGCGCGTGGTGGCGGCCAAACAACAGAGTGACTCGTTCCGCGATGTCTACAAACTGGACAAGGACGTGTTCTACGGCATCGTCCAGGCCGACATCACCGACACGACCCTGCTCGAGGCCGGCTACGAATACCAGTCGCCGCGCACCACAGGCGTGACCTGGGGCGTGGTGCCGTACTGGGGGTCCGATGGCCAGCCCGCCAACCTGCCGCGCTCGACCAACCTGTCCGCCCGCTGGAGCAGTTGGCCGATCATCGAAAAGAGCGCATTCGCACGCCTTGAGCAGCAGTTGGGCAACGGCTGGACCGCCAAGGCCGCCTATACCCGCTCCAAGCGCGAAACCGACGGTGCGGTGTGGTACGGGGCCTCCGGCTACCCGAATGCCGATGGCAGCGGCATCAGCGCCTTCGTCGGCAGCTTCGGCGAGAACGGCGACATGCAGGTGTTCGACTTCAACGTTGGCGGTCCGTTCCGGCTGTTCGGCCGGGAACACGAGCTGGTGCTCGGTTTCGGCCAATCGGTGCGCAAGGGTGACGTGCCTGCCACCGACACCGCTGCCTACCCGGACAGCTACACCCGTGTACCGGATTGGCACCGCTGGAACGGCGACGTCGCGCCGCTGCAGGTTACCCGCCTGGGCTATCTGGCTTCTGAAGACGAACTGCGCCAGCGCGCGGCCTATCTGGCGACGCGCCTGCAGCTGGCCGATCCGCTGACCGCGGTGCTCGGCGCGCGCTACGGCAGCTGGGAAACGCGCACCTGGAACTACACCCATGACGCCGCCGGTCGCCTGACCGATACGCGTCGCGGCGGCTACAAGCCGGACGACTCGCTCACTCCGTATGCCGGCTTCATCTACGACTTCAACCGTTACTTCAGCGGCTACGTCAGCTACACCGACATCTTCCAGCCGCAGAACTACCGTGACCGGGACAACAACTACCTCGAACCGGTGGTCGGTGACATGTGGGAGGCCGGCGTCAAGGCCGAGTTCTTCGACGGTCTGCTGAATGCTTCCGCGGCCGTGTTCAAGGGCCAGAAGGACAACGTTGCCGAGCTCGATGACTCGGTGCCGGAAAACTCGCTGCCGGGTGGGGGCAGTGCCTACCGCTCCACCGGCAAGGGCAACAAGGTCAAGGGCTGGGAGATCGAAGCACAAGGCAGCCTTGGTGAGAACTGGAACCTGGCGGCCGGCTTCACCCACACCGTCAGCCGCAATGCGCAGGGCGTGCGCCAGAACACCGTCGTCCCGGTCGATCTGTTCCGCCTCAACGCCAGCTGGCGACCGGGCGGCGCTGAAGGCCGCTTCTGGCTGGGCGGTGGCGCCACCTGGCAGAGCGGTATCTGGAGCCTGAGCAACAAGCCGCGTGCGGATTTCCTGACCAGCGGCAAGCGCGACCGCGTGGCAATCGAACAGGGCGACATCTACCTGCTCAACCTGTCGGCGGGCTATCGCTTCAACGAGAACTTCACCGCGCAGGTAAACGTGAACAACCTGCTCGACAAGAAGTATTACAACCGCGTCGGTTTCTATGACGGCGTGTTCTGGGGCGAACCGCGCAATGTGACGATGACACTGCGCTGGAAGCTCTGACCCTCGATGGATGGCACCGGTTCTGCGACCGGTGCCCGGCCACGGATGGCCAACCCCGGCGCGCTGCGGTGCGCCGGTTCCTTTTCACTGAAACCTGCAGGAACGCCGTGGACCGCTCGCCCGCAACCGCCAGCCCCCGCACCTTCTTCTCCAACCCGCGCTGGGGCGTGCTCTCACGCTCGCTGGCGGCGATCTTCGGCGGCTACGCGCTGGCTTCCGTGACCAGCGTGTTCTGCGCGGTGGCGCTGCCCGGCGCACGTGGCCAGACCGTGCTGACCGGCATGCTTCTTGCCATTCTGGTGGCCGCCTGCGCGGCGCTGTGGGCGTTCGCCACCCGCAGTGCGCTGCGTGCCTGGGTCGGCATCCTCGCCCCCACCCTGCTGATGGCAGTCATCGCGCGCATGCTGGGGGCCTGGGCATGAAGAACGGATTCCGTCAGTCGATGGCCTGGCTGCACACCTGGACCGGCCTGCTGGTCGGCTGGCTGCTGCTGCTGATCTTCATGGCCGGCACGGCCAGCTACTACCGCGAGGAAATCAGCCGCTGGATGCGCCCGGAACTGCCCTCCAGCAACGTCAGCATCGATGTGGCTGCACAGCGTGCCGTGGACTACCTGCAGGCCAACGCCGCGCAGGCCGAGAACTGGTTCGTCACCCTGCCGCAACCGCGCAACCCGGCCATGCAGATGTTCTGGCGGCTGCCGCCGGAGCTGGCCGACCCCAGCCGTGGCCGTCGCGGTGGCTTCGGCGACGCCACACTGGACCCGAACACCGGGCAGGCACTGAAAGCCCGCGAGACCCGAGGCGGTGATTTCTTCTACCGCCTGCATTTTGACCTGCACTACATTCCTGTGCTGTGGGCGCGCTACCTGGTCGGCTTCTGCGCGATGTTCATGCTGGTGGCGATCATCACCGGTGTCATCACCCACAAGAAAATCTTCAAGGACTTCTTTACCTTCCGCAAGGACAAGGGCCTGCGTTCCTGGCTCGATTTCCACAACGTCAGCGCGGTGATGGCCCTGCCCTACCACGCGATGATCACCTACACCGGCATCGTCACCCTGATGATCATGTACCTGCCGTGGGGGGTGAAAGTCGCCTACCCACAGGACGAGGACAAGTTCTTCAGCGAAGCCTTCGGCGGCATGCCGGAGGTGACCGCGCCGGCCGAAGGCCGCGCCACGCCGCTGCCGATCGCGCAGCTGCTGGACAGCGCGCGAGCGCACTGGCACGGCGTGGAGGTGGCCGGCTTCACCGTATCCAACCCGGGCGCGGCCAATGCAGTGATCGACATCCGCCAGCGTGACGGCAAGCGCCTGTCCACCGACACCCCGGCCGTGCGCTACGACATGGTCAACGGCACGCTGCTGGAAGAAACACCGCCTTCCGGTGGCGCCACCGCCACCCGCGGCGTGCTATACGGCCTGCACCTGGCGCGCTTCGCCGACTGGGGCCTGCGCGCACTGTTCTTCCTGTCCGGCCTGGTCGGCTGCCTGATGGTGGCCAGCGGCGTGGTGCTGTGGGCGGTGAAGGAACGGCCCAAGCACGCCAAGAGTGGCCGCATAGGCTTCGGCCTGCGCCTGGTCGATGCGTTGAACATCGGCACCGTGGCCGGCCTGCCGATCGCCTTTGCAGCGTACTTCTGGGGCAACCGCCTGCTGCCGCTGGACATCGCCGAGCGCTCCAGCGCCGAGGCCAACGTGTTCTTCTACGCCTGGGGCGCGGCACTGCTGGCCGCCTTCATCTGGCCGAAGCGGATGATGTGGGCGTGGCAGCTGTACCTGGGCGCAGCCGCGTTCGCGCTGGTGCCGGTGGTCAATGCACTGACCACGCATGCGCACCTGGGCAACACCCTGCGCAACGGCGACTGGGTGCTGGCCGGCTTTGACCTGTCGATGATCGCCTTCGGTGCGATGCTGGCATTGTGCGGTTGGCGCATGCAGCGCTGGACGCCACCGTTGAGCGCGGCCGAGAAAAAGAAACGTGCGGCTGCCGCGGCGGCGCCCAAAACCCCGGTTGACGCTGCGGAAACCGCCGAAGCGGAGGCCAGCGCATGATGTTGCTGGCGTTGACCCTGTCGTTCTCTGCGTTCACCGCGTTGTCGCTGGCGATGGAGAAACACCAGCATGACCTGCATGGCAAGGCCGCGGCCGCGCCGGCACGGCGCACGCAGTGGCGGGTGCTGGGTTGGGCGCTACTGACGGTAGCGTTTGCACTGTGCGTGGTCGACCACGGCTGGGCAATGGGCCCGGTGCTGTGGCTGGGCGTGATGACCGTGGGCGGCGTGGTGTTGTCGTTCGGGTTGTACCCATACCGGCCGAAGTGGATCGCACCACTGGCGATCGCGCTGCCTGTGGCCGGGCTGCTGGTGGCGTTGCTGTAGCAGAGCCACCGGGGTCGGATCCCTAGCGCGCAGCGCAAGGGCTCTGACCTCGGGGTACGTAGATCCGGATGGGGTCAGAGCCCCTGCGCTTCACGCAGGGGATCCGACCCCGAACATCGGCTTACCCCAACCGCTTCAGTTCCCACGCACGGTGGATGCGCGCGTTGCGCTCGAAATCCGGGCCGATGGTGCGCGCGGTGATCTCGCGGCACTGGGCGAATTCGGCGATGGCGTTCTCTTCCAGCTTGAAGCGGCGGAAGTTGTTGGAGAAGTACAGCACGCCACCTGGCGCCAGCCGCGCCACCGCTGCACGCAGCAGTTTCAGCTGCTCGCGCTGCACGTCGAAGTCGTCGGCACGCGCGGAGTTGGAGAACGTCGGCGGATCGCAGAAGATCACGTCGTACTGGCCGCGGTCGCCTTCCAGCCAGGCCATCGCATCGGCCTGCACCAGCAGGTGCTGGTTGCCGCCCTGCCCGTTCAGCGCCAGGTTGTCGTAGCACCACTGCAGGTAAGTCGCCGACAAGTCGACGCTGGTGGTGCTGGCCGCACCGGCCACGGCGGCCTGCACGCTGGCCACGCCGGTGTAGCAGAACAGGTTGAGGAAGCGCTTGCCAAGCGCCTGCTCGGCCATCATCCGGCGCAGCGGGCGGTGGTCGAGGAACAAGCCGGTGTCAAGGTAGTCGAACAGGTTCACCTGCAGCAGCGCATTGTTCTCACGCACCACGATGAATTCATCACGCTGTTCGAAACGGCCGTACTTGCTGCCGCCCTTGCCGCGCTCACGCGACTTCATCGACACCTGCTCCGGCGGCACGCCGAACACTTCCCGTGCAGCGGCCAACAGTTCGTTGCGGCGACGACGCACGTCGTTTTCCGGAATCGCGGCCGGCGCGGCATATTCCTGCACGTGCAGGAAGGTACGGCGCTGGCCACCGTCTTCCTCGTAGACATCAATGGCCGCCGCGTATTCCGGCAGGTCGGCGTCATAGGCGCGGAAGCAGGTGATGTCCTCGCGGGCGCGCCAGCTCTTGAACTTCTTCAGGTTCTTGCGCAGGCGGTTGGCCACCATCTGCGCGCCTTCGCTCAGCTCGCGCGGCTGTGCCGGGTCGCGGCCGGGCACGGCAATCGGGTCGCAGATGATCAGCGCGCATTCCAGCGCACCGTTGAACATCTGGTACTTCTTGCCCGCGCGCAGGCCGGTGGCGAAGGCCAGCTCGTCGTTGCCGCACAGCAGGCTCGCGCGCCACTGCGGCACCGCCTTCTGCAGCGCGTTGCCCAGCGCACGGTACAGCGCCGGATCGGCGGCCAGGCGCTCGTCGTACGGCGGATTGCAGACCACCGCACCGATTTCCTGCTCCGGCGCGGCCAGGTCGGCCACATCTGCGCGAGTGAAACGGATCGCATGGGCGACGCCGGCCACTTCAGCATTTTCGCGCGCGGCCTGGATTGCGGTCGGGTCGATGTCGCTGCCGTGGATGACCGGCTTCAGCGCAGCCAGGCCAGCCGCTTCGCGGTCACGTGCCTCGCTCTGGATCGCCTTCCAGGCGGCCTTGTCGAAACCCAGCCAGCGGCTCGGCGGCAGGCTGCCGTGGCGCATCAGGCCGGGGGCGACGTCGGCGGCCATCAGCGCACCTTCGATCAGCAGCGTGCCACTGCCGCACATCGGGTCCAGCAGGCCACCACCGGCGGCGTGCAGACGCGGCCACTGCGCGCGCAGCAGCAGGGCGGCGGCGAGGTTTTCCTTCAGCGGCGCCTCGTGGGCGGCGCCTCGCCAGCCACGGCGGTGCAGCGAGCCGCCGCCGAGGTCGATCGACAGCGAGGCACGGCCCTTGCGCAGTGACAGGTTCACGCGCACGTCGGGCAGATCGGTGTTGACCGAGGGGCGTTCCAGGCCTTCGTCACGCATGCGGTCGACAATGGCGTCCTTGATCCGCTGCGCGGCGAAGCGCGCATGGGTGATCTTGTCGCCGGACACGTGCGCATCCACCGCCAGGGTCATTTCCGGCTTGATGTGCTCGTGCCACGGCAGGGCGCGCACGCCATCGTACAGGGCCTGCTCGTCCGGGCACTCGAACGCGTCGATGGGCCACAGCACGCGGCTGGCCAGGCGCGACCACATCACGATCCGCAGCGCCTGCTCCAGTTCGCCCTCGGCGTTGACGCCGGCAATGGTGGCAGTGGCCTTTTCCAGGCCCAGGGCCGACAGCTCATCGGCAAGCAGGTATTCCAGGCCCTTGGCGCAGGAGACAAAAAATTTCACGGGATCGGTTCACAGGTGGTCAGGCACGGCAGGAAGCCGGGCCATTCAAGAAGGAGGGCCGTGGACACGGCCGGCAGGCCCGCGCCGGGGGCGGCGGGGCTGCCATTGTAGTCAATGCGGGCGGGCGCGCCGTGCGCCCGGGCTTCACAGCTGGCGCAGCAGGCGCTCGAAGGCCTGTGCCGAGGCCTCAACGTGGCGTTCTAAGCGGTGGCCATCATCGACCAGCAGCAGCTGTGCCGAGCGCGCCTGGGCCCAGGCGATCACCCCGGCGGCCGGCACCACCTCGTCATGCCAGGCCTGCACCACCGTGGTCGGCACCGGCGCGGCGTCCAGCGCCGGCATCGGGCCCATGGTGGTCGGCGGCACCATCAGGAACAGACCGGCGACCGGCACCTGCAGCGAGGCGATGGCGGAGATGTAGGCACCCAGGCTGGAGCCGGCCAGCACCACCGGCCCTTGCTGGGCGGCGATGGCGGCGCGTTCGACCAGGCGCTGCAGGCGGGTGCGCACGTCCCCCACCCGGCTGACCTCGCTCATCGCATCGAGGTCGGTGTAGTCCGGGCGCTCGTGGGTCCAGCCCAGGCGTTGCGCCACCTCGGCCAGCGCGGTGACCTTGGTCGCCTCCGGGCCGCTCTCGAAACCGTGGGACAGGATGCAGTGGCCGCGGCTCATGCGCGCGCTCCGTGGGAGCGGGTCGGCGGCGAAAGAGGAGGCAGGTTCATGCCGCAATGCTAGCATCGCCGAATGCCCAACCCGCTCCTGCCCGGCCTGCAGCTGCAGCCCCTGCCCTACCAAGACCGCCTGCCGCTGCGCGACCCGGCAACGTTGGAGATGGTGGTGATCCACTGCACCGAGCTGCCCGATCTGGCGATGGCCCGCGAGTACGGCGAGCGCGTGCTTTACGACAGTGGCGCCGGCAACAGCGGGCATTTCTACATCGACCGCGATGGCAGCGTGGTGCAGTACGTGGCACCGGAACGCGTGGCCCACCACGTGCGCGGCATGAACGCACACACGCTGGGCATCGAGCTGGTCAATACCGGCCGCTACCCACACTGGTTCGACAGCCGCCAGCAGGCGATGGATGAGCCCTACACCGAGGCGCAGCTGCAGGCGCTGGAGCAGCTGCTGCTGGCGCTGGTAGCGCGCTACCCGTCACTGCGGCGGATTGCCGGGCATGACCAGCTGGATCGGGAGCAGGTGCCGGCCAGTGATGACCCGGGACTGATGGTGGCGCGCAAGCGCGACCCGGGGCCGTTGTTCCCGTGGGCACGGATCCTGGCGAAGGTGCCGCTGCAGGGGTTGGAGTAAGCAGCAGGGCTGCGCCCTGCACCTGCAGAGGCAACGTCAACGTCAACGACAAACGCTGGCATTGCGTGGGATGGCGAGGTGGGTCCGGTTGCGAGGGACGCCGTAAACCCGTCCATGGGAGCTTGTCCGCGGCTTGCTCGTGTGCGCTGTCCTGCGCACACGGCAAGACCGGGGTTGGGCGTCCTGCCCAACCCGCCCGAGGCATGCCTCGGGCCCATGCGGCTCACGCCCCTGCACAGCCTGCCCACCCTGCCTTCGACAGATTCCGGCGGCCGCCCGCCACGGATGAAAGAAAGAAGAGCAAAGCGGGTCGCGCGCTTCGCTTGCTCTGAGCCGAGCATGGCTCCGCTCTACAGAAAGCACTGCAGGATCAAACAAAAAGGACGCGGCGAAGGCCGCGTCCTTTTTGTTTTCTTTCAGTTCGTCAGTAACCCATGCTCTTGCCCACCGTCACCGGGAAACTGTCGGGGGTGGGGCGGTGTGGGTTGGCAGGACCGTTGGCGCCATGGATGGCGCCATCGAGCCCCCAGGGACGGGTTTACGGCGTGTCCTGCCAACCCACACCGCCCCGCCCAACCCGCAGAAACGCAGAGCCGCTTTGGCTTTGGCTTCTGCCGTAGATTCTGCCCGCCGCAGGCGGACCACCGCGCGTCAGCGCGGCGCCTCCACATCCAACCCGATCGGGCAGCTCACGCCGGTGCCGCCGATGCCGCAGTAGCCGTTCGGATTCTTCGCCAGGTACTGCTGGTGATAGTCCTCGGCGTAGTAGTACTCCGGCGCCGGGTACACGATCTCGGTGGTGATCGGGCCGTAGCCCGCCGCATCCAGCTGGGCCTGGTAGGCCTCGCGGCTGGCCAGCGCAGCGGCGTACTGTGCCTCGTCGGTGGCGTGGATCGCCGAACGGTACTGGGTGCCGGTGTCGTTGCCCTGGCGCATGCCCTGGGTCGGGTCGTGGCTTTCCCAGAACAATTGCAGTAGCCGCTCCAGGCTCACCACGGCCGGATCGAACACCACCTGCACCACTTCGGTGTGGCCGGTCAGGCCCGAGCAGACCTCTTCGTAGGTCGGGTTCGGGGTGATGCCACCGGCATAGCCCACGGAGGTGCTGTACACGCCCGGTTCGGTCCAGAACTTGCGCTCGGCGCCCCAGAAGCAGCCCAGCGCGAAACGGATCTGCTGCAGGCCGGCAAAACGGTCCTTCAGCGGATGGCTGTTCACGAAGTGCTGGTTGCTGTGCAGCGGCAGCGGTTGGTCACGCCCCGGCAGAGCTTCTTCCGGGCGCGGCAGGCGCTGCTTGAAGGCGCCGATGCCGAGGATGCCCTGGCCAATTCCCAACATGATGCGCTCCTACGCCGGAAGGCCGGCTATGTCGTCTGCATCTGAAATGGGGGCGTCCGGCGCGTGGCCCAAGTCCAGCGCGGCCACGATGTCCTCGGCCTGCGGCCGTGCCGCATCGGGGATGCCCACCCGCAGCACGCCGAACAGCGGCAGCTCGCCCATGCCGCCCAGCAACGACTCCCCGAACACGAAGGCCGGGATGCCGGCATCCTCCAGCGCGTGCTTGACCAAGTGGGCGTCGAACAGGTTGTCGGCCTTGTACACGATGTGCATGCGGCAGCTCCGTGGGACAGGGTTCCAGCATACGCCCGGGGGCTGAATGGTGGTGGTGACGGCGCATGACCGTTCTACCGGCCAGCGGCCGGCACTACCCAATTGCACGGCGATCCACATTCCGTCGGCCGGCGGCCGGCGCTACCGGGAAGAGGGCCTGGTAGTGCCGGCCGCTGGCCGGCATCCCCACACCCTACCGGGCAGCCCTGCCCCGTACGCGTTAGACTGGTGATCTTTCTGCCTTTCTTTTCGCCGACTCATGTCCGAGCACACCCCCGCCAGCCCCGAGACCCCCGCCGACAGCCACGAAAAGCGCGATTTCATCCGCCAGATCGTGCGCGAGGACCTGGCCAGCGGAAAGCACCAGGCGATCAAGACCCGCTTCCCGCCGGAACCGAACGGCTACCTGCACATCGGCCATGCCAAGTCGATCTGCCTGAACTTCGGCATCGCCGGCGAGTTCAGCGGCGTCTGCAACCTGCGCTTCGACGACACCAACCCGGCCAAGGAAGATCCGGAATACGTGGCCGCGATCCAGGATGACGTGCGCTGGCTGGGCTTCGAGTGGAACGAGCTGCGCCACGCCTCGGACTATTTCCAGACCTACTACCTGGCCGCCGAGAAGCTGATCGAACAGGGCAAGGCCTATGTCTGCGACCTGTCGGCCGAGGAAGTGCGCGCCTACCGCGGCACCCTGACCGAGCCGGGCCGTCCGTCGCCATGGCGCGACCGCAGCGTCGAGGAAAACCTTGACCTGTTCCGCCGCATGCGTGCCGGTGAGTTCCCCGATGGCGCGCGCACCGTGCGCGCCAAGATCGACATGGCCAGCGGCAACATCAACCTGCGCGATCCGGCGCTGTACCGCATCAAGCACGTCGAACACCAGAACACCGGCAACGCGTGGCCGATCTACCCGATGTACGACTTCGCCCATGCACTGGGTGATTCGATCGAGGGCATCACCCACTCGCTGTGCACGCTGGAATTCGAAGACCACCGCCCGCTGTACGACTGGTGCGTGGACAACGTCGATTTCGCCCATGACGACGCGCTGACCCAGCCGCTGGTCGATGCCGGCCTGCCGCGCGAAGCGGCCAAGCCGCGCCAGATCGAGTTCTCGCGCCTGAACATCAATTACACGGTGATGAGCAAGCGCAAGCTGATGGCGCTGGTCACCGAACAGCTGGTGGACGGCTGGGAAGACCCGCGCATGCCGACCCTGCAGGGCCTGCGCCGCCGTGGCTATACCCCGGCGGCGATGCGCCTGTTCGCCGAGCGCGTGGGCATCAGCAAGCAGAATTCGCTGATCGACTTCAGCGTGCTGGAAGGCGCGCTGCGCGAAGACCTCGACAGTGCCGCGCCGCGCCGCATGGCGGTGGTCGATCCGGTCAAGCTGGTACTAACCAACCTGCCGGAAGGCCACGAAGAGCAGCTGACCTTCAGCAACCACCCGAAGGACGAGAGCTTCGGCAGCCGCGAAGTGCCGTTCGCACGCGAAGTGTGGATCGACCGCGAGGACTTCGCCGAAGTACCGCCGAAGGGCTGGAAGCGCCTGGTCCCGGGTGGCGAAGTGCGCCTGCGCGGCGCCGGCATCATCCGCTGCGACGAAGTGATCAAGGATGCCGACGGCACCATCACCGAGCTGCGCGGCTGGCTGGATCCGGAATCGCGTCCGGGCATG
Organism: Stenotrophomonas sp. 1L-E-5-B-C3; assembly: GCF_057292075.1. Lineage (NCBI taxonomy): Bacteria > Pseudomonadati > Pseudomonadota > Gammaproteobacteria > Lysobacterales > Lysobacteraceae > Stenotrophomonas > Stenotrophomonas sp. 1L-E-5-B-C3. Next base: position 150,480 of record NZ_JBXAWS010000003.1, read on the forward strand.
GAAGGCGCCAACCGCAAGGTCAAGGGCACCATCCACTGGGTCAGCGCTGTGCATGGTGTGCCGGCCGAGATCCGCCTGTACGACCGCCTGTTCTCGGTGCCGAACCCGGACGACGAGTCGGAAGGCAAGACCTACCGCGATTACCTCAACCCGGAATCGCGCCGCACTGTTACCGGCTATGTCGAGCCGGCCGCGGCCAGCGCTGCGCCGGAGCAGTCGTTCCAGTTCGAACGCACCGGCTACTTCGTGGCCGACCGCCGCGACCACACCGAAGCCAAGCCGGTGTTCAACCGCAGCGTGACCCTGCGCGACACCTGGTCGGCCTGAGGACCTGCGCGGGCGCCGGGAAGGCGCCCGCACGAATCCGACGATGATCACCGCCCTCTCCGTCCTGCTCTGGTTCATCTCGCAGCATCCGCTGCTGACGTTCTTTGCAGCGATGGTGCTGGCCGGGCTGGTCTCGTGGTGGCGGCGCTTTCCGGGCTACGCCATCGTGGTGTTCCCGCTGGCGATGCTCAACATGTTCCTCGGCCACTTCCTCAACGCCGCCTTCCTCAACGTGGTGGGCGAGCGTGGTGAAGCGGTGATCGTCAAGGCCGAGGAAACCAACTCCACGCTCAACGAGCAGTACATCTGGCGCTACGAAGCGGTGCTTCGCACCGCCGAGGGCCGCGACGTGGAGGTGGTGTTCCACACCAATACCGCTTCGCTGTGGCCGCTGGAAAACGCCATCCGCATCCCTGCACGCGACCAGCCGTTCGTAGTGAAGTACACGCCGGGCTTCCCGCGCAACTTCGTCATCCTCACCAACGAATCACCGCACGGCATCGCCCAGGCCCGGGCCAGCGCGCGCGAGCGCGTGGAGGTGGCGGCACGCAAGCTGCATTTCAGCCCGGGCAATGCCGATTTCCGCGCGGACTATCGCCGCGAGCTGGAAACCTGGCTGCGCGACCACGGCAACGATCCGCAGCAGCAGCCCGACGCGCAGCGATACCGCGCCGAACTCGAAGCGCTCGAGCGCTAGTTCCAGGCCCTGCCTGGATGTTCCCCCCCATCCACCCACAGGCCTGACATGACCACGACCTCTACCGCCCTCCTCCCGCTGCTGCAGCAGGTCCTGCAAGGCGCCGATATCGCCAGCCGCGCCGACGGTGGCGCGCTGCTGCTGGACAGCGGCCTGCGCCTGACCCCGCATGCGATGGCCGCGCAGGAGCGCGACAACGGCGGCTGGCAGACCTCCACCGTCATCGAGAGCCAGCATCCGGTGCTGTTCGCCGATGGCCTGTTCGAGTACCAGCACGCCAACGGTGCCGATGAGCAGGCATCGCTGCTGTCTGGTTTCCAGACCTGGGTGCGGGTGGACCTGGCCACGCTGCAGACCGCGATCGGCGCCGAAGACGCGCAGGGCCTGCCGATGATGGGCCTGACCTATCCGGCCGGCGATGACGGCGAGGAACACCAGCGCACCGTAGTGCTGGGGCCGCTGGCGCACTACCGCGCGCAGGAGGTGGATGCATCCACCTGCAGCGAGGACGACCACGGCTCCTGCCCATGCTGCCTGTTCACCCGCAGCATGGAGGCCTTCGATGAGCTGCTGAAAGCCCGCCAATTCCTCGCCATCCGCCTGTTCGCCTCGCGCGATGCCGACGGCCTGTGCGAGGCCGATTGCCGGGTCAACGGCCACGACTTTACCGCCGCCCTGCCCCTGCTGCGCGCCTACGCCGCCAGCTGGCCGCAGGCCGGGCTGGAGTTCCGCAAGCAGTACGTGGTGATCCGCACCGGTTCGCCGGGCTGACCCGCCGCCACACCCGATACAGGCCGGTGCAGCTACACTGCGCGCCGGTTTCCAAAGCAACCGCACCTTCTTCCATTCCCTAAGAGGCACCCCCCGCGATGCTGTACGCGCAAGTCCACCTGACCCTTCCCGCCTGGATTCACGACCAGATCGACCTGGATCGTCGATATCCGGGCGATGAGGCCAAGGTCGCGCTGGCGATCGAGCTGTCGCGGTTGAACGTCGAGCACGCCAGTGGCGGCCCGTTCGGCGCGGTGGTGTTCGGCCCTGAAGACAAGGTCATCGCCGCCGGCGTGAACCGGGTCATGCCGCACTCGACCTCGCTGGCGCATGCCGAGAACATGGCCTACATGCTGGCCCAGCAGCGCCTGCAGACGCCGCGTCTGAACGCGGTACTGTCACCGGTCACCCTGGCCACCAGTTCGCAGCCGTGCTGCCAGTGCTACGGCGCCACCGTGTGGGCCGGCATCGACCGCCTGCTGATCGGTGCCAACTCGGCCGACGTCGAAGAGCTGACCCCGTTCGATGAAGGTCCGCTGCCGGCCGACTGGGTGGGTGAACTCAACAAGCGCGGCATCGAAGTGGTGCAGGGCCTGAACCGCGACGCCGCACGCAGTGTGCTGCGTGCCTATGGGGAAAGCGATGGCGCCCGTTACTGAAACCGGCATCGGCCTGCTGTGCCTGTGCCGGCAGGGCTTCGAGCCCGAGCTGGCCGGCGAGCTGCAGTTCCGCGCCAGTGAAGCCGGTTTCGCCGGCTATGCGCGCACCCAGCGCAATGACGGCTACGTGTTGTTCATGTGCGACGAAGCCGCCGCGCTGGCACCACGGCTGCGCTGGCGCGAACTGATCTTCGCGCGGCAGAAGCTGGTGGTGCTGGCCGAGCTGCCGCAGCTGGACCCGGCTGACCGCATCACCCCGATGCTGGAGGTGCTGGCCGATGCGCCGCGCTTCGGCGACCTGTGGGTGGAGCATCCCGATTCGGACGCCGGCAAGCCACTGTCCGGGCTGGCCCGTGCCTTCGGCAATGCGCTGCGCCCGGCGCTGCGCAAGGCCGGCAAGCTCACTGACAAGCCAAACAATCGCCTGCCGCGCCTGCACGTGGTGTTTGTCGACGGCACCCACGCCTTCGTCTGCGTGGCCGACCCGGCCGACAGCGCACCGTGGGCACTGGGCATCCCGCGCCTGAAGCTGCTGCCGGAAGCGCCGTCGCGTTCGGCGCTGAAGCTGGACGAAGCGCTGCTGACCCTGCTGACCCCGGAAGAACGCGAGGCACTGGCCAAGCCCGGCATGCGCGCGGCTGACCTGGGCGCCGCACCGGGCGGCTGGACCTGGGTGCTGACCCGCCAGCACATGCACGTGCTGAGCATCGACAACGGCCCGCTGCGCCAGCACGTGCTGGACACCGGCCTGGTCGAGCACCTGCGCGCCGACGGCTTCCACTGGCACCCGGAACAGCCGCTGGACTGGATGGTCTGCGACATGGTCGAGCAACCGCGGCGCGTGGCCGAACGCATGGCCACCTGGTTCCGCGAAGGCTGGTGCAGGCACGCGATCTTCAACCTGAAGCTGCCGATGAAGAAGCGCTGGGACGAAACCCGCTTGTGCCTGGACCTGTTCCAGGAGCAGGCCGGCAAGCCGCTGGTGGTACGTGCCAAGCAGCTGTATCACGACCGTGAAGAGATCACGGTGCTGGCCTCGCCGCTGCGCTGAGGCCATCGCGCCCGCCGGGCATGGCCCGGCGCTACCGAGGAAGGGAACCATGCGATACCACCCGCTCGCCTTGCTGATCACCGTACTGGCAGCCGCACCGGCCATTGCACAGCAGTTGCCACCCATGCCGGCGCAGAGCCAGCCGTTGGACCCGACCGGCGGCGCGATCCGCCAGCAGCCGCTGGATGCCGGCCGGGTCAGCGGCAGCGTCGAGATTGCACGGCCGGCCGGCGAGGCACAGGTGACCGTGCGTTCGCTGGAACCGAGCAGCGTGGTCGGCCAGTACCGCATCCACTTCGCTGCGCTGGATGTGAACGGTGATGGCTTCATCAGCCGCGAGGAAGCGCAGGCGAATCCGGCGTTGGCCGATGAATTCAATGCGCTGGACGTGAAGCGCCGCGGCAAGCTGGATCGTGCCGACCTGGCCGGTTGGTTGGTTGATTGAAAAAGGGGACGGAGGGGATTAAGTCGTATGTGCACATACGACTTAATCCCCTCCGTCCCCTTTTTGCATCAGACCCCGGCGGCGCGCTTCCAGAATGCCTGCACCAGCGGCGGCCACTTGCCGACGCAGCCCAGCGCGCGGCCGCGGGCCAGGGTCAGGTGCATCTCGTCGTTGGAGAACAGGCGGTTGATCGCATCGAAGCTGTAAGCGGCGATGTGGTTGTCGCTGCGCCGTTCGCGTGCCCAGCGCTGCAGGCGCTGCGGCGACAGCCGCGGCTGGCCGCGGCGTTCGGCCGACGGCGCCAGCCACTGCTGCAGGGCGGCGACATCGCGCAGCCCCAGGTTCACGCCCTGCCCGGCCAGTGGATGCACTACGTGCGCGGCATCGCCCAACGCCAGCACGCGGCCGGCCACGTAGTGACGGGCCAGCTGCCGACGCAGCGGGAACGCCGCACGCGGTGATGCCAGCCGCAGTTCGCCCAGGCGCGCGGCGAACGCACGCGTCAGTTCGCGGTTGAAGGCGTCCTCGTCCAAGGCCAGCACGCGAGCCGCTTCATCCTCGGGCAGGGTCCAGACGATCGAACTGCGGCGCTCGGCCACCGGCAGCAGCGCCAGCGGCCCGGTCGGCAGGAAGCGTTGCCATGCGGTGGCCTGGTTGGGAAGATCGCTGTCCACATAGGCCACCACGCCACGCTGGTGGTAGTCATGCTTCTCAACCTCGATCCCGGCCAGCTGGCGCAGGGTCGACTCGGCGCCATCGGCCGCCACTGCCAGCGCCGCTTCCAGGCGACGACCGTCGTCCAGGCGCAGGCGAACACCGTCATCATCCTGTTCCAGCGCTTCCACCCGTGCCGGGCAGTGCAGCTGCACGCCCGCCGCTGGCAGTGCCGCCCACAGGCGATCCTGCAACAAGCCATTCTCGACGATGTAGCCCAGCTCGCGACGACCGAAGCGGTCGGCGTCGAACAGCAGATCCTCGCCACCGGCCGCATCCCACACCTGCATGCGCCGGTAAGGGCAGGCGCGGGCCTGCGCGATCGCCGGCCACACGCCCAGGCGGTTCAACAGTTGTACGTTATCAGCGGCGAAGGCGAACACGCGCAGGTCCGGCTGTGCGGCCTGCCACGGTGCTGGTTCGCGGCCTTCCACCAGCGCAACCGACAGGCCGGCATCGGCCAGCGCCAGCGCACACGCGGCACCGACGACGCCACCACCAACGATGGCTACATCAAGACGCGTGCGCCGGCTCATGCGGCTTCTCCGCGGCACAGGCGCGGCACTTCACCACGGAAGCCCATCGCGCCACCGACCAGCATCGACTGCACCGACGCGCGTTGTGCGGCGACCAGGCCAAGGCTGCGCAGCGGCCGCATCAGCGGCGCCGGGTTGCTGGTCAGGCGCGCCAGGCCACCGGAGAACGCCACCGTCTGCCGGCGATCTTCCTCGCGGCGCGCGACATAGGCCTGCAGCAATGCATCACTGCCGGCATCCTCATGCGCATCCTCCAGCAGTTCGGCCAGGGTCAGCGCATCGCGCAGGCCCAGGTTGAAGCCCTGCGCGCCCAGCGGATGGATGGTCTGCGCGGCATTGCCGAGCAGCACCGTGCGCTCACCGGCCAGCGCGCGCGCCAGCACCTGGATGAGCGGGTAGGCGCTGCGCGGGCCGGATTCAAGCAGGCGGCCGGCACGCCAGCCGATCGCGCTCTGCAGGCGTTGCAGCCAGGCCGCATCGTCCAACGCCATCACCGCATCGGCCTGGTCGCGCGCGACACCGTGCACGGTGCCGAAGTGGCGATCGCCACGCGGCAGCAGGGCAGTCGGGCCGGTATCGGTGAAGCGCTCCCAGGCGGTGCCATCCGGCGCGCGCTGGCTGCGCACGCGGGCCACGAACAGGGTCTGCTGGAAATCGTGGCGGTCAGCCTCGATGCCCAGCGCGCCACGCACGCCGCTGCTGGTGCCATCGGCACCGACCACCAGCCGTGCCAGCAGCACGCGTTCGCCGGCCTCATCGGCCACCCGCACCTGGCGGTAGCCATCGACCACCTCGCCCAGCCCCAGGAACCGCATCGGCCGGTAGCGACGCAGTCGTGGCAGCTCCTGCAGACGCGATTCCAGCGCCTGGCCGAAATCACGCGCGACCACCACCTGGCCGAACCACGGCCGGTCGTAATCGGCCGCTTCGAGCTGCACACGGCCGAAGTCGCCGGCACGACTGACGTGGATGCGCCGGATCGGGCCCGGTGCCATCGCCAGCTTCTGCATCACCCCCAGCGCGGTCAGCGCATTGACGGTGGCAGCGGCGAAACTGAGATTGCGCTGGTCGAACACCGCCGGCAGCTCTCCGGCCGGACTGGCCTCGAGCAGGCCCACGTCGCGGCCCAGGCGGTCCAGGGCAATGGCCAGGCTGGCACCGACCAGGCCACCACCGACGATCAGCACGTCATGTCGTTCACTCATGGGCTCATGATACGCGCTCGCCCCCACTGCAAGCCCAATGCATCCCACCTGCGCCAACCCGCGCGGCGGGCTAGAATGAAACCTGAATCCGCTCCGGGCCCGCCGCCATGTCCGACACCGCCAACCGCGCCTTCGTCCTGTCAGTACTCGTACTGCTGCTGGCGGCGACCCGCGTCAACCACTTCGCGGCGATCCCCGATGCCTCCTGGGCCGTGTTCTTCATCGGCGGCTTCTACCTGGCGCGCTGGACGCGCTGGGCGTTCCCGCTGCTGATGGTGTTCGCGGTGCTGGTGGACTGGATCGTGATCCGCAGCAGTGGCCTGGATTTCTGGCAGCACTACTGCGTGTCGCCGGGCTACTGGCTGCTGCTGCCGGCGTACTTCTCGCTGTGGGCTGGCGGCATGCTGCTGGGCCGCAACTACCAGAGCGCGCGCTGGTCGGTGCTGGCCAAGGGCGCGCTGCTGCTGGTTGCCTCGGTGGCGGTCTGCCATCTGCTGGCACAGGGCGGCTTCTACTGGAGCAGCCGCAACGTGGCCGAGCCGACCCTGGCCGGCTGGGCACAGAACTACGCGCAGTGGTTCGGGCCGTACCTGCGCACCACGGCGATCTACGTGGCGCTGGCCGCCGCCCTGCAGCTGGCCGTGGAGCAGGTGCTGAAGCTGCAGCAGGCCCGCCGCGACATCCGCCACTGAGCCGCACCATGGGTCATCGCCTCTCGCGCATCTACACCCGCACCGGCGACGACGGCAGCACCGGCCTCGGTGACGGCCAGCGCGTGGCCAAGGATGACGCCCGGGTCGCCTCCTACGGCACCGTCGACGAGGCCAATGCCGCACTCGGCCTGCTGCTGGCGGCCCCGTTGCCCGAGGACGTGCGCGCGCTGGTCGTGCATCTGCAGCACCAGCTGTTCGACCTCGGCGCCGAGCTGTGCATCCCCGGCCACGCCGCGATCCACGCCGCCGATGTCTCCGCGCTGGAGCAGCAGCTGGACCACTACAACGCAGGCCTGCCAATGCTGAAGGAGTTCATCCTGCCGGCCGGCGGCGAGGCCGCTGCACGCTGCCATCTGGCGCGCACCATCGTCCGCCGCGCCGAGCGCGAGACGGTCACCCTGGCCCGCCACGAGGCTGTGCGCAGCGAGGCGCTGCAGTACCTCAACCGGTTGTCGGACCTGCTGTTCGTGCTGGCCCGGGTGCTGGCCCGTGCCGATGGCCACGGCGAAGCGCTGTGGCAGCCACAGCAGCGCCAGCGCTGAGTCGGCACGATGCTGGTCTACTCCCATCCGTCCTGCCTGCTGCATGACCCCGGCCCCGGCCATCCGGAGTGCCCGCAGCGCCTGCAGTACGTACTCGACGCACTGCACGCCGCCTTCCCTGATCAGCTGGACTGGCGCGAGGCGCCGCCGGCCAAGTTCGGCGAACTGACCCGGGTCCACGACAGCGCCCTGCTCGACTTCGTGCTGCAGCCGCAGACCGCGCCGCTGCGCCAGCTGGACATGGACACCTGGACCTCGCCCGGCTCGGCCAGCGCCGCCGTGCATGCCGCCGGTGCCGGCGTGGCCGCGGTCGATGCGGTGATGCTGGGCGAGGACCCGCTGGCCTTCTGCGCGGTACGCCCGCCGGGCCACCACGCCACCAGCAGCACGGCGATGGGCTTCTGCCTGCTGAACAACATCGCCATCGCTGCCGCCTATGCCCGCGACCGCCACGGACTGGAGCGTATCGCGGTGGTCGACTTCGACGTCCACCACGGCAATGGCACCCAGGACATCTTCCAGCACGACGCCCGGGTCTCGTACTACAGCACCCATCAGGCCGGGCTGTTTCCCAATTCCGGCCTGCGCCGTGATCGCGGTGCCGGCAACCTGATGAACATCCTGCTGCCCCCCGGCAGTGGCGGTTTCCGCTTCCGCAATGTCTGGGCCGACGAGATGCTGCCGGCCATCGACGACTTCCGTCCGCAACTCCTGCTGATCTCCGCCGGCTTCGACGCCCACCTGCGCGACCCGCAGGCCGATCTGATGCTGGAGACCGACGATTTCGCCTGGATCACCCGTGAACTGCACGCGCTGGCACGCCGCCATGCGGCCGGCCGGGTGGTCTCGATGCTGGAGGGCGGCTACGACCTGCAGGCCCTGGCCGAGTGCAGCGTGGCCCATGTCCAGGCCCTGATGTCAGCGGCCACCGGTGACGGCGCCGGATGAACCCGAACCGGCAGGATCGACCCCCCTTCATTGCCCCTATGCAAGGGATGGGGCAAGCTACCGTCCGTTTTCGCCCGAATCCGAACCGCGTGCGCCGAGCCCTCCGCCTGCTTCCCCTGCCTCTGAGCATCGCCATCTGCCTGCCGGCAATGGCCGATGAAAAGCCGCTCAACTGGGGCCTGTGCCCGGCCACCGACGTCATTCCCGCGTTCACCGACGCCCCGACCCCGGTCCCCGGCCAGGACAAGGCCACTGCCGCCGCCGCGCGCGAACAGCAGCCGACCGACATCGAAGGCGACCAGCTGCTGGGCACCACCACCGTGCCGCAGTACGAGGGCAACGTGGCGCTGCGCCGGGGTGACCAGTTCGTCGGTACCGACAAGCTCAGCTTTGATACCGAGACCGGCAACTACATCGCCGACGGCAATGTCCGCTACCAGGACGGGTCGATCCGGATGGTCGCCAAGCGCGCCGAGGGCAACCAGGAAAGCGACACCCACAAGATCACCGACATCCAGTACCAGCTGGTGTCGCGCCGGGGCAACGGCGATGCCGAGTCAGTCGACCTGCAGGGCGCGGTCGGCCAGATGCATCGCTCCACCTACACCACCTGCGACCCGTCGCAGCCGGTGTGGAAGCTGTCGGCGCCCCAGATCGAAGTGGACAACGACGAAGGCTTCGGCACGGCCCGCAACGCCGTGCTGCGCATCGGCAAGGTGCCGGTGCTGTGGGCGCCCTACTTCAAGTTCCCGATCGATGACCGCCGCAAGACCGGCCTGCTGTTCCCGCAGCTGGGCATGTCCGGGCGCAATGGCTTCGATTATGCGCAGCCGATCTATTTCAACCTGGCGCCGAACTACGACGATACCCTGACCCCGCGCTACATGAGCCGGCGCGGCCTGCTGCTCGACAACGAGTTCCGCTATCTCTACAACGGCGGCCGCGGCGAGGTGCTGACCTCCTTCATGCCCAACGACAAGCTGCGCGATCGTGATCGCGGCCGGGTGATGTTCACCGGTTATCACAACGTGGACAGCCACTGGCAGGCCCGCGCCAACCTGGCCTGGGTCAGCGACGAACGTTATGTCGAGGACTTCGCCAACCGCCTGGTGGGGGTGACCGCCTCCAACCTGCAGAGCACGGTCGGCCTGTACGGTACCGGCCAGAACTGGACGGCGGGCATCATGGCCGACCGTTGGCAGCTGACCGACTACACCCTCAACGAGAGCGCTCTGGCCTACAACCGGCAGCCGCGCCTGTACTTCACCTGGGACAAGCCGGTCCTGCCGTGGCTGGAAACCGGCATCTACACCGAAGCGGTGCGCTTCACCCACGACGACATCAACCTCAAGTACGGTGCCGAGGCTGGCCCTGACCTGCAGTACACCCGCACGGGTCAGGTGCAGCGCATGTACGGTGGTTCGCGCCTGGACGTGAAGCCCTACGTGTCGTTCCCGATCAGTGGCGCGGCCTGGTATGTCACCCCGACCCTGGCCTACCGCTATACCGGTTACGAGCTGGATCGCGGCCTGGCAGACCAGGTGCGCGCCAACGTCCTGCGCTCGCAGGGCATCGACCCGAACACCGCCACGCCCGAGCAGCTGCGTGGCAACACTTCGCCCAGCCGCAGCCTGCCGATCGGCAGCATCGACGCCGGCCTGTTCTTCGATCGCGAGACCCGCATCGGCGGCAAGTCGTTCCTGCAGACCCTGGAGCCGCGCCTGTTCTACCTGCGCACGCCCTATCGCAACCAGGACGATCTGCCGATCTTCGATACGCGTGACTTCACCTTCAGCTGGGGCCAGCTGTTCCGCGACTCGCGCTATACCGGCGCCGACCGGCAGAACGATGCCAACCAGTTGACCCTGGCGCTGGGAACCCGCTTCATCGACCAGACCACCGGCAAGGAACGGTTCTCGGCCGCGATCGGCCAGATCCAGTACTTCGACGAGTCGCGGGTCAGCACCACCCCGGGCGGCGCGCCGGTGGAGAAGGGCAAGTCGGCCTGGATCGCCGACGGCAACTACATGATCAACGACCGCTGGACACTGGGCGCCACCTACCAGTGGGACCCGAAGTACAAGCGCGAGGATCTGGCCAGCGTCCGTGCCCGCTACCTGATGCCGAACGACGGCGTGGTCAACCTGAGCTACCGCTACCGCATCAATGCCGGTGCGGCCCCGGGCGCCAACAAGCATGACCGGACCCTGCTGGAGCAGGCCGACCTGTCCTTCCTGTACCCGCTGAATGCGCGCTGGAGCCTGGTTGGCCGCTATTACTACTCGCTGCAGGACAAGGAGCCGCTGGAAATCATCGCCGGCGTGCAGTGGGACAGCTGCTGTCTGGCCGTGCGTGCGGTCGCCCGCCGCTACGTCCGCAACCGCGAAGGTGAGATGAACAACGCCTTCCAGCTCGAGTTCGTACTCAAGGGCTTGAGCTCCATCGGCCAGGACACGGACCGCACTCTGCGCCGTGCTATCCTCGGCTACAACCGCGACGACCTCTATCTTGTGCCGCCCAGCAACACCGGAGCGGCCCGCGATGACTACGATCCGAATCTGATCCCATGACCAAGCGCTTCCCCGTTCTTCTCGCCTCGCTGCTGGCGGTGTCCAGCGTGTCCGCCCCCCTGCAGGTGCTTGCCCAGGAGGCGCAGCCGCTTGACCGCATCGCCGCCGTCGTCGATGAGGACGTGATCCTGCAGAGCGAGCTCCAGCGTGCGATCGCCAACATCAAGGCGCAGTACGTCGGCCGTGAAAACCAGCTGCCACCGGAAGACGTGCTCAGCCGGCAGGTGCTTGAGCGCCTGGTGCTGGTCAAGCTGCAGGTGGCCCGTGCCCAGGGCAGCGGCATCCGGGTCGGCGACCAGGAGCTGAACCAGGCGATGAATGCCATCGCCCAGCAGAATGGTTCGACGCTGGACGCCCTGCGCCAGCGCCTGGCCCATGACGGCATCGATTTCAACGATTTCCGCGCTTCGGTGCGTGATGAGATCACCGTGCAGCGCCTGCGCCAGAGCTTCGCGCAGAGCCGCATCAGCGTCAGCGAGGGCGAAGTCGATGCCGCCCTGAAGCAGCAGGCCACGGTTGGCAACCAGTACCACCTGGCACACATCCTGATCGCCGTGCCCGATGGTGCCAACGCCGACCAGATCGCTACCGGCCAGAAGAAGGCCGATGGCGTGAAGGCGCTGCTGGACAAGGGCGAGCTGGACTTCAATGCCGCTGCCGTCCGCTATTCGGACAGCCCGAACGCGCTGGAAGGCGGCGACCTGGGCTGGCGCAGCCTGGATGAAATCCCTCAGGCTTTCGCGCAGATGATGGAAAAGATGAAGGCCGGTGAAGTGGTCGGCCCGATCCGTGGCCCCAGCGGCTTCCAGCTGCTGAAACTGGTGGAAGTACGTGATGCCAGTGCCGCAGCCGGCGCGAACACCGTCACCGAGTATCACGGCCGCCACATCCTGGTGCGGGTGGACGACCACCAGACCGACGCCGCCGCCAAGGCCAAGATCGATACCCTGCGCGCTCGTATCGCCGGCGGTGCCGACTTCCAGACCGTGGCCAAGGAATCCTCCGAGGACAGCAACAGCAAGGGCCAGGGCGGCGATCTCGGCTGGTTCCCGGCTGACGCATTCGGACCGGCCTTTGGCCAGCAGGTCGCCGGCATCCAGGACGGTGGCGTCAGCCAGCCGTTCCGCACCGATGCCGGTTGGCACATCCTGCAGCGCGTGGCCACCCGCCAGACCGACGTGACCAACGACAACCAGCGTGCCCAGGTCCGCGAGACCATCGGCCGCCGCAAGCTGGAAGACGAGTACAACCGCTTCCTGCAGGAACTGCGTGGCGAAGCCTACGTCAGCTTCCGCAGCGGTGACCGCGCGGAAAACACCGCGACCCCGCCGCAGTCCTGACCGATGCGCCCCGAGCTCGCTCTGGTACCGGGCGAGCCCGCCGGGATCGGCCCGGAGCTGTGCGTCCGCCTTGTCCAGCAGCCGCGTGAAGATTGCCGGCTGCTGGCCTTCGCCGACCCGGACACCCTGCGCGCGGCCGCGGCCGCGCTGAACCTGCCACTGCAGCTGCTGCCCGAGGACGCCGAAGCGCGTGTCCCTGGTGACCTGCGCGTGCGTGCCGTCCCCAACGCCGTACCCAGCCATTTCGGCCACGCCGATCCGGCCAATGCCGGCGCGGTCATCGGCGCCCTGCTCGGTGCCGGCCAGGCCTGTCTGTCCGGCGAACTGCACGGGGTGGTCACCGGCCCGGTGCACAAAGCGGTCATCAACGAGGGCGGCATCGCCTACAGCGGCACCACCGAACTGCTGGCCGACCAGGCCGGGGTAAAGGTGGTGATGATGCTGGCCAACCACATCGTGCGCGTGGCGTTGGCCACCACCCACCTGCCGCTGCGCGACGTCGCCGATGCGATCACCGCTCCCGGCCTGGAGCACACCCTGCGTACCGTGAATGCCGCGCTGCGCCGCGAGTTCGGCCTGGCTGCGCCTCGCATCGCCGTGCTCGGCCTGAACCCGCATGCCGGCGAAGACGGCCATCTGGGCCGCGAGGAGCTGGACCTGGTCATCCCCCTGCTGCAGCGCCTGCGCGCAGAGGGCATGGATCTGGTCGGGCCGCTTCCGGCCGACACCGCCTTCCTGCCCGCCAAGCTGGCCGGCTTCGACACCGTGCTGGCGATGTACCACGACCAGGGCCTGCCGGTGCTGAAGTACTCAGGCTTCGAGCAGGCGGTGAACCTCACCCTGGGCCTGCCCTATCCGCGCGTGGCCGTGGACCATGGCACCGCGCTGGATCTTGCCGGCCGCGGCATCGCCGATCCCTCCAGCCTGCAGGCGGCAACGACGCTGTGTGCGCAGCTTGCGCGGCAACGTACACTGAGCGCATGAATTCCCCGCATTCCCCCTCCGGCCCGGTGTTCACCGCACCGGCCAAGAAGCAGCTTGGCCAGCATTTCCTGGCCGACCGCCACTACATCGACAAGATCGTGATGGCAGTCAACCCGAAAGACGGTGACCGCCTGGTCGAGATCGGCCCGGGCCAGGGTGCGATCACCCTGCCGCTGCTGCGCGTGCACCCGAAGTTGACGGTGATCGAGTTCGACCGCGACCTGATCGCGCCGCTGACCGCGGCCGCCGAACCGTTGGGCGAGCTGACCATCGTCCACCGCGATGTGCTGCGCGTGGACTTCACCGAACTGGCCGACGGCCAGCCGATCCGCCTGGTCGGCAACCTGCCCTACAACATCTCCTCGCCCATCCTGTTCCATGCGCTGGAACATGCCGCGGTGATCCGCGACATGCACTTCATGCTGCAGAAGGAAGTGGTCGACCGCATGGCCGCCGGCCCCGGCAGCAAGGTGTTCGGCCGTCTCAGCGTGATGCTGCAGGCGTACTGCGAGGTGACCTCGCTGTTCGTGGTGCCGCCGGGCGCGTTCCGGCCGCCGCCGAAGGTCGATTCGGCCGTGGTGCGACTGGTACCGCGCGACCCGGCCACGATCAACATCCGCGATCACAAGCGCTTTGCCGAAGTGGTCAAGGCCGCTTTCGGCCAGCGCCGCAAGACGCTGCGCAATGCCCTGAACAACGTGGTGTCCGCCGAGCAGTTCGCTGCCGCCGGCGTGCGTCCCGATGCCCGTGCCGAACAGCTGGACGTGGCCGAATTCATCGCTTTGGCCAATGCCTCCTGATTACACTGCCGGTATGGAAGACGCTGACGTTTATGCCATCTCCGTCGAAGTCGCCCCGCGCTTCCTCGACGATCAATCCGCGCCGGAAGACGGCCGATATGCGTTCGCCTATACGATCCGCATCCACAACCAGGGGCAGGTCGCCGCGCGCCTGATCGCACGCCATTGGCGCATCACCGATGCCAACGGCCGTGTCGAGCACGTCGATGGCGATGGCGTGATCGGCGAGCAGCCACGCCTGCGCCCCGGTGAAGACTTCCGTTACACCTCCGGTGTCATGCTGGGGACCGATCACGGGACCATGCAGGGGCACTACGACATGGTTGCCGACGATGGCACCGAATTCGCTGCGGCGGTCGCACCTTTCGTGCTGGCCATCCCGCGCACCCTGCACTGACACGGAGGCCGAACGATGAGTGTGTGGGCGATCGGCGACCTGCAGGGCTGCTATGACGTCACCCAGCGATTGCTGGAGAAGATCCGCTTCGACCCCGCGCAGGACACCCTGTGGTTCTGTGGCGACCTGGTCAACCGCGGCGGCCAGTCGCTGGAAACGCTGCGGCTGGTGCACTCGCTGCGCGAGCACAGCGTGGTGGTGCTGGGCAACCACGACCTTTCGCTGCTGGCCGTGGGTGCGCGCACCGAAGAGGAACAGCGCAAGGTCAATCCGGACCTGCTGCGCATCGTGCAGGCCGAGGATCGCGACGAACTGCTGGACTGGCTGCGCCTGCAGAAGCTGGTGCATGTGGACCGCGAGCTGGGCTGGATGATGGTGCACGCCGGCCTGGCGCCGAAGTGGACCACGCAGATGGCCGAGCGGCATGCCGCTGAAGTCGAAGTGCAGCTGCACGGCGCCGGCTACCGCAAGCTGTTCCGCAACATGTACGGCGACAAGCCGAGCTGGGCACCGAACCTGTCCGGCTACGACCGTTCGCGCGCGATCATCAACGTGCTCACCCGCATGCGCTACTGCACCCCGCGTGGGCGCATCGGCATCGAGGACAAGGGCACGCCGGGCACGCAGGAACAGGGGCTGTACCCCTGGTTCGAAGTGCCGGGCCGGGTCGAGCGTGACCTCAAGGTGGTCTGCGGCCACTGGTCGGCGCTGGGCCTGACCATCACCCAGGGCGTGCACGCCATCGACACCGGCGCGGTCTGGGGCGGCAAGCTCACCGCGATCCAGCTCGATACCGAAGAACTGCGCGTGGTGCAGGTGCCAGGCCGCGATGTACCGGCACCCGTGCCCAACGCCCGCCCGCCAGCGCGCCCGGCGCACGAGCGCCCGGCTGCACCGGCGCAGGGCAAGGAACAGGGCGGAGGCAATGCTCCGGCCGCCAACCCGGGCAACCGCGGCCCGCGTCGTCGCCGCCGTCGTGGTGGCGCTGGCGGCAACGGTGGTGGTGGCAACAACAACGGCGCACCACCGCAGGCATGACACGACAGGGCTGGGCACCATGGACGGTGCTGCTGCTGACGCTGGCTCTGGCCAGCGGCTGCCAGCCCGGCTCGCCGCCTGCTCCAACGGCTGCGGACAGCGCTGAACGCGCACCGACGCAAGCGCAGGCCGCCTCACCGCCGCTGGTGGCTGCGGCACGCGCGCAGATCGGCGTCACCACCCGCTACGACCCCGCTTACCAGGTGCTGGCCTATCCCGGCGGCGACGTGCCACTGGATCGCGGCGTATGCACTGACGTGGTGGTGCGCGCTCTGCGCAGCCAGGGCCTGGACCTGCAGGCCCGCGTGCACGAAGACATGCGCGGCAACTTCAGCGCCTACCCGTCGATCTGGGGCCTGTCACGGCCGGACCGCAACATCGATCATCGTCGCGTCCCGAACCTGATGCGCTGGTTCGAGCGACAGCGCTGGCAGCAGCCGATCAGCACCGCCGCCGCCGACTACGCAGCCGGCGACATCGTCGCCTGGAAGCTCAACGGCAACGGCCTGCTGCATGTGGGCATCGTCTCCGACCGGCGCTTGGCCGATGGCACGCCGCTGGTGCTGCACAACATCGCGCGCGGCACGCGGGAAGAGAACCTGTTGTTCCAGCACACGATCATCGGGCATTACCGGATGCCGTAGGCAATCCTGTAGAGCCGAGCCATGCTCGGCTACGGGAGGTGTCCGCGGAAAGCAGCCGAGCATGGCTCGGCTCTACAGATGCGCGGCGGTCAGCGGCGCACGTAGTGCACGAAGCGGAACGCGTAGGCGTGGCGTTCATCGGCCGGGTGCGGCTCGCTGCTCACTTCCTGCCAGTCATCCGCGTCCACCTCGGGGAAATGCGTGTCGGCGGGGACTTCTGCATCGACCCAGGTCAGGTACAGGTCACTGGCCTGGTCCAGCAGTTGGTGGAAGATCTCGCCGCCGCCGATGATGCACAGTTCGCTGGCGCCCTCGCCTTCGGCAATCGCCTTCGCCTCGTCCAGCGACGCCACTGCACGCATGCCCTCGAACGGCACCTGGCCGCTGCGGGTCAGCACCAGGTTGGTCCGCCCCGGCAGCACGCGGCCGATCGACTCGGCGGTCTTGCGCCCCATCAGGATCGGCTTGCCCAGGGTGAGCGCCTTGAAATGCTTGAAATCATCCGGCAGGTGCCAGGGCATGGCATTGCCCTGGCCGATGCCACGATTGCGGTCCAGCGCCACGATCATCGACAGCTTCATTGCTACCACCTCCTCAGCTGGCATCTATCTGCAGGCGTTCGCAGGCAGCGTTCGCGGCACTGGCGGCCTGCAATGCCGCAGCCAGCGCAGGGCTGGACGTGGTCTGCTCATCCAGGCCAGCGAGGATCTTCTGCTTCTGCGCCTCTTCGATCTCCTTCAGGCCCGGTCCCGACAGGATCTCTGCCGACAGCGCAGCGATATCGTCACTGGCGCCGCGCGCCAGGAACGCCTTCAGCTGGTCGTTGGAATAGACGGTGGCCAGCCCCTGTTCAAGCTCACGCTGATACGCCGGGTTCTCGACGCCCGCCTTCAGGTGCTCGGTCATCGCCGTGTACATGCCGGTCACCGCCTCACGCATCTGTGCCCGGCAGCCTTCCGGTACATCCTGGGGCATCATCGTGCTGCCGTTGAATGCCCCGGCGAACGCCTGCACTTCCTCGCGCATGTGCTTGTGCACGATCTGCTCATTGACCTGCCTGGCCAGCGACAGCGTATCCGACGGTGCGGCCTGGGCCATGCCCGGAGGCAGCGCGGCACACAGCGCCAACAGGCAGCGGGAAAGCATGCGCGCGCTCATACCGCCACCGGCGCCTTGATCGCCGGATGCGGATCGTAGCCGTCGATGCGGATGTCGTCGAACTGGAAGCCGAACAGGTCGGTCACCTCTGGGTTCAACCACAGCTTCGGCAGCGCGCGCGGCTCACGCGACAGCTGCTCGTGGGCCTGCTCGAAGTGGTTCGAATACAGGTGCGCATCGCCCAGCGTGTGCACGAAATCACCCACGCCCAGGCCGGTGGCCTGCGCCACCATGTGGGTCAGCAGCGCGTAGCTGGCGATGTTGAACGGCACACCGAGGAAAATGTCGCCGCTGCGCTGGTACAGCTGGCAGCTGAGCTTGCCGTCCACCACGTAGAACTGGAACAGGTTGTGGCACGGCATCAGCGCCATCTGCGAGAGCTCGCCCACGTTCCAGGCGCTGACCACCAGCCGCCGCGAATCGGGGTTGCGCTTGATCTCGTCCACCAGCCACTGCATCTGGTCGATCTCACCGCCATCGGCAGTGGCCCAGCTGCGCCACTGCTTGCCGTAGACCGGGCCGAGGTCGCCGTTCTCGTCGGCCCACTCGTCCCAGATCCGCACCTGGTTGTCCTTCAGGTAGCCGATGTTGGTGTCGCCCTTCAGGAACCACAACAGCTCGTGGATGATCGAGCGCAGGTGCAGCTTCTTGGTGGTGACCAGCGGGAAGCCGTCGGCCAGGTTGAAACGCATCTGCCAGCCGAACACGCTGCGGGTGCCGGTACCGGTGCGGTCGCTCTTCTCGGCACCGTGTTCCAGCACGTGCGAGAGCAGGTCCAGGTAAGCCTTCATGCCTTGCCCTCGGCAGCCACCGGCAGCTGCGGCTGCAGTACCGGCGCGCGGCGCGACATCACCAGCAGCACCAGGCCGAAGGCGATCAGCGGCAGGCTGAGGATCTGGCCACGGGTCAGCCAGTCGAAGGCCACGTAGACGCCGTTGTCGGGCATGCGCACGAACTCCACCGCGAAGCGGAACAGACCGTACATCAGCGCGAACAGGCCACCCACCAGGTAGCGGTGGCGTGGCTTGGCCGATACCGCCCACAGCACCACGAACATCACCAGGCCTTCCAGCAACGCTTCATACAGCTGCGAGGGATGGCGGGCGAACTGGTTCAACGCGCCGGTCGCGAACTGCGCCTGCAGGGTGGCGTGGTCGAGCTGGTTCAGCGGTGCCGGCAGGCCGGACGGGAACACCACGCCCCAGCTGCCGTCGGTGTACTTGCCCCACAGCTCGGCACCAATGAAATTGCCGATACGGCCGAAGCCCAGGCCCAGCGGCACCAGCGGCGCCATGAAATCCATGGTGTCGAAGAAATGCAGCTTGTGCTTGCGCGACCACCACCAGCAGGCGGCAATCACGCCCAACAGGCCGCCGTGGAAACTCATGCCGCCATCCCACACCTTGAACAGCAGCAGCGGGTTGTGCAGGAAATCGCCCAGCGCGTAGAACAGCATGTAGCCGATGCGCCCGCCCAGCACCACGCCGAGCATGGCGTAGAACAGCAGGTCGGAGAAGCCGTTGGCATCGACGCCCGGCAGGCGCCCATCGGCGATGCGCTTGCGGCCCAGCAGCCAGGCTGCGGTGAAGCCGAGCAGGTACATGATGCCGTACCAGTGCACCTTGATCGGCCCCAGCGAGAGGGCGATGGGGTCGATGTCGTGGAAATAGATCATGGAAGGTGCCTTGCGGTTGAACGCCTATTCTCGGGCCAGTGCCGCCCCGGCTCAACCAAGGAGCTGGGGCGAGTTCGGCAACGCGTCATCGTTCGACCGCGTCGAGGCTGGAAAGTGCCCTTCGATCAGGCTGGAGACCTCGTCGATGGCATCCTGCAGCGCTTCCACCGGATTGGAACCACGCAGGCCCTCGCGCAGGTGGGTGCAGACCCGCTGCCACTGCGCCGGGCTGACCCGGCCGTGCAGGCCGCGGTCGGCGACGATCTCGATCGCGTGATCGGCCAGCAGCAGGTAGATCAGCACGCCGTTGTTGTGGGCCGTGTCCCAGGTACGCAGGCGGGCGAAGGCGTGTTCGGCGGCCTGGCGCGGGGTCACTTTGTGCCACAACGCGGCCCACGGCAGGTCGGCTTCGACCGCGAACATCACCTGGCCACCGTGGCGTTGCTCACCGGCCGCGATGGCCTCGGTGATCGCCTGCAGCGTGGCCGGCGGGAACGCACGCCGCACCGACGGCGAAAATACATGGCGACACAGACGTTGGATCATCACCAGCCTCCCGAAGCACCGCCGCCGCCGGAACGGCCACCGCCGCCGCCCCAGCCGCCGCCACCACCAAATCCACCGCCCCCGCCGAAGCCGCCTCCGCCGCCCCAGCTGCCACCGCCCCATCCTCCACCACCGGCAAAGCGCCCGGGATGGCCGGACAGCATGGCCACGATCAGGCCGACGATGCCCGCCAGGCCACTGGCCAACAGGGTGGAGGTGAACAGGAACGCCGCCAGTGCGGCACCAGCACCGCCGAGCAGGCCACGCAACGGTCGCGGCACACGCGAGAACACGCCGCGCAGGATGCTGCCGGCGAATACACCGATGAACAGGGCCAGGAACCAGGTATCGCCGCCACCGTCGGGCTCGCGGCCCCGCTGGCCGCTGACCGGCGCCGGCAGTGCCTCGCCATCGACGATCTTCACCAGTACCGCGGTGGCATCGGTGATGCCACCGGCGTAGTCGCCGGCTCGGAAGCGCGGCACCAGATATTCCTGGATGACCCGGTTGGCGATGGCATCGGGAATGGCGCCCTCCAGGCCGTAGCCCGGTTCGATGCGCACGCGCCGGTCGTCCTTCGCCACCACCAGCAGCACACCGTCATCCACGCCCTTGCGGCCGATCTGCCATTGGTCGAAGACCCGCGTGGTGTACTGCGCGATGTCCTCAGGCTGGGTGCTGGGCACCACCAGCACCTGCAGCTGGCTACCCTTGCGCTGCTGCAGGTCCAGTGCCTGCTGCACCAGCGCCTGCTTCTGCGCGGCATCCAGCGTTCCGGTGGTATCGACGACCGGCGAGTCCAGCGCCGGAATCGGCGCCAGCTGCTGGGCCTGCGACGTCAACGGCAGCCACAGCAGCAGGGCCAGCAGCGCAGTGGCCAGGCGCATGGGTCAATGGCCCGGCTGCGGAGCCGGCTGCTGCTGCGGCGCGCTGCCGAAATCCACCGCCGGCGCATTGGAGATCTGCGCTTCGTTGTCCACGGTGAAGTTCGGCTTGGTCTTGTAGCCGAAGATCTTGGCGGTGATCACCTGCGGGAACGAGCGGATGTAGGTGTTGTAGTCCTGCACCTGCTGGATGTAGCGACCGCGGGCGACGGTGATGCGGTTCTCGGTACCTTCCAGCTGCGCCTGCAGATCGCGGAAGTTCTGGTCGGACTTGAGCACCGGATAATTCTCGGTGACCACCAGCAGCCGCGACAACGCACTGCCGAGTTCGCCCTGGGCCTGCTGGAACTGCTTGAGCGAGGCTTCGTCGTCGGCGTTGACGTTGATCTGGCCGACCCGCGAGCGGGCGTTGGTGACTTCGGTCAGCACGCGCTCTTCCTGGCTGGCAAAGCCTTTCACGGTCTGCACCAGGTTGGGTACCAGGTCGGCACGGCGCTTGTACTGGTTGAGCACTTCGGACCAGCTGGCCTTGACCGCTTCATCCTTCTGCTGGATGGCGTTGTAGCCACAGCCGGAGAGCAGTGAAGCCAGCAGCATCAAGGGCAGGACGCGGGTGAACAGGCGCATGGCGAAGGTTCCGGGTGGGCTTGGCGCCGAGCATGCCATGGTTCGGGTGAAAGACCGGCCATCGGGCGCCGCCCCCTCCGCGGTGGCCATGCTCATGGATCGCCTGAATAGTCCGGGCGGGTGGGCATGGCGGGGGACGCCGTGAATCCGTCCCTGGAGGCTTGGCCGCGGCATCCATGCCGCGGACACCCCCGCCACGCCCACCCGCCCGGCCTCATACGGTTTCCTGCGCACCGCGGGAAGATCAAAAGAAAAAAATAAAAGCAAAAGCCGGTTCTTCAGGCATTCGTGTCGACCAAGGTCGACACCTACCAAAGCAGAACGCCTTTCCGACCGATCGCGGCAATCTGTCGGAGGTGGGGCGGTGTGGGTTGGCAGGACCGTTGGCGCCATGGATGGCGCCATCGAGCCCCCATGGATGGGTTCACGGCGTGTCCTGCCAACCCACACCACCCCGCCCAACCCTCAGAAAACCAGCGCCGGCTTTTGCCGTTGACGTTGATTGCAGCGGGTGCAGGGCTGCAAGCCCTGCCGGAATCCAACACTCCTCAGCAAGCCTCAGCCACCGCAGCGCGGGGACGACCCAGCCATGCCAGCAGCAACCCTGAGGCCGCCAGCAGGCCACCGGCCACCGGAATCGCGGCGTAGCCCAGGCCCGAACTGATCACCGCACCACCCAGTGCCGCACCCACCGCATTGCCGAGATTGAACGCACCGACGTTGATCGACGACGCCAGGCCTGGCGCCTCGCTGGCCGCCTGCATCACCCGGATCTGCAGCGGCGGCACGATCGCGAAAGTCGCGGCACCGAACAGCAGTACACCCAGCGCCGCCGTGGCGTGGCTCATGAAGGCCAGCGGCAGCACGAACATCAGCACGGCCAGGACCGCCAGCAGGATGCGGGTGGCACCATCCAGCGACCAGTCGGCCATGCGCCCGCCGATGCCATTGCCGAAGGTGAAGCCGATGCCGATCAGGGCCAGCGACATCGCGATGAAGGCGTTGGAGGCGCCGGTCAGCTCGGTCAGCACCGGCGCCACGTAGGTGTAGAGGGTGAACATCGCGCCGGCGCCGAGCACTGTGGTGGCCATGGCCAGCAGCACCTGCGGCTGCAGGATCGCCTTCAGTTCGCGGCGCACGTCCGGACGCGCATCGGGCGCGGATGCCGGCAGGGCCAGGCCCAGCGCGGTGATCGCGACCAGGCCCAGCACCGCCGTGCCGGCGAAGGACAGGCGCCAGCCCAGCTGCTGCCCCACCCAGGTGGCCAGCGGCACACCGCCGATGTTGGCGATGGTGAGGCCCATGAACATGGTCGCCACGGCGGCCGCCTGCTTTTCCTTCGGTACCAGGCTGGCGGCGACCACCGCACCGATGCCGAAGAAGGCACCGTGATTGAGGCTGGTGACCAGGCGCGACAACAGCAGCAGGCCGTAGTTCGGGGCCAGTGCCGACAGCAGGTTGCCGACCACGAAGATCGACATCAGCAGCATCAGCGCAGTGCGCTTGCCGAAGCGTCCCATCAGCAGGGTCATCACAGGTGCACCCAGCATGACGCCCACGGCGTAGGCCGTGATCAACATGCCGGCGGTGGGGATGTTCACGCCTACGCCGTCGGCAATGACCGGCAGCAGGCCCATCGGCGCGAATTCGGTAGTGCCGATGGCGAAAGCGCCAACAGCGAGGGCCAACAAGGCGGCTCTGGAGTTCATGGGGTCATCCTGCGTGGGGGCAGGTCCTGGGAAAGAGCGCGTAGCCTGCGCGCTTTACCGGCCCGGATTAAGCCTCGCCCCGGGAAAACACTGTTGATCTCAATTCACAGCTGGCGGGAACCTCCCCGCCGGGCATGGCGCGGCGCTACCAGACCACGCCACGAACGGTAGCGCCGGGCCATGCCCGGCGGGCGCAGCGGCCCCGAAACGAAGAACCCCCGGCAGGGCCGGGGGTTCGGGGTGACACGCTTGCCTGTGAGCCGCTTACCAGTCGCCGGCGCCCGGCACGTGGTGTTCGCGTGCGCGGCGGCGCATCAGCAGGTTCAGCCACTCCACCAGCACCGAGAAGCCCATCGCCGCGTAGATGTAGGGCTTGGGCACGTGCACGTCCAGGCCATCCAGGATCAGCACCGCACCGATCAGCAGGATGAAGGCCAGGGCCAGCATCTTCACGGTCGGGTTGGCATCGATGAAGCGGCCCAGCGGGTTGGCGGCCAGCAGCATCACCGCCACCGACAGCAGGATCGCGGCGACCATCACCGGCACGTGGTCGGCGATGCCGACGGCAGTGATCACCGAATCCAGCGAGAACACGATGTCGATGATCGCGATCTGCGCGATCACGTAGCCGAACACAGCCGAGGTCTTGGTCGTGCTCGGGTCCTCATCCTCGCCACCGGTGATCATTTCCTTGATCTCCATCCAGCCCTTGATGATCAGGAACAGGCCACCGACGATCAGCACCAGGTCGCGGATGGAAATGCCCATGCCGGCCACGGTGAACAGGTTCGCCTGCATGTGCGCCAGGTATGCCAGGGACACCAGCAGGCCGATACGGGTGATGCAGGCCACGGCGATGCCGAGCCGGCGTGCGAACGGGCGGCGGTGCTCGGGCAGCTTGCTGACCGCGATGGAAATGAACACCAGGTTGTCGATGCCGAGCACGATTTCCAGCGCACTAAGGGTGAACAGGGTCAACCAGACGTTCGGATCGGCGAGAAACTCAAGGGACATGGGAAGTCTTCAACAAGGGGGAGGAAGAAGGATCAGCCGGCGCTGGCCGGGAACAGGCGCGGCACCAGTACCAGGCCCCAGCACAGCAGCACGTTCATCATCAGCATGAACACCGCCGCCGAGCCCATGTCCTTGGCGCGCCCGGCCAGCTCATGGATCTCGCTGCCGTAGCGCTCGATCACCGCCTCGATGGCCGAGTTGGCCAGTTCCATCGCCAGCACCAGCAGCATCGAGCCGATCAGCAGCGCGCGCTCGACCGGGGTCTGGCCCAGCCAGACCGCGACCGGGGTCAGCAGGATCAGCAGGTAGACCTCCAGCCGGAACGAGGACTCATGCAGCCAGGCGGCGCGCAGGCCCTGCCAGGACCAGCGGGCGGCCTGGAAGATGCGGCGCGGGCCGCGGGGCAGATGGCCGAACTGATCAGCCACGGGTGGAACATCCAGCAACAGGGGCGCGGCGCAGCGACCGCTCAGACGCACGGCAGGGAATCATGGGTGCACAGGGATAGGCAGATGGCCGCCATTTTGCCACAAGGCCGCCAGCCGTACGCCGGGCGGCCCTGGCCAATGGCCTGCCAGGGGCAAGCCCCGGCCCGGCCCAGCTTCTATGATGGCTTTCCCCTTCCCTGCTGGAGCGCCTGATGTCCCGTCGCCGTACCTGCCTGCTGATGCTGGGCCTGCTGACCGCCGCACCGCTGGCTCAGGCGCTGAGCCCGGCCAAGCCGCCGCGCGTGCCCGAGCAGGTCTCCAACGTGGCCTGGGCCGGCGACATGGCCCACTTCGCCAGCACCGACCAGACCAGCCCACCGCCACGGGGCGGCATCGAGTTCATCGGCAGCTCCTCGATCCGCATGTGGGAAGGCCTGGCAGCCGACTTCCCCGGCCAGCCGGTGTTCAACCGTGGTTTCGGCGGTTCGGAAGTGCGCGACAGCACCTGGTATGCCGGCCAGATCGTGGTGCCGTATGCACCGTGCAAGGTGTTCTTCTACGCCGGTGACAACGACCTCAACAGCGGCCGCAGCGCCGTGCAGGTGCGCGACGATGTGGTTGCCTTCGTGCAGCGCGTGCATCGCGACCTGCCGAAGACGAAGGTGGAGTACCTGTCGATTAAGCCAAGCCCGTCGCGCGCGCACCTGCTGCCGGCGATCAACGAGGCCAACACGCTGATCAAGGCGGCCCTGGCCAAGCTGCCCAACACCGGCTTCACCGACGTCTACACGCCGATGCTCGGCACCGACGGCCAGCCGGATGCGTCGCTGTTCCGCGAGGACATGCTGCACATGACCCCGGCCGGCTATGCGATCTGGACCAGGGCGCTGGCGCCGAAGGTCAACTGCAACTGAGCCATTGCCGACGCCGGGCATGGCCCGGCGTGGCGTCAGCGGAAAATCACCGTGGCTTCGGTGCCCTTGCCCGGCTCACTGGCCAGGCTGACCTTCCAGCCGAAGCGATCACACAGCCGACGCACGATCGACAGGCCCAGGCCGGTACCCTGCGGGCGGCTCGGCTCGGCGCGGTAGAACGGCTCGAACGCGCGCGACAGCGCCTCGGCGGACATGCCGATGCCGGTGTCGCGCACCACCACCCGGTCGTTGTGCACGTGCACGTCGATGCGCCCTTCGTCGGTATAGCTGCAGGCGTTGCGCACCAGATTGCTGACCACCACCTGCAGCACCCGTGGCGGCGCATGCAGCTGCACCGGACCATCGCTGTGCAGGTGCACCGATACCGGACGCGTACCCAGCAGCTCGTTGGCGTTGTCCACCTCGTAGCGGACGATGTCGTTGACGTCGAACAGCTCGATCTGCGGCTCGACATCGGCCTCGCGGGCCAGGATCAGGAACGCATCGATCACTGCCTCCATGTCACGCCCGGCGCGCTGGATACGCTGGAGGCTGCGGCGCAGGCGCGGCTGCAGGCTGTCATCGCCCAGCGCCATGTCGCTGGCCACGCGGATCACGGTCAGCGGTGTGCGCAGCTCATGGCTGGCATCGCGGGTGAAGTTGCGCTCACGGGCCACGTGCGCGCTGACCCGGTTGGCCAGTGAATGCAGTGCGGCGGCCAGCTGCCGGGTCTCGCCCTGCATGTCCGCCGGCAGCTTGTTCGGCTCCAGGTCGGCCGCCTCGGGATGGCCCGGGTCCCAGCGCGAGACACGGCGCGCCAGCCAGTTCACCGGCGACACCAGCCGCTTGGAGGCGCGATAGGTCACCCAGCTGGCGCCATACACCGCCAGCAGGGTCAGCAGCACCGGCACGATGCCGAACCAGAACGCCAGCATTTCCGCGCGCGAACGCAGGAACACCAGGTACAGGCGGCCGGCCGGGCGCACATCGACCAGTACCAGCTGGTCGTCCTTGCGCAGTTCGTGGAAGCCCGGCTCCAGATTGCGCAGGTTGGCCGGCAACGACAACGCCGACTGCCCGCTTTCCAGCAGGTAGCCACGGATGTTCTGGGTGTTGGGTGGCGGCTGCACCGGCGAGGCCTCGTGCAGGGTCCAGAAGTACGCCGCTTCTTCGCGCAGGGCGGCGCCGACCAGGCTGTGCTTGATCACCAGCGATACCAGCCAGGCACCGAGCAGGATGCCCAGGCTGGCCAGCACTGCCTGCAGGATGAAAGCGATACGGATCTTGCGCGGCAGGCCGTGCGGCATTGCGGGGTCCCGGTCGGAGCGCTGCGATTATAGGCAGCGCACCGCGCCGTAGTCGTGCATGGGCGCTGACCGGCGGTACCGCCTGCCGGTCATGCCCTGCCCTGGTGCGTGGCCGTTGCCCGGCCGGGCTTGCTGCTGCACCGGCGATGGCCCTGCTCAGGCCATCGGCTGGGCGATATCGGCAATGCGGTAACCGGCGCTCTGTACGGTGTGCAGCAGCGGGCGGTCGAACGGCTTGTCGATGATCTTGCGCAGGTTGTACAGATGGCTGCGCAGGGTGTCCGAATCCGGCAGCCCGTTGCCCCAGATCTCGCGCTCGATCTCCTGGCGGGTGACCACGCGCGGCGATTCGCGCATCAGGATGGTCAGCAGGCGCAGGCCGATCGGCGACAGCTGCAGCTCGGTGCCGGCACGGGTGGCACGCATGCTGACCGGATCGAGCACCAGGTCGGCGACCTTGAGCACTTCCGAACCGACCTGACGGCGTTCGCGACGGATCAGCGCGCGCAGGCGTGCTTCCAGCTCCTGGATCGCGAACGGCTTGGTCAGATAGTCATCGGCGCCGAAACCGAGCCCGGTGAGCTTGTCATCCAGCGTGTCGCGTGCCGTGAGCATCAGCACCGGGGTGGACTTGCGCGCATCGTTGCGCAGGCGACGGCACACTTCGATGCCATCCAGGCGCGGCAACATCAAGTCGAGCACCACGACGTCATAGCTGTTCTCCGCCGCAAGGCGGTAGCCATCCAGGCCGTCCTGTGCATAGTCGACTTCGAAGCCGCGACCTTCCAGGTATTCCCCGATCATCTCGGAGATGTTGCGGTTGTCTTCGACCACCAGCACCAAGCCGGAGGTCTCCTTCGTCTGACGCATGTGATTCCCTCTAACTTCAGCTTTGTGAAACATGCCGGATCGACGGTGGACGCGATGTGAAGTTCCGTCAAGAGGGATGTAAATCGTTCAGAGCAGGGGCCGCAGCAATGGCCAGACGTTGTCCAGCACCTTCGGCTGCGCCTGCGCGGTCGGGTGCAGGCCATCAGCCTGCATCAGCCCGGGCTGCAGTGCCACACCTTCCAGCAGGAACGGCAGCAGCGGCACCTTGTACTGCGTGGCCAGTGCCTTGTAGGCCGCCGCCAGCCGCTGGCGATAACCCGCCCCATAGTTGGGTGGTACATCGATGCCCAGCAGCAGCACCTTGGCACCAGCCTTCTGGCTGGCCTGCACCATCTTTTCCAGGTTGCCCTGCACCTGCGCCGGGGTCAGCCCGCGCAGTGCGTCATTGCCGCCGAGGGCAATCACCACCACGGTCGGTTTCTCCTTGGCCAGCAGGCCCGGCAGGCGGGTCAGAGCGCCGGCGGTGGTCTCACCGCTCATGCTGGCATTGACGATGCGCGCCGGGGTTTTCGACTGCTGCCTGACCCGCTGCTGCAGCAGGCTGACCCAGCCGGCGTCGGCAGGGATATTGTGGGCAGCACTGAGGCTGTCGCCGAGCACCAGCACCGTGCCGGCCGGACCTTTGGCAGAGGCCAGCCCGGGCAGCAGCAGTAACCCCAGCAACAGCACCATCATCGCGCCGGCTCGCCGGCTCCATCCCGTCTTGCGCATTGGAGTCTCCTCATCGACAGCCTGTCCCCCCGCAGCGCGCCCGTCGCCATCGCCGTCGAACAGGTCGGCAAATCCGTGCAGGGCCCGGAGGGTGAAGTCCACATACTGGACAACATCACCCTGACCGTCCATGAAGGCACCAGCGTGGCCATCGTCGGCGCGTCCGGTTCCGGCAAGACCACCCTGCTCGGCCTGCTGGCCGGGCTTGACCTGCCCAGCCGCGGCAGCATCGCGCTGGCCGGCCAGGATCTGGCGGCGCTGGACGAGGAAGCCCGCGCCCAGCTGCGCGCACGCGAGGTCGGCTTCGTGTTCCAGAGCTTCCACCTGCTGCCGGCGCTGACCGCCGCCGAGAACGTCGCGTTGCCGCTGGAGCTGGCCGGGCGCGAGGACCGCGCACGCGTCGACGAGGTACTGGCGCAGGTCGGCCTGGGCCATCGTGCCCGCCACTACCCACGCCAGCTGTCCGGTGGCGAGCAGCAACGCGTAGCGCTGGCACGTGCCTTCGTCACCCGCCCGCGCATCCTGTTCGCCGACGAACCGACCGGCTCGCTGGACCACGCCACCGGCCAGCACATCAGCGACCTGCTGTTCGAACTCAACGCCGGCAGCGGCACGACGCTTGTGCTGGTCACCCACGACCTGCGCCTTGCGCAGCGCTGCCAATACATCCAGCGCATCGACAACGGCCGCCTGCTGCCGGTCGAGCACGGGGCCGACGCATGAACCTGCTGCGCCATGCATGGCGCGCGCTGCGCCGCGAGGCGCTGGCCGGCGACCTGCTGACCGTGTTCGCCGCGTTGGTGCTGGGCGTGGCGGTGATGACTGCGGTGGGCACGCTGGTGAACCGGGTCAACCTGGCGCTGACCGGCAGCGCAGCCGAGATGCTCGGCGGTGACCTCGGCATCGCTGGGCGCGACGACCCACCGCAGGCGTTCGCCGAAGAAGCGCGGCGACGCGGTCTGGCGCATACCCGCATAGCCAGCTTCGGCAGCGTGCTGTTCCATGGCGAGGCCAGCCAAATGGCCAGCATCAAGGCCGTGGCAGCCGGCTATCCCCTGCGCGGCACGCTGCGGGTGCGGGCCACGCCCGGTGGCGCCCTGATCGCCGACGCCGGCATGCCGGCCAAGGGCCAGGCCTATGCCGACCCGCGCCTGCTGCAGGGGCTGGGACTGAAAGCAGGCGACGACCTTGAATTCGGCGCTGGCACGCTGCGCATCGCCGGCATCATCGAGGCCGAGCCGGATACCGGCGGCGACCTGCTTACGCTTTCCCCCACCCTGCTGGTCAACCGCGCCGATGTGGAAGGCACCGGCCTGCTCGGTCCGGGCAGCCGCATCAACTACCGGCTGATGTTCGCCGGGCCGGCCGACCAGGTTGCCGCGCTGCGCCAGTGGCTGCTGCCGCAGGTCAAGGGCCTGCGCCTGCTGAGCGTGGACGATACCCAGCGTGGCGTACGCCAGGCCTTCGACCTGGCCGGGCGCTTCCTCGGCCTCAGCGCGCTGCTGGCGGTATTGCTGGCCGGTGTTGCCACGGCGCTGGCGGCGAACCGCTTCGCCCTGCGCCGCATCGACCAGGTGGCGATCCTGCGCTGCCTGGGCGCGCGCCAGCGCGACATCCTGTCCGGCCTGGCACTGCAGCTGCTGATGCTGGCGGTGCCGGCCTGCGCACTCGGCATCGGCCTGGGCATGGCTGCGCAGGAGGGCCTGGTGCAGGTGCTGGGCAGCCTGGTGCCGCAGCGCCTGCCGCTGCCCGAGGCAATGCCTGCGCTGACCGGCGCCGGCATCGGGCTGTTGCTGCTGTTCGGCTTCGGCCTGCCGCCGCTGCTGCGCCTGCGCGGGGTGCCGCCGATGCGGGTGCTCAACCGTTCCTTCGCCGCCCTGCCGCCGGCTTCGCTGCTGGCCTACGTGGCGGCGTTGGCGGCCAGTCTGCTGCTGGCGGTGCAGGTCACCGGTGATCTCAAGCTGGCGTTGTGGGTGCTGGGCGGCCTGGCCGCGCTGGCGGTGGCGGCCGGCGTGGTCGGCTTCGTGCTGCTGCAGCTGCTGCGCGGCCTGCAGCACCGTCTGCATGGCAACTGGCGACTGGGCCTGGCGGCGCTGACCCGGCGCCGGATGCTGGCGGTGATGCAGCTGGTGGGGCTGTCGCTGTCGCTGTGCGCGCTGTTGCTGCTGGCGGTGACCGGTCCCGGCCTGCTGCAGCAGTGGCGCGAGCGACTGCCCGCGGATACGCCGAACTACTTCCTGATCAACATCCAGCCCGAGCAGCGCGACAACGTGCTGGCCGCGCTGCGTGGACTGGGCGCCAACGACGCCAGCATCGAACCGATGGCCACCGGCCGCCTGATCGCGATCAACGGCAAGCCGCCGCTGCGCGTGGACCGCTCGCCGGAACAGAGCGGGCAGCCGGCGTCCGGCGAAGGCCAGCGCGATGACGATGACGAAAACCGGCCGTTGAACTTCAGCTGGCGCAGCAGCTTCCCGCCAGCCAACACGCTGGTCAACGGTACGTTCTGGAAGGCAGACAGCACCGCCGCCGAAGCCTCGGTCGAAATCGGCTGGGCCAAGCGCTACGGCGTGTATCCGGGCGACCGCATCACCATTGCGGTGGGCGAGCAGGAGCGCGAGTTCACTGTCACCAGCGTGCGCAAGGCGGACTGGAACACCTTCCGTCCGAACTTCTTCGTGCTGCTGAACCCGAACGCGGTGGGCGATACGCCACACAACCTGCTGTCGGCATTCCATCTACCGGCCGGCAAGGCCGCCGGACTGGGCGAGCTGGTACGCGCGCAGCCGAACCTGTCGCTGCTGGACGTGGACGCGGTGATCTCGCAGGTGCGCGATGTGATGGAACGGGTGGCGCAGGCGGTGCAGCTGGTGATGGTGTTCAGCCTGCTCGCCGGCGTGCTGGTGCTGCTGGCCGCACTGCAGGCCACGGCGGGCGAGCGGCGCTACGACAGCGCAGTGCTGCGCACGCTGGGCGCGACCCGGCGCCAGCTGCGTGGCGCGGTACTGGTGGAATTCGGTGCGCTGGGCACGCTGGCCGCGTTGCTGGCGGTGGGCGCGGCCGCTGCGATCGGTGTGGCGGTCTCGCAGAAGGTGTTCGAGCTGCCGTTGCTGCCGCCGTGGCCGGGCCTGCTGATCGGCGGCGTGGTCGGCATCGGCTTGAGCCTGCTGGCAGGCTGGTGGGGCACGCGCGCGATCCTGCATACGCCACCGGCACTGGCCCTGCGCGAAGCCTGACGCGATCGTGACACGCTCGGGTGGGGCGCTATGCTGCGCGCCCCACCCGATCAGATCGTCCGGAAGCGGAACCTCGTTCACCGCGCTCCCGATGTTCAAGGAATGAAGATGAAATACGGCGTCTGTCTGCGCATCCTTCTCGCCAGTTCCCCGCTGCTCACCGCGGTGCTACCCGCAGGCGCCCGCGCGGCGGAGGGCTATGTTCCTGACGCGGTGCAGGCTTTCGTGCTGGAAACGGTGCTGGCCGATGAAGCACAAGCCTTCCACGAGGGCCACCCGACCTATCTGGTTCCGGCCAGCGTGTCACGCACGCGCAGCGATGCCGACGTGGTGGCCGACCTGCGTACTGAGTTCGACCGGTTCTACCGGGGCCAACCGAAGCCGAGAAAGGAAGTGGCGCACATGGCGATCCTCGTCGCACAGACCGCGCTGCTGCTGCCGGACCGGAGCGCCTGCAGCACGGATCGAGTGCGTTGCCACCAAGCTGTCATGGGCGTCCGCACCCGCGATGACGAGGCCAGCCTGCAGGCCACCCTGCGTGCCTTCCAGGACGCCGGGCTGGACCTGACCACCTTGGGCGAGAAGGCGTCTTGAGTGCATCGCATCCACTCATGGCGTGGATGCAGCGTGCGATCACCGATGGAGAGCGTGCCGAGCAAGCTCGGCACCTACCAGGAGCGGATATCCGGCACAGCACATCCACACCACGCGTGGATGCTGCCGTGGAGTCGAGCATGGCTCGACTTACTGGGTCTTTTCCACGTACTTGGCGAACAGGTCGTCGATCTGCTTGTCCTTCACCTTCTTGCCGGCCTGGATCTCTTCGGCCTGGGTGAACATCGGGATGATCATCGCCATGCCGTCGATCTTGGTCTTCAGGTGCACGCCCGGCGCCTGGCCGAGGAAACCGTCCCAGCGCTGGCGCACCTTGGCCCAGTAACCGGCAGTGGCCTTCCAGTAGTTGCGCGCCGGGGTGAAATCGACCTCGGTGGTCTTCACGTAATCATTGAAGCCGAACTCGCGGGCGATCTCCACCTGGCTGCCGTCGGCGTTGCGCTGCACCTTGGTGTTGAACTGCTCGTGGGTCCAGCCGTTCGGGGTCAGCGTGTGGCGGTTGATCACGGCCAGCGCGTTGTAATCGCTGCGCTTGGTGTACTCACGGCGCGGCAGCGGACGCCAGCTCAGGTCGCTGGTCCAGCTCGGCACGTTGTTGGTGTAGGTCCACGTGCCGGTGCCGCAGTAGCGCGGTGCGTCGCTCACTTCGTACACGCACTGGGTCCAGGCGCCCTGGTTCACCGCCGCCGGAATGCTGCGCACCTTCCAGGTCTGGTCGGCACTGAACTCGAAACGGTTCGGCGCTTCGTAGACCCAGTCCTGGCGCCAGTGTTTGGTGATGTGGCCGCTCTTCTCGTCCAGCAGCAGGTGCTGCAGCACGATGCGCTTCGGGGTGTCTTCGACCACGATGACCACTTCGTTGCCGCCACTGCGCATCGCCGGTGCGCGCTCGTAGCCCGGCTTCAGCAGCACGGTCTCGTCAAAGGCGAAGTCCACGGTGTACTCACCCTGCATGGCAAGGATGCTGTCGTGGTCGCGGGCGATGTCGGAGGGCTGCGCGCTGGCCACGCCGCTGGCGGCGAGCAGCAGCATGACGCTGGCTGTCTGGAGCTTCATCGGGGTCTTCCTTCGGGGTTGCAGATGCGTTGAGAGGCCGTCCGTGGCCGACAGGCGTTCCATCAGGAGTGGGTCACAGGCGGATCAGCGGCAGGTCGCCGGGAATCCGTGGCGCCGGACGCCGCGCGGCATCGGCACAGCAGCAATCGTCGATTGCCAGCTCGCCTTCGGCACCTTCCAGCCGTGCAATGCGGCGCGCGGTGGCTGCGCCCAGCGAGGACAGGGTCGACAGGCTGGCGGCCAGGGTGCGGCCATCGTCGGCGGCATGCAGGCGCAGCGCGCACAGGCGCCAGCGCTGCCCCCCCAGATGGCCGGCCAGGCGCCGCCACAGGCGTTCGCCGACGCTGGCATCGCTGTCGTGTTCCGGGCCCGGCGGCAGCGCGGCGACCAGCCGGTCCCAGGCTAGGAAGTCACTGTCCGGCAGCAGGTACAGGCGCCACACGCAGCGGCCCCGGCCATCGAGGAAGCACAGGCTTTCGCGCAGGCCCTCGCTGTCCACGCCCTGGCAGGCATGTACACGCACCGCCTGGCGCCAGCCACCCAGCTCATTACCATCGGCGTGGTACAGGCACAGCACAGTGCCGAGCGTGGCCAGCTGTGCCGGGGTTGGCCAGGCCGTGCTGTCCGGCACGGCGATGGAGTCATTCCTGCGGGCGGACAGTGCTCGGCTCATGAGGTCACCAGGAAACGGCAAGGCTGGCGGAGAAGGTGCGGCCCGGGCTGCTGAAGCGATCGCTCAATGCGCGATTGGTGATCAGGCTCGGGGTGATCGACGACCATTCGATGTAGCGCTTGTCGGCCAGGTTGAACACGCCGACATTGAAGGTGGCACCCGGTGCGAAGTTCCAGTGCGCCATCAGGTCCAGCACGCCGTAGCCAGCCGGCTGGTAGACGAACGGCGCCGGTGCATTCGGGTTGGTCTGCGCGGCCGGCGGCGGCAGATGCTTCTTGCGCTGCACGAAGGTGCCGGCCAGCTCGACACCCCAGGTGTCGGTGTCGTACATCAGGCCCAGCGTGCCACGCAGCGGATCGACCGAGGCCAGCGGTTCGTCGTCGGTCTTGTTGTCGCCACGCGACCACGCCAGTGCGCTGCGCAGCGCCCAGCCCTTCAGCGCCGGGCTGAGTTCACCGAATTCGATGCCGGCCTTCATTTCCGCACCATAGATGCGCGCGTCGGCGATGTTCTGCGACTGGAACACCATCAGGCCCTGTGCGTTGCGGCCGGTGTTGACGTTGGACTCGATGAAGTCCTTGTAGTCGTTGTAATAGCCGCTGACGCTGACGTACGCGGCCGGTGCGATGAAGCGCAGGCCCAGCTCGTAGCCGTCACTGGTTTCCGGCTTCAGGTCCGGGTTGGCGATGGCGGTGTATCCGAAGGCGACGTTGGTCAGGCCGATGTTGACGTCGTTGTACGGCGGCGACCGGAAGCCGCGCGCATAGCCGGCGAACAGCGACCATTCGTCGGTGAAGCGCCAGACCATGCCCAGCTTCGGCGACACGCTGGTCTTCTTCAGCTGCGCTACGGCGGTAGTCGGATTGTCTTCGGCGAAGATGCTGTCCACTTCCGGCTTCAGCTCGTAACGGTCCACGCGTACGCCCGGCACCAGCGACAGCTTGCCGTCGGCCAGGCGCATTTCATCCTGCGCGTACAGGCCCAACTCGGTGGTCATGCTGATCGGGAAGTCACGCACCGGGAAGGTGTCGGGGGTAACGGTGTTGCTGACCACACCGGCACGGTTGACCTGATAGCCGTCGCGCTTCTGGCGGATCTCGGTACGGGTGCCTTCGAAACCATAGGTCAATGCGTGCTCGACGCTGCCGGTGGTGAACGCCTTATTGAACTGCGCCTGCAGGCCATAGGCATGCTGGTCGAAGGAAAATACGCGGTGGCGGCTGGTGCCGTCGGTGCGGGTCTCGTCGGTCTGCTGCCGGGTTTCGCTGTTCTGCGCGTACACCTGCCAATGCAGGCTGTCGGCGAACGGCTGGTCCAGCGCATCCATCTCGTGGGCGAAGGACACGCGGGTACGCTTCTGCGTGTCGTGGGACTTCATGCCAGTGGCCGCAGCCATCGCGCCGGGGCGCGGTGCAACGCTGGCAATCGCCGACAACACATTGGTATCGGTGGTGTCTTCGTTGCCTTCCACGGTCAGGCGGAAGCGCTGGTCTTCGCTCGGTGCGTAGACCAGCTTGCTGAGCAGGCTGCGGCCGTCGCGGTCCTGCGGATTTGACGCCGTACGGGTGTCGTTGTCGCTGCGTACCGTGCCCTTGTTGTCCGTTTCCTGGCCCTGGTGGTGGTTGACGTTGACCAGACCGCTCCAGTGCTCGCCACCGAAAGCAGCGGTGGCACCGCCAAGCAGGCCCTTCCACTCGCCGTCGTAGCCGAACTTCAGGCCGAAGTAGCTGTTCTTGCCGTCCTTGAGGTAGTCGGCCGGGTCCTTGGTGACGAACGCGACCACGCCGCCCAATGCGTCGGAGCCGTACAGCGAACTGGCCGGGCCGCGCACGATCTCCACGCGCTTGAGCGTATCGAGATCGGTGAAGTTGCGGTTGGAACTGGCGAACGAACCGATATCGAACCGGGTCGGCATGACGATACCGTCGGTCTGGATGCGCACGCGGTTGCCATCCAGGCCACGGATGCGGAAACCATCCAGGCCGAAGCGGGTGGCGCTGCGGGTGACCGACAGGCCCGGCTCGTAGCGCACCAGATCCTTGATGTCCTGTACCAGGTGCCGGTCCATCTGCTCGCGGTCAATGACGTCGACGGTGGCCGCGACGTCGCTCACGGCCCGTTCGGTGCGGGTGGCGGTGACCTGCACCCGGTCGAATTCGCGCGCATCGGGCGCGGCGGCAGCAGCAGCGTGGGCGGACAGCGGCAAGGCCATCCAGACGGCGAGACACAGGGCGGTATGGCGGGTCATCGGGTTCATTCGGTCAGGCAAGGGAACCCCCGGTTACCGGCACACCCGGAAGGTGCACGCGGTAGACCGAGGGGGAGAGAGCGGGAGCGGACGGGTCGCCCACCCTGTCGGCGCTGCCGGCAGGAGCGAGGGAGGCGGGCGACCAGGCCGCGATTACTTGGTCAGGATCAGCTTGTCGTTGCTGGTGTGACGCAGGCGATAGAAGCGGTCGCCGTGCTGGATCAGGATTTCACGACGGCCCTTGAGCAGGGCTTCGCTGTCGATGACCTCTTCCGGCGGAACGACGCGGACCGGACGATCGCGGAGGGTCAGCGTTTCGGGGCGCAGCAGTACAGGTTGAGCATTCATGAGCATCTGGACTCGTGCGAGGGACGAGTTAAATGATAATGATTCTCAGTTGACAATCAACAACCATTCTCAATTTCATTGATGAGATTAATGATCGAATTCTGAAATTCGATAGATTTCATCAATTGAAAGATGGGGCGGGCGGCTTTTGTAGAGTCGAGCCTTGCTCGACTGCCCTTCGATCCCGGCCAGGTGAAACCCGCACTGCGCGCGGAGTCGAGCGTGGCTCGACTCTACAGAGGGCTGTCAGGCAAAGACGGCTTCGACCTGGGCCCAGCCGGTGGCATCGACCTGCTCCAGCACGTCCAGTGCCTGCAGGTTCTGCAGCAGCTGGCTGACCCGGCTGGCGCCGAGGATCACGCTGGAGACGTTCGGGTTGCGCAGGCACCAGGCAATCGCCAGCGTCGCCGGGGCGTGACCGAGCGAGCGCGCGACCTCGCTGAAACGGCGCACCTGGGCCAGCCGTGCCTCGGCGTCTGCACCCAGCACCAGGTCCTGCAGCCATTCCATGCCCTCGCGGCCCAACCGTGCATCGGCCGGGATGCCCTGGTCGTACTTGCCGCTCAACAGGCCTGACGCCAACGGCGAGAAGATGGTGGTGCCCAGGCCGGCGCCGGCATACAGCGGCGCGTACTCGACCTCGACCCGCTCGCGGTGCAGCAGGTTGTACTGCGGCTGCTCCATCGACGGGCCCTGCAGGTTGTGCGCTTCGGCGATGTCCAGCGCCTGCTGGATCTGCGCCGCCGACCACTCCGAGGTACCCCAGTAGAGGATCTTGCCTTGCCGCACCAGGGTGTCCATGGCGTGCACGGTCTCGGCGATCGGTGCGTCCGGATCCGGGCGGTGGCAGTAATAAAGGTCGAGGTAATCCACCCGCAGGCGCTTGAGCGCGGCGTGGCAGGCGTCGGTCACGTGCTTGCGTGACAACCCACGCTGGGTCGGCCGAGGGTCTTTGGCGCTGCCGAAAAACACCTTGCTGGACACGCAGAAGCCATCGCGCGGCAGGCGCAGGTCGGTGATCACATCGCCCATCACCTGTTCGGCGCGGCCGTTGGCGTAGCCCTCCGCATTATCGAAGAAGTTGACGCCATGATCCCAGGCGGCGGCCACCAGGTTGCGGGCCTCGTCGCGCGGGATCTGGTCGCCGAAGGTCACCCAGGCACCGAAGGACAGGGCGGAAATCGGCAGGCCGGTGGAGCCCAGGCGACGGTATTGCATGCGAATCTCCTGCTGCGGGCCCGCATCCGGGCCGGGATCGAACCGCCATTCTACCTGCCCCTGCCGGCTGCAACCCCTTGCCGTTGCTGGCCTGATCGGTACCGATGGCCGCGCGCACGCTGCTTTTCCTTGCCCCGGCCCCTGCCCTGCACTAGGCTTCCCGTTTTTCGCGACGCCCCAGGGGAGTCACTCACATGGTCGAAGGTTTGGGCAGGATCGGCTTCGGCCTGTTCGGGTTGGCGGTGCTGATCGGCATCACCTGGTTGTTTTCCAACAACAAGCGCGCGGTTGACTGGAAGCTGGTTGCCACCGGTATCACC
Source organism: Stenotrophomonas sp. 1L-E-5-B-C3 (assembly GCF_057292075.1). Lineage (NCBI taxonomy): Bacteria > Pseudomonadati > Pseudomonadota > Gammaproteobacteria > Lysobacterales > Lysobacteraceae > Stenotrophomonas > Stenotrophomonas sp. 1L-E-5-B-C3. Next base: position 188,439 of record NZ_JBXAWS010000003.1, read on the forward strand.
CTGCAGATCGCGTTCGCGGCGCTGGTGATCCTGGTGCCGGGCGGCCGCGACGTGTTCGATGCGCTGGGCCACGGCTTCGTGAAGGTGCTGAGTTTCGTCAACGAAGGTTCGAAGTTCATCTTCGGCTCGTTGATGGACGTCAAGAACTACGGCTTCATCTTCGCCTTCCAGGTGCTGCCGACCATCATCTTCTTCTCGGCGCTGATGGGGGTGATGTACCACCTCAACGTCATGCAGGGCATCGTGCGCGTGATGGCCTGGTCGATCACCAAGGTGATGCGCGTGTCCGGTGCGGAAACCACCAGCGTCTGCGCCAGCGTCTTCATCGGCCAGACCGAGGCGCCGCTGACGGTGCGCCCGTACATCGCCAAGATGACCCAGTCCGAGCTGCTGACCATGATGATCGGCGGCATGGCCCACATCGCAGGCGGCGTGCTGGCGGCCTACGTGGGCATGCTCGGCGGCGGCGACCCGGTACAGCAGGCGTTCTACGCCAAGCACCTGCTGGCGGCGAGCATCATGGCCGCGCCGGCCACGCTGGTCGTGGCCAAGCTGCTGATTCCGGAAACCGGTACCCCGCTCACCCGCGGCACGGTGAAGATGGAAGTGGAGAAGACCTCCAGCAACATCATCGATGCCGCAGCCGCTGGCGCCGGTGACGGCCTGAAGCTGGCGCTGAACATCGGCGCGATGCTGCTGGCCTTCATCGCACTGATCGCGCTGCTGAACGCCCCGCTGACCTGGATCGGTGAAGTGACCGGACTGGCCGCGCAGATCGGCAAGCCGACCAACCTGTCGACCATCTTCGGCTACGTGCTGGCCCCGATCGCCTGGGTGATCGGCACGCCGTGGGCCGACGCCACCACCGTTGGTTCGCTGATCGGCCAGAAGGTCGTGATCAACGAATTCGTCGCCTATACAGAGCTGTCGCAGATCGTGAACGGCCAGGTGGCGGGCGTGAGCCTGTCCGACGAAGGTCGCCTGATCGCCACCTACGCGCTGTGCGGCTTTGCCAACTTCAGCTCGATCGCGATCCAGATCGGCGGCATCGGCGGCCTGGCCCCGGAACGTCGCCACGATCTGGCCAAGTTCGGCCTGCGCGCGGTGCTGGGCGGTACCATTGCCACCTTCATGACGGCGACCATCGCCGGCGTGCTGACGCACTTCAGTTGAACCCTTGGTTGAGAAAAGATTCCCTATGAGCAGCAGTGTCGTTGTCGTCGGTTCCTTCAATGTCGATCACGTGTGGCGGTGCGAGTCGCTGCCGGCACCGGGTGCGACCATTGCCGGCCGCTACAGCACCGGCCCCGGTGGCAAGGGCTTCAACCAGGCCGTGGCGGCCTGCCGCGCCGGTGCCGACACGCACTTCGTGTGCGCGTTGGGCGATGACGCCGGTGGCGCCACCGCCCGCGAGCTGGCCGCACAGGATGGCTTCGGGCTGATCGCCGAAGCCAGCAGCGAACCGACTGGCACCGCTGGTATCTACGTGGATGCCCGTGGCCGCAACACCATCGTGATCGGCCCGGGTGCCAACGCCGCACTGAGCACCGACTTCCTGCAACAGCAGCACGCGCTGCTGGCCGGCGCCAAGGTGGTGCTGGTGCAGCTGGAATCGCCGGTACAGACCATCGAAGCAGCGCTGGCCACGGCCCGCGAAGCCGGCGTCACCACGGTGCTCAACACCGCACCGGCCGACGCTCCCTCGACCATCGGCCTGCTCAAGCTGGCCGATGTGATCACCCCGAACGAGACCGAGTTCGCCGCCCTGCTCGGCCGCCATGTCGGTGAGCGCGTGGATGCCAACGACGTCGCCGCGCTGGATGGCGCCAGCCTGCATGCGCTGTGCCGCAAGCTGGTCGGCAACGGTACGGTGGTGGTGACCCTGGGTTCGGTGGGCGTGTTCGTGTCGCATGCCGACGAGAACCTGCGCGGCGATACCCAGCCGTACTACCGCGTGGGTGCCGAACAGGTGCAGGCGATCGACACCACCGGTGCCGGTGACGCCTTCAATGGCGCGCTGGCCGCGTCGCTGGCGCAGGTGGCCGATGCCCCGTTCGCCCGCCACGTGCGCTTCGCCAACCAGTTCGCCGGTCGCTCGACCGAGAAGGAAGGCGCTGCTGCGGCGATGCCGCGCTTCACCCCGGCCGACGTGTAGATCCACGCCATGCGTGGATGAAAACCCTGGGCATGCGAATGCCCGGGGTTTTTTGTGCCCGGAGAACGCCGACTGCGACCGTCTGTCGCATTGCCCATTGCCCTGCACTCACCCACCCTCGCCCCAGCCTCCCGCACGGACAGCATATGGACGCGATTCCCTGGTTGCTTGTTGCCGCCGCCGGCAGCGCCATCGCTGCGTTGCTGCATGTCGGCTGCATCGTCTTTGGCGCCCCGTGGTACCAGCGCTTCGGCGCCGGCCGCCGGATGGTCCGGCTGGCCCAGGCCGGGCATTGGTCACCGGCTGTGATCACGGCGGGCATCACCCTGGTGCTGGTGGTCTGGGCCCTGTATGCGCTGGCGGCCGCAGGTTGGCATGAAGCATTGCCCGCCAGCCGCGTGGTCCTGCCGGTGATTGCCATGGTGTTGCTGCTGCGTGCCAGCCTCGGCTTCGGCCTGGCTCTACTGCGCCCCGGTTACAACGGCGTGCGCTTCTGGGTCGCCAGCTCGCTGGTCTGCCTCGGTCTGGGCCTGGCCTTCGTACTCGGCACCGCTCAGACCTGGCAGTCACTCTAGCGACGCAGCCCCACCCAGCCGCCCACCATGACCGGGCCGTGGGGGCGGCGGAAGCGACGATCAAGCATCTGCTGATGCCGGTGCGGCATGAGGTCGGTCCGGATTGGCCTGAACCGGGCCGCCCCTGGCGGCGCGGGGCCGGCCCCTGCGCCCTACAATGGGCGCATGCAGATCGGCCCGTACTCCATTGCTCCCAACGTCGTGCTGGCGCCCATGGCCGGCGTCACCGACAAGCCCTTCCGCCTGCTGTGCAAACGGCTGGGTGCGGGCCTGGCCGCCTCGGAAATGACCATCAGCGACCCGCGCTTCTGGAACACGCGCAAGTCGATCCACCGCATGGACCACGACGGCGAACCGGCCCCGATCAGCGTGCAGATCGCCGGCACCGAGCCGCAGCAGCTGGCCGAGGCGGCACGCTACAACGTCGACCACGGCGCGCAGATCATCGACATCAACATGGGCTGCCCGGCCAAGAAGGTGTGCAATGCGTGGGCGGGGTCGGCGCTGATGCGCGACGAGCAGCTGGTGGCGCGCATCCTTGAAGCCGTGGTCAACGCGGTGGACGTACCGGTCACCCTGAAGATCCGCACCGGCTGGGACTGCGACCATCGCAACGGCCCGCTGATCGCGCGCATTGCCGAGGACAGCGGCATTGCTGCGCTGGCCGTGCACGGGCGCACCCGCGACCAGCACTACACCGGCCAGGCCGAGTACGCCACCATTGGCGAGATCAAGGCCGCGCTGCGCATCCCGGTCATCGCCAATGGCGATATCGATTCGCCGCAGAAGGCTGCCTTCGTGTTGAAGCAGACCGGCGTGGATGCAGTGATGATCGGCCGCTCGGCGCAGGGCCGGCCGTGGATCTTCCGCGAGGTGGCGCATTACCTGGCCACCGGCGAGGAACTGCCGCCGCCGTCGCTGGCCGAAGTACGCGACATCCTGCTCGGCCATCTGCACGCGCTACACGCGTTCTACGGCGAACCGCAGGGCGTGCGCATCGCGCGCAAGCACCTGGGTTGGTACGCCAAGGACCGGCCGGAAAACGCGGCGTTCCGTGCGGTGGTCAACCGTGCCGAGGATCCGGCCAGCCAGATCGCACTGACCACCGATTACTTCGACAGCCTGATCGCCGGGGAACCCGCGTTGTCTTCTGCTGCCTGAGCGAACCGCTACACCGTAGGGTCGAGCTTGCTTGATTCCTCAAACCGTAGAGTCGAGCTTGCTCGACTGAATTTCCAGAGCAGTCGAGCAAGCTCGACGCTACAAGAGCCCATCATGACCCCGCCGATCTCTTCCCCGACCTACCTGCACGGATTCTCCGGCACCGAGCAGCAGCGCCTGATGACCCAGGCCCGGCTGCTGGAATCGAGCATCTTCGGCCAGATCGACTACAGCGGCGCCCGCCGCCTGCTGGAAGTCGGCAGCGGTGTCGGTGCACAGACCGAGATCCTGCTGCGCCGCTTCCCCGAGCTGCACGTGACCGGCGTGGACCTGAGCGAAACGCAGCTGGCAGCCGCACGCGAGAACCTGGCGCGCACGCCGTGGTGCAGCGACCGTTACACCCTGCAGCAGGCCGATGCCGGCGAACTGCCGTTCGAGGCCCGCAGCTTTGATTCGGCGTTCCTGTGCTGGGTGCTGGAACACGTGCCGTCACCGGCGCGCGTGCTGAGCGAAGTGCGACGGGTGCTGGCCCCGGGTTCGCCGGTGTACATCACCGAGGTGATGAATGCCTCGTTCCTGCTCGACCCTTACTCGCCGCACATCTGGCGCTACTGGATGGCCTTCAACGACTTCCAGTACGACCACGGCGGCGACCCGTTCGTCGGCGCCAAGCTGGGCAACCTGCTGCTGGCCGGCGGCTTCCGCGATGTGCATACCGAGATCAAGACCATCCACCTGGACAATCGCGAGCCGGCACGCCGCAAGACCATGATCGCGTTCTGGGAGCAGCTGTTGTTGTCGGCGGCCGACCCGCTGCTGCAGGCCGGCAGCGTGGACGAGGAGACAGTGGAGGGCATGCGCCGCGAGTTCCGCCTGGTGCAGAACGACCCGAACGCGGTGTTCTTCTACTCGTTCGTGCAGGGCCGCGCGACGGTGTATTGAACCGACGCTGCACGGCCGATTGATGCAGTAGTGCCACGCCTTGCGTGGCTGCAGCCGCCGATGTCCCCGCCATCCACGCATGGCGGGGACCTTCTGATGCGAAGCCGCACTCGTGCAAGGCCGCGCCAGCGGTGTACTGAAGCGGGCCTCGTCCCACCAGCAGCTGCGGCGGCAACCCGTTAGAATCCGCCAATCCCGGCCGAGAAAGGCGCGAGCCAGGATCCCCCTCTGCTGCCCTCGGGCATCGGTGCGCGGGCACATCGCGCATGGATGGACCCGACCTTCGAGAACGAGATGAGTGACAGCGCCCCAACGCCTTTGCCTGCCCATGACGCAAGCCTGCTGGGTGGGCTTCGGTCCAGCCAGGCACGCCTGTTCGCCGGGATCGTCGCGCTGTTGTGCATCCTCTATGTCGCGTTCGCACTGACACCATCTTCCTATGCGCTGGCCTACGAGTATCTGGGCCTGGCGCCGCAGCAACCGCTGCTCGGCACTGCGCGCTACATCCGCACCGACGAATGGATGGTGTTCACGCCTTACATCCAGATCGCCGTCGGCAACGATTTCGGCCAGGTCAACGCGCACTCGGCGTACCACGAGTCGCTGCGCACCTTCCAGGCGCTGCCACTTCTGGACTGGGGCCTGCTGTTCAAGCCCTACCATTGGGCATTCTTCCTGCTGCCTGCCGCGAACGCCTATTCGTTCTTTTTCATGTTCATGGCCATGGCCTTCCTGTGCGGATGGGCCTTGTTCCTGCGCCAATTGCGGTTGCCGGCACTGGCCGCGATGCTGGTGTCAGTCACGCTGTTCTTCGCTCCTTTCGTACAGGTCTGGTGGACCAGCAACGCCGGTGCCTTTGCGCTGGCGCCCTGGGCTGCGGTGGCGTGGCTGCGCATCGGCCATCGTGGCTTGCGTATCGCGGCCAGTGCCTATGCACTGGCGGCATGGCTGGTTGCGGTGTCCTACCCGCCGTTCATCATTTCCTCGCTGCTGGCCATGGCGGTTCTGGTGCTGGCCTTCCGCCGCGACGCCATCACGCTGCGGCGGCTGTTCGACGCCGCAGTTGCCGGTTCGATCGCGTTGGCCGTATTCGTCGGCTACTTCCACGACATCATCCCGATCGTGCGCAACACGGTGTATCCGGGCCAGCGGCAAAGTGCCGGTGGTGGTGTCGGACTGACGACCCTGCTGGCGCATCTCTTTCCGAACCTGATGACCTACCGGTTCGCACCGTTGCCACTGTTCAAGGCATCCAACGATTGCGAAATCGCGGTCCTGGGCAGCCTGCTGCCATTGTTCACCGTGGTACTGGCCGATGGTGCGCGGCTCCGCGCATGGGCGGGAAGCCATCGCAGCACGCTGTTGATCCTGGCAGCAGGCCTGCTGTTGATCGCCTGCTGGATCTTCCTGCCCATTCCCGCCGTGGTCGGCAAGCTGACGGGCCTGTCGATGGTGCCGCCCGCCCGCGCACTGCTCGCCTTCGGCCTGTTGCTCAACATCGGCTGCGCCATGATCCTGGTGCGATGCGGGGTTCGCCTCGAGCGCTGGCGCCTGCTGCTGCTGGCCGCGCTGCTGGTGGCAGGCAGCCTGGCCAAGTTCCTGTTCGGCGAGGGTCAGCTCAGCCGCCTGCACAGCACCGCCGATGCACTGCCGTACCTGTGCCTGGCCGCGCTCGCCATTGCGGCAAAGCGCCCGAGGCTTTCGGTGCATGCAGCCAGCCTGGTGCTGGCCACTGCCGCACTGGCCAACCTGCTGGGCAACGGCCTGTTCAATCCGGTGCAACCCGCCGGTCCGATCTTCGCGATGGACCGCACTGCCGTCCTGCAATCGCTACAGGCGCGAGGCGCGCGAAACAACACCGAAGGCGTACTGGTCGCCCCGGGGGGCTTCGGGGCGCTTCTGCCCGGCGCCGGGATCGCAGCCGTGAACCACGTGCTGTACCTGCCACAGCTGGATTACTTCGGCCGTTACTTCCCGGCGATGCAGGACGAAGCGTTCAATTTCACCTTCAACCGCTACCACCACATCACCGTGGCCGCCGACAGCGATATGCCGCGCGTGCTGCAGGGTGATCTGGTGGAAGTGCCGGCCAACATCCTGCTTGCGGCCCCGGCCTGCGCCACGCCCGGAACCCGGGATTGCCGCGCAGGGGCGCAACCGTGAGTCCGACGATGGGTACAGCGCAACCTGCTACGCCAACCCCGCGGATCGCCGTGGTGATCCCCTGCTACAGGGTGACCCGCCACGTGCTTGCGGTGCTGGCCGCAATCGACCCAACGGTGACGGCAATCTACTGCGTGGATGATGCCTGCCCTGATGGCAGCGGCCGGCTCATCCAGGCCGAAGCCAGCGACCCGCGCGTCACCGTGCTGTTCCATGAGCACAATCGCGGCGTCGGCGGCGCCATCAAGACCGGCTACCGCGCGGCCATTGCCGATGGCATGGACATCCTGGTCAAGGTCGATGGCGACGGACAGATGGATCCGGCACTACTCATGGATTTCGTCACCCCCATCGCGGAAGGCCACGCGGACTACACCAAGGGCAATCGTTTCTGGAATCTGACCCACATCCGTCGCATGCCGCCCGTGCGACGCCTGGGCAACCTGCTGCTGTCCTTCATGACCAAGGCATCGTCCGGATACTGGCAGGTATTCGATCCGACCAATGGCTACACCGCCATCCATGCCAGGGTCGCCAGCCACCTCAAGCTCGATGCTGTCAGCGACCGCTACTTCTTCGAGACGGACATGCTGTTCCGCCTGAACACCGTACGCGCGGTTGTCCAGGACGTGGCCATGGATGCCCACTACGGCGACGAGACCAGCAATCTCCGCATTGGCCGCATCCTCGGCGAATTCACCTTCAAGCACATGCGCAACACGCTCAAGCGCATTGCCTACAACTATTTCCTGCGCGATCTCAGCATCGCGTCGCTGGAGCTGGTCGCCGGCAGCAGCCTGCTCACCTTCGGTGGGCTGTTCGGCCTGTATCACTGGATTCGCTCGGCGCAGGCCGATGTCGCCACACCGGTAGGCACGATCATGATCACCATGGTCGCGTTGATCTCGGGCCTGCAGTTCCTGCTCGCATTCGTCGGCTTCGATATCGCCAATGTCCCGCGCCAGGTATTGAACCGATCGATCAAACTCAACCGCGCACCGCAGTAAAGCCACGCCATGCGTGGCTGCCGCCGCCAATACCCCACCTTCCACGCGTGGCGTGGCTCTACTCGGCGGCACCGGCTGAAGGTACTGCGGGCGCATGCCAGATGCGCTGCCACATCGCCGCCAGCCGGCGCCCGGCATCGGCACGCGCGGCCGGGCTGCTGTAGTCCACCCGCGGCTGCTCGGGCGTGATCGCCCGCCACTGCCCATCCACCTGCTCGGCCACGGCGAAGTTGAAGGTGTAGTCCGGCTCCAGGCCCATGCGTAGATCACTCAGCACCAGCCGGCCGTCGACCACCTGCGCACGCATGAAACCGCGGTTGAACCACTGCAGCTGCTGAACGGCCGGAATGCCCTCCGCTTCGCGCAATGCCTGCACGTTGGAGGGATGGCCTTCGAACTGCATCGGTCCATGGTCGGCCACCAGCGAACGGTCGCCCACCACGTAGCCATTCGGGGTCATCGCCACCACCCGCCACAGCAGCGTGTTGAACGGCATCGGCACCGAGAACCGCGGCGCATCGCCCAGCCCCATCGCAGCCAGGCTCTGCTGCGCGGCACGGTCGACCTGCGCCTTGGCGATCAGGCCCCAGCCCAGGTAGCCGCTGCTGAGCAGCAGTGCCACGCCCAGCACCTTGCCCGCCCAGGGACGGGCGCGGCCAAACCAGGCCAGCACGCAGCCCAGCAGCAGCCACACCGTGTAGCCGGGATCGATGATGAAGACGCTGGAACCCATGGTCGGGTGTGGCCGCAACGGCCACCACAGCTGAGTGCCGTAGACGGTGAACGCATCCAGCATGGGATGGGTGACCAGCGCCAGCTGGATCGCCCAGAACCAGCGCACAGGTGACTGGGCGACGCGGCCATTGCCGAAGCGCTTGAACAACCACCAGATCAGTGCCGCCACCCAGGGCAGCACCAGCAGCGAGTGGCTGAAGCTGCGGTGTTCGATCATGTTCGCCACCGGATCGGCAGCAGTGAAGCCCAGCCACAGGGCATCGAGATCCGGCAGGGTGCCGAGCGCGGCACCAGCCAGCAGGGCCGCGCGGCGATGGCCGGGCGGAGCGATGACAGCGGCGACGGCGCCACCGAGCACGATCTGGGTAAGGGAATCCATGGACCGATGCTAGCGGCTTGCGTGCGCGCCGTCTGGCACACCTGTTGAAGAGTGCCGCTCGCGCCTTTTTTGTAGAGTCGAGCCATGCTCGACTGTTTTTCGGTCCGACCCCGTCGCATACGGCAGTCGAGCATGGCTCGACTCTACAAGGGGACCACACATTCTGCGCTGCGCGCGATAGTCGAGCATGGCTCGACTCTACAAGAGCGGGTCAGGCGGCCTGCTTGATACGCGCCCCTGGCAGCTCCACCAGGGTCTGCCCGTTGTGGTCGAGCAGGCGCAGCGCGCCATCATGGTCTTCGGCCAGTGCGGTCAGGCTCTCCACCCAGTCGCCGTCGTTGGCATAGACCAGGCCATCGCGTTCAATCAAGGCAGCGCGGTGGATGTGGCCGCAGACGATGCCATCCAGGCCGCGCCGGCGCACGTCGTCCAGCCCGGCCTGCACGAAGCGCTCGATATAGCGCTCGGCCGCACCACTGCGCTTCTTCAGGAACTCCGACAGTGACCAGTAGCGCATCCCCAGCCGGCGTCGCACCGCGTTCAGCGCCTGGTTGCCGGTGAGGATGCGGTAGTACAACCAGTCGCCGAACTTTTCCTGCAGGCCACCGAAGTGGGTCACACCGTCGTAGTCGTCGCCGTGCGCGACCAGCAGGCGACGGCCATCGGCGGTCACATGGATGGCGCGACGGCGCACCTGCATGGCCGGCAGCATCAGCCCACATACGTGGCGCAACGATGCGTCGTGATTGCCGGGAATGTAGATGATCTCGGTCCCGGCACGGCGCAACGCGTGCAGGGCCTGGATGACTTCACTGTGCGACTGCCGCCAGTTGGCGCGGCGATGCGCCATCCACCACAGGTCGATGATGTCGCCCACCAGGTACAACCGTTCGCAGCGCAGCTGCGAGAGGAACCGCGCCAGCTCAGTGGCATGGCAGTGACGTGACCCCAGGTGCACGTCGGAGACGAACACTGCGCGCCGGTGCGGCGACAGGTTCGCCAGCGCGCTCATGCCGGCGTCCCCGCGTCGCGCAGGTAGCGTTTGCGCTTGTTGGGCCGTATCGCACACAGGTCCACTTCAATCAGGCCGTCGATCGAATCACTGAAGTCCGGGTCGACACCGAAGGCAAGGAAACGGGCGCCACCGGGTTCGCACAGATCGGTGTACTGGCGGTACAGCGTCGGCACGCCGGTACCCAGTGCGGCCAGGTTGGCCTTGAGCACATCGAACGCGGCACCTGCATCCAGCTCGCCGAAACTCGGCGGCGCGGCGAAGTACTGGAAGGGGCGGTTCGATTCGGCCAGGCCGGCGGTACCGCTGTAGTAGCGCTGGTAGTACGCCACCAGCTGCTCGCGCGCATCACGCGGCAGTGCTGCGCTGATCGACACTGCGCCGAACAGGTAGCGGATACCCGGCCGGCATTGCAGGTAGGCACCGATGCCCTGCCACAGGTAGTCCAGGCTGCGGCTGCCCCAGTAGTCGGGCACCACGAAGCTGCGGCCCAGTTCCAGGCCCTCGGCGATGTGGGTGATGGCGTCGTCGGAATAGCGGAAAAGCGATGCGCTGTAGAGCCCAGACAGGCCGTGCCGGGCCAGCGCGTGGGCACCGCGCATGATGCGGTAGGCGCCGGCGATGCGCTGCGCGGCCGCGTCCCAGATCACGATGTGCTCGTACTGCGGATCGAAGGCGTCCAGGTCGCGGCTGCGGCCGGTGCCCTCACCGACCCGGCGGAAGGTCAGCTCGCGCAGACGGCCCAGTTCCAGCAGCAGCGGAGAATCGGCCGTACAGGTCGCCAGCAGGATCTGCTTGCCGTCGGCGGTCTGGCCCAGCTGGGTGGCGGCCGCGATACCCGCGGCGACCTGCGAGGGCGGGACCGGCGCGGCCAGCGGCTCGGGGCCGCCATGAGCCGCGGCATCGGCGGTCGTGCCATTGCGGCCCAGCGCGTACAGCGCGCGACGCACCGCGAGCAGCTGTGCGCCGGGGTCACCGCCCTTGCCCAGCTGCATCGGCTCGCCGATGCACAGGCGCAGCGGGCGCCCACGACGGGTGAACATCTCGCGCGCCAACAGTGCGGTGCCGGCCGGCTTGAACAGGGTCGAGGCGCCGTAGAACAGCGCCGAGTTGCGCGCTTCCACCCGCACCGGCAGCACCGGCGCACCGGCGGCACGGGCGAAGCGGACGAAACCGCGCTGCCAGCGGCCATCACGGATGCCGCGCAGCGACAACCGCGAGACCTCACCGGCCGGGAACACGATGACGCATTGCTCGGCGGCCAGCGCCTCTTCGACCGCATGCAGACTGCCGCGCTGGGCCTTGCCACCGAGGATGCGCACCGGCAGCAGCAGGTCCTGCAGTGGCGCGATCGCCCCCAACAGGTCGTTGGCCACGATCCGCACGTCGCGGCGGATGCGGCCGACCGCGTCCAGCAGGGCCAGCGCGTCCAGCGCTCCGGAGGGGTGATTGGCGACGATCAGCAGGCGGCCGGTGGCGGGAATCTTCGCCAGCGCGGCTGGATCCACCTGGTACTGGCCGTCGATGAACTCCAGGCCGGCGGCGACGAAGCCGAATCCGCGCAATCCTGCACTGCGCTGCAGGAAGGCTTCGATCTGGTCCAGGCGCGACCAGCGTCCGACGCTGCGCAGCAAGGGCCGGGCCAGTTGGCCACGACGGCCATGGAACCAATCGGGGAAGCGTTGCTGGAGACGCTGTTCGAGTTCCTGCATGGCGTGTTCGCTCGTGCCCGGCGGCCGGATTGGCCGACAGCCTGCGCCCGGCAGGCGGCAACCAGATGGCGGTTTCGGGGCAGAACGATGACGGCCGGATGCCCCGGGGCGGGGTCGCGGACTGCGCGGCCGGGGCCAGGCAGGACCCGCGCCGTTGTCACGCTGGTGGAACACTGGGCGTCGAGGCTGGGCCTCAATCCCGCTGCAGCGGGCCCGGCGGGCCTACATGGGCTTAACCACCGGCAACCGGTACAGGTTCACAATGCACAGGCGGCGCACCCCGTGTATCATTCGCGCCCATCTTTCCATCCGAATCAAAGGATATTAAGCCTGATGTCCAGCTACCTCTTCACCTCCGAGTCGGTCTCCGAAGGCCATCCGGACAAGGTTGCCGACCAGATCTCCGATGCGGTGCTGGACGCGATCCTGACCCAGGACCAGCGCGCCCGCGTGGCCTGCGAGACCATGGTCAAGACCGGCGTTGCCATCGTGGCCGGTGAAATCACCACCAGCGCCTGGATCGACCTGGAAGCGCTGACCCGCAAGGTCATCGTGGACATCGGCTATGACAGCTCCGACGTCGGCTTCGACGGCGCCACCTGCGGCGTGCTGAACCTGATCGGCAAGCAGTCCCCGCACATCGCCCAGGGCGTGGATCGCAAGAAGCCGGAAGAAATGGGCGCTGGCGACCAGGGCCTGATGTTCGGCTATGCCACCAACGAGACCGACAGCTACATGCCGGCCGCGATCCACCTGTCGCACCGCCTGGTCGAGCAGCAGGCCAAGATCCGCAAGAAGAAGAACTCGCCGCTGTCGTGGCTGCGCCCGGACGCCAAGAGCCAGGTCACCCTGCGCTATGAAAACGGCGTGGTCTCGGCCATCGACGCGGTGGTCCTGTCGACCCAGCACGCCCCGGGCATCAAGCAGAAGGACCTCATCGAGGCTGTCCGCGAAGAGATCATCAAGCCGGTGCTGCCGGCCAAGTGGCTGCACAAGGGCACCAAGTTCCACATCAACCCGACCGGCAAGTTCGAGATCGGCGGCCCGGTGGGCGACTGCGGCCTGACCGGCCGCAAGATCATCGTCGACACCTACGGCGGCTGGGCCCGTCACGGTGGTGGCGCGTTCTCCGGCAAGGACCCGTCCAAGGTCGACCGTTCGGCGGCCTACGCGGCCCGCTACGTGGCCAAGAACGTGGTTGCCGCCGGCCTGGCCGACCGTTGCGAAGTGCAGGTCTCCTACGCCATCGGCGTGGCTGAGCCGACCTCGATCTCGGTCACCACCTTCGGCACCGGCAAGATCAGCGACGACAAGATCGAGAAGCTGATCCGCAAGCACTTCGATCTGCGCCCGTACGGCATCATCAAGATGCTGGACCTGGTGCACCCGATGTACCAGCAGACCGCGGCCTACGGCCACTTCGGCCGCAAGCCGAAGGAGTTCAGCTACCTCAACGGCGAAGGCGAGACCGTCAACGCCACGGCCTTCTCCTGGGAGAAGACCGACCGCGCCGCCGCCCTGCGCGCCGATGCGAAGCTGAAGTAAGAAACACGAAGGGCCGCTGTAGAGCCGACTGTTAGTCGGCTGTCCCTGAAGAAGGGCCGCGCAAGCGGCCCTTCTCTTTTCTGGTAGAGCCGGCCGCTGGCCGGCTTTTTCATGGCCTTCGGAAACAATCGCGTGGTTGCCGGCCAGCGGCCGGCACTACCCGGTTGCCGATACAATCTGGCCATGTCGACCGAACTGAAAACCCACCAGCTGTCCATGACCGTGCTGATGTCGCCGGAGATGGCCAATTTCTCCGGCAAGGTCCACGGCGGCGCCATCCTGCGCCTGCTCGACCAGGTCGCCTACGCCTGCGCCAGCCGCTACGCCGGCCGCTACGTGGTCACCCTGTCGGTGGACCAGGTGATGTTCCGCCAGCCGATCGCGGTGGGCGAACTGGTCACCTTCCTGGCCTCGGTGAACCATACCGGCACCTCGTCGATGGAGATCGGCGTCAAGGTGGTGGCCGAGGACATCCTGAAGCGCAGCGTGCGCCATGCCAACAGCTGTTTCTTCACCATGGTGGCCGTGGATGAGGAAGGCCGGCCGACACCGGTGCCGTCATTGCAGCCGGTCACGTCGGACGAGAAGCGCCGCCAGGCAGCCGCATTGATCCGCCGCCAGCTGCGCCAGGAAATGGAACAGCGCCATCTGGAACTGCTGGCGTCGAACCCGCCGTCGCCTGAAGAGTGAGGTAGTGCCGGCCGCTGGCCGGCAACCTCGCGCGTGCTGCCAGACATCATGAGGTTGCCGGCCAGCGGCCGGCACTACCATTTCGAATTCGCCGGGCCATGCCCGGCGGATGCAGATCAACCGGTGTTCTGAACACCCTGCGAAACACCGTTCACGCAGGCCACCAGCGCGCGCAGCAGGTCGTCATCCTCGCCCCCGCTGGCCCGCCAGCGCTGCAGCAGGTCCACCTGCAGCACGCTGATCGGATCAACGTAGGGATTGCGCAGGCGGATCGAAAGCGACAGCCGCGCATCGTGGTCGAGCAGCGTCCGCTGGCCCATCAGCGCCAGCAACCAATGCCGGGTGAGTTCAAGCTCACGTTGCACCTGCGGGAAGAAGCGCCCGTGCAGCTCGCCGGACAGTTTCGAGAACTGCTCGGCAATGGTGATATCGCCCTTGGACAGCACCATCGCGATGTCATCCAGGAAGGTACGGAAGAACGGCCAGTCACGCGCCATCTCGCGTAGCGTCTGTTCGTGGCCAGCATCCACCGCCGCCTGCAGGCCGCTGCCCACGCCGTACCAGCCGGGAATGACGGCACGCGCCTGGCTCCAGGCGAACACCCACGGAATCGCGCGCAGATTGCCCAACGCCGCGTCTTGGCCGAGCCGGCGCGACGGCCGCGACCCCAGCGTCATCCGCTCGATCACATCGATCGGGGTCGCCGTGCGGAAGTAGTCCATGAAACCAGACTGGCCGACGAAGGCGCGGTACACCTCGCTGCTGGAGCCAGCAACCACATCCATCACCGGTCGCCAGTCATCCTCGCGCGGCTCCACTGCACGCGGGCGCAGGCTGGCGCGCAGCACGGCACCCGTGGCCTGTTCCAGCGAGCGCAGGGCCAATGCACGGATGCCGTACTTGCGGTGGATCACCTCGCCCTGCTCGGTCACCCGCAAGCGGCCATCGATGCTGCCGCGCGGCGAAGCATCCACCGCGTGCGTAGTCTTGCCGCCACCACGGCTGATCGAACCGCCACGGCCATGGAAGAAGGTCAGGCGGATGCCAGCCTCGGCGGCCACCTCCAGCAGTTCCACCTGCGCACGCTGCAGGCCCCAGCGCGATGCAGCGATGCCGCCGTCCTTGCTGCTGTCCGAATAACCGAGCATCACCATCTGCACGTCGTCGCGTGCACGCAGATGCGCACGGTACACCGGGTCGGCCAGCAGGTCGCGCAGGGTCGCGGTGCCACGCTTGAGGTCATCGACCGTCTCGAACAAGGGCGCGATATCCAGCGGTACCGCGTCGTTGTCATCCACCAGACCACCACGGCGCGCCAGTGCCAGCACCGCCAGCACGTCGCTGCGGTCGTGTGCCATCGAGATGATGTAGCTGCCCAGTGCATCACCACCATGGCGCGCACGTGCATCGGCCAACGCCGCGAACACCGCATCCAAACGCTGGTTGCCTTCGTCCTCGCCCTTCGGCAAAGGCACCTCGCCACCGGCATGCGGCGCCAGCAGGCGCGCGCGACCCAACACATCCAGGCCCTCCCACGCAGCGTCGCCACCCAGCACCGCGGCCAACGCGCGCGCGTGCACGCTCGATTCCTGGCGCACGTCCAACCGCGCAAGATGGAAGCCGAACGTTTTCACCCGCCACAGCAGGCGCTGCACCGCGAAACCGCCAGCATGTTCGCCACGATTGGCGCGCAGGCTGTCGAGGATCAGCTGCAGGTCGTCGATCAGTTCGTCCGGACCAGCGTAAGCGCCTGCACCATCATCCAGCGTGGCCTGCAGGCGCGCGCGCATGCGGTCGTTGAGCAACCGGTACGGCATGTCGGCATGGCGCGGGCGCGACTGCACCTGCGGCAGCAACTGCTGGTAATGCGCTACGCGCGCCTGCAGCGCATTGCTCACGCCCACCCGCTCGGTGGACTGGCTGAGCAGGCTGGCCAGCTGCAACAGTTCCTTCTGGTAACGCCCCAGTACCGCCTGCCGCTGCGCATCCAGCGTGTTGCGGATGGTGGTGGCATCCACGTTCGGATTGCCATCCATGTCGCCGCCCACCCAGGTGCCGAAGCGCAGCAGTCGCGGCAATGGCAGTTCTTCGCCATAGGTATCGCGCAACGCCTGCTGCAGCGATTCGTACAGCACCGGAATCACCCGGTAGAGCACCTGCACCAGATAGAAGCCGACGTGCTCGCGTTCGTCATCGACGGTGGGCCGCACCGGCGAGGAATCGGTGGTCTGCCATGAGGCAGTCAGCGCCATGCGGAAGCGCGCAGCATCGGCAGCGGCTTCGCCCGGCGTGCGCTGGCCGTCGAGGTTGTCGACCAGGCTGGCCACCATCAGCTGCTCTTTTTCAAGCAGCGCGCGGCGTACCGCTTCGGTCGGGTGTGCGGTGAACACCGGTTCGATGTCGATGCGTGGCAACCACTGCGCCAGCTCGTCCAGGCCCACGCCCTGCGCCTTCAGATGCTGCAGGGCATCCTGCAGGCCATCGGGCTGCGCACCTGCGGTACCGGCGCGCTGGTAGTCACGGCGACGGCGGATGCGATGCACGCGCTCGGCGATGTTGACCACCTGGAAGTAGGTGCTGAAGGCCCGCACCATGGTCTCGGCCTGTTGCGGCGCGCGCCCGGCCAGGCCATCGGCCAGCTCGGACAGCGGCGCCTGGTTCTCGCGGCGGGCGATGGCGCGGGTGCGCACGTCCTCGACATCGTCGAGGAACGCGGCGGATACCTGTTCAACCAGCAGGTCGCCGACCAGCGCGCCAAGGCGGCGCACATCATCGCGAAGCGGAAGATCGGGAGAAGCGAATTCGATGCTGCTGCGGTACTCGTTCATCGGCGACGCACAGGCCTCGGTCAACGGATCCAGACCCCAAGCCTAAACCAGAACGGGCATCGTGCTGCGATGCAAAAATGGTTTCATCTGGTAGTGCCGGCCGCTGGCCGGCAACCTCAGGCCGCGTGAGTCCATGAGGTTGCCGGCCAGCGACCGGCACTACCGGGTCACGTCAGCGCTTCTTCTTCGCCTTGCCCTGATCGGCCGGGCCGATGGTCTGCTCCAGCCAACGCTCGCTCTCGGCCAGCATGGTCATGATCGACTCGCGTGCGCGGTAGGCATGCGATTCGTTCGGCAGCATCACCAGGCGCGCGGTGCCACCCAGGCCCTTCACCGCAGCGAACATGCGCTCGCTCTGGATCGGGAACGTACCGGAGTTGTTGTCGTCCACACCGTGGATGAAGAGGATCGGATCCTTGATCTTGTCGGCGTAATTGAACGGCGCCATCTTCTGGTAGACGTCCTGCGCCTGCCAGTAGTTGCGCTCTTCGGCCTGGAAGCCGAACGGGGTGAGCGTGCGGTTGTAGGCGCCGCTGCGGGCGATGCCGGCCTTGAACAGGCGCGTGTGCGCCAACAGGTTGGCAGTCATGAACGCACCATAGGAATGGCCACCGATGGCGATGTGATCGCGATCGGTCACGCCACGACGCACGACTTCATCCACCGCTGCCTGCGCGTTGGCCACCAACTGTTCGATGTAGGTGTCGTTCGGCTCCTTGTCGCCCTCGCCGATGATCGGCATCGACGGGCTGGCCAGCACCACATAACCCTTGGCCAGGAACGCCTGCGGGCCCCAGTAGCTGACCGCATTGAAGCGGTACGGCGAATCGGTGACCTGGCTGGCCGCGGCCGCGCTCTTGAACTCACCCGGGTAGGCCCACATCAGCAGCGGGCGCGGACCGTCGCGCTTGGGGTCGTAGCCCGGCGGCAGCAGCAGGGTCGCGGTCAGATCCACACCGTCCTTGCGCTTGTAGCGGATCTGCTCCTTCTGCACGCCCTTCAGCTGCGGCAGAGGATGCGCAAAGTGGGTCAACGCACGCGGCGCAGCACCAGCGTCAGACAGCGACTGCACGTAGAAGTTGGCCGGCTCGTCCGGGCTCTCGCGGCTCAGCAGCAGCGAGCTGGCCTGGTTGTCCAGCAGCGCCACCGGCAGCGCGTAGCTCGGCGCCTGCGAGTGGAACAGGCGGGTGGCCTTGCCCGTAGCGACATCGAAGCGGTCCACGAACGGACGATCGCCTTCCGGCGATGCACCGGCACCGGCCAGATACAGGCTGCTGCCATCGGCGCTGGTCTGCAGCAGCGAGCGGCCGCGGTCGTCGCTGGACAACAGCGGCCGGCCCGGATCGGAATAACGGTCCTGCGCGTCACGATCCCACAACAGGCGCGGCTCGGCGCTGGCATTGTCCGGGGCGATCAGCCAGGTCTTGGTCTTGCGCGTCTTCCACCACGATTCGGTCAGCAGGGCCAGGTCGCCACGGCCCCAGCTGATGCCGGCCAGGCGGCTGCCGAGCTGGGCCAACGTGACCGGCGGCGTGTCGAACGGCGCGGCCTGCATCAGCACCGCGTCACGCACCTTGGCGTCCCTGTTCGGGTCACCACCGTCCTGCGCCTCGGCCCAGACCAGGGTGGCATCGGCATCACCTCGCCAGCTGATATCGCGTACGCCGGTCACTTCGGCATCGTTGCCGGTCGGCAGGCCTTCCACCAGCGGACGCACAGCCACGGTGTGCACCAGCTTGCCGCTGGCACGGTCGATCACTTCAATGCGGCGCGGGAAGCTGCTTACCGGCACCACGTACGAGTACGGGCGCTGCACCGGCTGGCGCAGCACGAAGCGGCCATCCGGCGACACCGCGAAGCCCATGAAGATGCCGGCCGTGCCAATCGCGCGGGTACTGCCATCCAGGCTGACTTCCATCGGCTGGGTGGTCGCGTAGTAATCGAACTGGCGCGCGTCGGCCTCGTTCTTCAGCAGATCCTGGTAGGTGCGGATCGACACCACGCCGCCACCCTGGCTGGTCTGCTGCACGGCCGGACCGGTCGGGATGCCATCGGCGGCCGGGGCCGCACCAAGGTTGGCCGGACGCGTGAACACCACCAGGCCGCGGCTGTCCGGCAGCCACTGGTAGCCACTGCCGATCACCGTGTTCAGGCCGGCGACCAGACGACGGGCGCTGCCGCCGGCCACGTCCACCAGCCACAGCTCATTGGCGCCGCTGGCGGCGTCGACCTGGTTGAAGGCCAGCCACTTCTGGTCCGGCGACCACATCACGCTGGCGATCGACAGCTTGGCCGGCAGGCCGCTGATTTGCCGTTCCTTGCCGTCGGCCACGTTCATCAGCCACAGCTTCTCGCCGAAGCTGAAGCGGCTGTCGGAGAAGGTGCGCGGGTTGATGCGCAGGCCGGCCAGCTTCAGTTCCGGCTGCGCCACCACCTGGATCGACGGCAGCGACGGCATCTGCATCATCGCGGCGACATCGCGGCGTGGCGACAGGTACAGCGAGGGCGCGCGCGGCGCGTCCACCACCGCCTGCAGCGCCGCCGAGGGCAGCTCGTAGCCGGTGGCGCCCTGGGCCTGCGTCTGGCCCTGAGCGGCCTTCGGCGCAGCGGCCAGCGCCAGCGGAGCCACCGCCAGCAGTGCCATCGACAGGACCAGGCCGGTCAAGCGCCGGTTGCGGCGCGGGTGCATGCTCATCGTTCCACCTGTGTGATGCGTGAAAACAACGACCTTAACAGGCCATGCCTGCCGGCCCACCTGCCGATGGTTGGGTCATCGGCGTGTCACACCGGAGGCGCGATATAATGGCCGTCCTCCCCTGCCGAGGGGCGCTGCGACCGGATCCCTTGAGGCCGGCCAGGCTCGGCCAGGTGGTACTGCAACAACGGCGCCCGGCCAGAAGCGAGCATCCGCTCGTCCACAACCGGAGCTATTGCATGAATGCTGTTGCCAAGACCTTCTCCACCGAAGGCGATTACAAGATCCGCGACATCACCCTGGCCGACTGGGGCCGCAAGGAACTGGACATCGCCGAGCACGAGATGCCGGGCCTGATGTCGATCCGCCGCAAGCACGCCGCCAGCCTGCCGCTGAAGGGCGTGCGCGTGACCGGTTCGCTGCACATGACCATCCAGACCGCGGTGCTGATCGAGACCCTGAAGGACATCGGCGCCGACGTGCGCTGGGCCTCGTGCAACATCTTCTCCACCCAGGACCACGCTGCTGCCGCCATCGCTGCTACCGGCACCCCGGTGTTCGCCTGGAAGGGCGAGTCGCTGGAAGAGTACTGGGACTGCACCCTGGACGCGCTGACCTTCACCTTGGCCGACGGCACCCTGACCGGTCCGGAGCTGGTGGTCGATGACGGCGGTGACGTCACACTGCTGATCCACAAGGGCTACGAACTGGAAAACGGCAGCACCTGGGTCAACGAGCCGGCTGCATCGCACGAAGAGCAGGTCATCAAGAACCTGCTCAAGCGCGTCGCCACCGAGCGCCCGGGTTACTGGGGCCGCGTGGTCAAGGACTGGAAGGGCGTCTCCGAAGAGACCACCACCGGCGTGCACCGCCTGTACCAGCTGGCCCAGGCCGGCATCCTGCTGATCCCGGCGATCAACGTCAACGACTCGGTCACCAAGAGCAAGTTCGACAACCTGTACGGCTGCCGCGAGTCGCTGGCCGACGGCCTGAAGCGCGCGATGGACGTGATGCTGGCCGGCAAGGTGGCCGTGGTCTGCGGCTACGGTGACGTCGGCAAGGGCTGCGCCGCGTCGCTGCGTGCCTACGGCGCGCGCGTGATCGTCACCGAGATCGACCCGATCTGCGCCCTGCAGGCGGCGATGGAAGGCTATGAAGTCAACACCATCGAATCGACCCTGGGCCGTGCCGACCTGTACGTCACCACCACCGGCA
This sequence comes from Stenotrophomonas sp. 1L-E-5-B-C3, assembly GCF_057292075.1. Classification (NCBI taxonomy): domain Bacteria; kingdom Pseudomonadati; phylum Pseudomonadota; class Gammaproteobacteria; order Lysobacterales; family Lysobacteraceae; genus Stenotrophomonas; species Stenotrophomonas sp. 1L-E-5-B-C3. The sequence continues at coordinate 209,253 of NZ_JBXAWS010000003.1, forward strand.
ACAAGGACATCATCCGCATCGAGCACCTGAGCGCGATGAAGGACCAGGCCATCGTCTGCAACATCGGCCACTTCGACAACGAGATCCAGGTCGATGCGCTGGTGGGCTTCAAGGGCGTGCAGCACGTCAACATCAAGCCGCAGGTGGACAAGTACATCTTCCCGAACGGCAATGCGATCTTCCTGCTGGCCGAAGGCCGCCTGGTCAACCTGGGCTGCGCCACCGGCCACCCGAGCTTCGTGATGTCCAACTCGTTCGCCAACCAGACCCTGGCCCAGATCGACCTGTGGGCCAACAAGGACAGCTACGAGAACAAGGTGTACCTGCTGCCGAAGAAGCTGGACGAGGAAGTGGCGCGTCTGCACCTGGAAAAGATCGGCGTGAAGCTGACCACCCTGAGCCAGGAACAGGCCGACTACATCGGCGTGCCGGTGGAAGGCCCGTTCAAGCCGGACCATTACCGCTACTGATCGTGCCGGGGTCGGATCCCTTTCCAAAGGAAAGGGCTCTGACCCCAGCAACGACCCCAGCAACGGAAGCAGAAAGAACGGGCGCCTTCGGGCGCCCGTTCTGCGTTGGATATGCCGGTAGCGCCGGGCCATGCACGGCGAGCGCGCCGGCGATTTGATCTCCACGCCGCCGGGCATGGCCCGGCGCTACCGGATGGCGGCAATAGCCTCGGTCAAGGCAACGCCTCCACGCCACGCTACGATTCCCCCATGACTCCGGCCATCAACCTGCTCAAGCGCGAGAAGATCGCCCACACCGTGCGCAGCTACGTGCACGACGCCCACGCCGAATCGTATGGGGGCGAAGCCGTCGAGAAGCTCGGCCTCGACCCGGCCCAGGTGTTCAAGACCCTGCTGGCCAGCACTGAAACCCACGAACTGCTGGTGGCGATCGTGCCTGTGGCCGGCCAGCTCGACCTGAAGGCGCTGGCCGAAGCGGCCGGCTGCAAGAAGTGCGAGATGGCCGCCGCTGATTCTGCACAGCGCGCGACCGGCTACCTGGTCGGTGGCATCAGCCCGCTCGGGCAGAAGAAGCGCCTGCGCACCTTCCTGGATGCCAGTGCGCAGGCACTGCCCACGCTGCATGTCAGCGCCGGGCGACGCGGACTGGAGGTAGAACTGGCACCGGCCGATCTGCTGCGCCTGACCGCCGGCCACTTCGCTGCCATCGGCAAGGCGCGCTGATGCGCTGGCCGTGGTCTGCCGCACCACTGCCCCGGCTTGAGGATGCACAGGCCGATGTAGTGCTGCAGGACCTGTTGTCGCGCGACGGCGCGCGCATCACCGATGCTGCTCGCACGGTCGCACGGCTGTTCAGCCCGTCCTCGCTGGAAGCACTGGCCACGCACGCGGACCTGATCGAACAGCGCTGCCAGGGCATCGCGCTCGGTGGCATGCTGATCAGCAATCAGGCGCACCTGAAAGCCGCACTGAAACGGTTGCGCTACTGGCGTGCGCGCGAGGGTTGCCTGTGTGCGCTCAATCCCGGCTACCCGTTCTTCGATCCCCGTCGCCTGCTTGAACAGGGGCAGATGCGGCTGCTTTCGGTGGGCGAAGCCGAAGGTGGCTGGGGCGAGTGCCACGCGGTTGCCTGCGCACAGTGTGGCCGGCACTGGCAGGCCATCGACCGCGAGTATCACTACCCTTGGTGGGAGTGGATGGCCGCCTGACGGGATGCAGCCACGCATGGGGTGGCGCTACTGCGGCAGCGCGCAGATTCACGCCGTGCGTGGATTGCCATCACTCCACCAATTCGTAGCGCATCGGCACGCGCACGATGGTCAACTCCGGCACCGTGCTCTTCGCGTCGGCGCGGACGAAACGCCAGCCGCGCAGTTCTTCCACCGCCGCTTCATCCAGCAGCGCGTAGCCGCTGGAGGTCTCCACGATCACCGCGGCAACGGCTCCTTGTGCATCGATCAGCGCCTTCAGCTGGCTGCGTCCGGAAAGTCCCTGTTGCATGGCCTCTGGTGGGTAGCGCGGCGATACGCCGCGCGGCTGCATCCACGGGATGCCCTCGCCCGCGAACAGGTCCCGAGCGCCGCGCGCCGCGCAATGCTTCGGCAGGCGCAACGTTAGGGACATCTGCGCGCCGTCCACAGTCACCTCCGCAGGCGCTGCACAGGCGTGCTGCGCCAATACACTCAGCATCTGCTGCTGCCGAAGCAGCGCCTTGCCGTCGGCTGCGGTCACCTCGACCACGCAACGACCGCCCTCGGGCCGCATCGACAACGCGGTCACGCCCCTGTCGCGCAGCCCCGGAACCGCCGCCAAAGGCGAACAGGCCGTCTCTGCAACCGGCGCTGCCGCCGGTGCTGTGATGGCCGGCAGCAGGCCAGCCAGCACCATCAGGATCATCCTTGCCCAGCTAGCCATGCTCCGCCCTCCGTGCGTTGGTCTGGCCCGATCATAGATCAGCTGGGCATGGCGCGTGCGCGTGGGGTCGAATGACCCGGTCAGCGCCCCCGCGATACGGGGATCCGAGTCAGGGACGCCAGTTGGCGTTGTTCTCCCAGAACTCGACGGAACGCCGGTAGGCCTCACGATCCAGCGGCACGCCGGAACCGCCCTCTTCCACACCCAGCGCATTGCGCATCATCGTGATCGGCGCCATCGGCACCTCTTCCGGTTCGGCGGTATAGATGCAGCCGACGATGCCCCAGTCAGCCTCGATCGGTGAACCTTCCTTCGCCAGCTGCTCGGCGCTGTACAGGATCACCACCAGGTAGCTCGCACGCGGCGACTCCACGCCCTCGAACCAGCGCACCAGCACCGGCAGCTCCTCGCGGTTGCGTGCCTCGTAGCCGCTGCGCAGCTGGTGGCGGTTGGCATCGCTGACCGGCACCGTCAGGCAGCGCGTGCTGGTCCAGTTCTCGTAGACGAACAGCTTGCAGAACGGCGCATAGCCATCGAGCACCTTCAGCGGGGCGTGCGCGTTGAGGTGTGCCTCGAACTGCTCTGCGCTGCAATCCTGGATGGTGTTGCCGCGCGGAACGCGTGGAAACAGGCGGGGGCGGGCGAAATCGGTGAGGACGATGGACATGGCGGCACAGTGCAGGAACAAGTGTTCAGGGTACCGGCCAAGCGACTTGAAGTCTGCTTCACATCTGCACGGCACAGTGCCTGCACATTCCCAGGAAACCCGAGCATGAACCGCTTCCCTCCCCTGCTGCTGGCCTGCGTGATGGCCATCCTCCACGGACCCGTGGTCGCCTCAACCGCCGATCCCACACAGCCACCGCGCGTGCTGCTGGTCGTCAGCAGCGAAGGTCGCGATCAGGGCCGTATCCGACCAGGCTTCGAGATGGACGAGTTCGCCCAGGCCTGGCTGATACTTCGGCGCAACGGCTTCGAAATCGATGTGGCCAGCCCACGCGGCGGCGCCGTGGAAGCCGACAAGTACAACGCCGCGGAACCCTTCAACGCTGCGGTTCTGGCTGATCCCCTGGCCGTCCGCGCACTGGCCGCTACGCTGCCAACGGCGCAACTGCGGGCAGGCGACTATCGCGGCGTGCTGGTGATCGGCGGCAAGGGCGCCATGTTCGATCTGCCGGCTGACAGCGCGCTGCAGCGCACGATTGCCACCATATGGGAACAAGGCGGCGTAGTCGCAGCGGTCTGTCATGGTCCGGCGGCGCTGGCAGGCATCCGCCTTGGCAATGGTCGCGCACTGGTGGAAGGCCGCTCCATGACCGGTTTCAGCGAGGAGGAGGAGGCACTGTTCGGCAAGCGCTGGGCGAAGGAATTTGCCTTCCAGCTGGAGCCACGCATGCGTGAACTCGGGGCCCGTTGGCAGGAAGCGCCACTGATGATGCCAAAGGTGGTGGTGGATGGACGCCTCGTAACCGGACAGAATCCTTATTCCACTCCCGTGCTGGCCGAGGCCTTCGTGCGTGCCAGCGGACAGGTACCGGTGGCCCGTGAACCCTGGCGCGACGAGCGCAGCATGGCGCTGGTGGAGCGGCACCTGAAGCTGCGCGACGAGCAGGCCGTCCAGCAGCTGGCTCGGCACCCCGTGGATTACCACGTCGAACTGATCGGCATCCTTGGCTTCTACCAGCTGCAGGCTGCACAGACGCCGGCAGCGATCGCCGATGCGTTGGCGATCATGCAGTTGGCCCGTCCACACATGGACGAACCGCGCCTCGACGTGGCGATGGCCGAAGCGCACTGGCGTCTGGGCGATGCCACGCACGCCCGCACGCAACTGCAGGCCGTGCTGGAAAAACAACCTGCACTGGAAGAAGCTAAGGCACTTCTGGCCCGCATGCAGCCTTGACCATGAACGCCGAACGCCTGCGCCTGCTGTTGATCGAAGACAACCTGCCCTTGGCCTCGGCCATCGTCGACATGCTGCAGGCGCAGGGCCACCAGGTGGATTTCGCCGCCGACGGCGAGCTCGGCCTGCGGATGGCCCTGGCCAATCCGCCGGACGTCGTGCTGCTCGACCTGGGCCTTCCGGGAATCGATGGGACCACTGTGTGCCGTCGCCTGCGCGATGGCTGCGACCGCCACGTGCCTGTGCTGATGCTGACCGCACGCGACGCGCTGGTCGACAAACTGCAGGGCTTCGCCGCCGGCGCAGATGACTACCTCATCAAGCCGTTCGACGATGCCGAGCTGCTGGCGCGCTGTCTCGCGCTGGCGCGCCGCCATCGCCTCAACCAGCCCCATCGGTTGCAGATCGGCCCACTGTGCATCGATCGCCGCACTGGCCAGGCGTGGCGTGATGGCGTTGCGCTGGAGATGCCACAGCTGGCTCAGCGCATCCTGCTCGAACTGGCCGAAGCGTGGCCGTGCACCGTGACCCGCAGTGAACTGGTACAGCGCTTGTGGGGCGATGAAGCGCCACCGTCGGACCCGCTACGCTCGCATCTGTACCTGTTGCGGCAGGTACTGGATCGACCCTTCGACAGCGAGATGCTGCGTACCGTACATGGTGTCGGTTTCCGTCTGGAAGCATCACCATGAGGCCACGCCCGGTCCATCGCCTGCGCCGGCGCCTGGTGGTGGCGTTCACCGTCTTCGCGCTGCTGATTGCCTCGGTCTTCGGAGTGTATTCGCTGGTCTTCATGTATGCGGTGGAGGACAGCATCTTCAACGCCCAGCTGGACCGTGAAGCGCAGGCGCAGCGTGCCTACCATGCCCGCACGGGGCACTGGGGCCTGCCCGCCGATGCAGCGGTCCAGCTGCATGACTCACCTGCCACATTTCCCGCCGACCTGCGGACCGTGTTCGCGGAGGAGCCCTGGCGCTCGGAGTTCGGCGGCGAGCAGGGCCGCCACTACCACGTCAAGCGATTGCAGGCCTCCCCGTCCATGCCTCCCGCGTGGCTGGTGTATGAAGTCAGCGAACAGCTGGTGGTCCGTCCGGTCCGCGATAGAGTAGTGCTGCTGCTGGGCGGTACGGCGCTGGGCATGATCCTGGTCGCGATCCTGCTCGGGCTTTGGCTGGCGCGCCGCGCCACACGCCCCCTGTATGCGCTGGTCCATGAGGTTGAAGCGCTGCAACCACCGTCTGGACAGCGCACTCACCTGGCAGACCGTTTCGGCGATGACGAAATCGGGGTACTTGCGCGCGCGCTGGATGGCTTGTCGGAGCGGGTTGCCGCGTTCATCGAACGGGAGCATGCCTTCACCCGTGATGCCAGCCACGAGCTGCGTACGCCGTTGAGCGTCATCTCCAGCGCGGCCGGCCAGTTGCTCGGTGAGGCTGGACTGTCCGCACGCGGGCAACAGCATCTGCAGCACATCCGCCTGTCGGCGCTGCAGCTGCAGCAAGCCATGACCGCATTGCTGGCGCTGGCTCGCGAAGAACCTGCAGACGCATGTTGCGGGCCGGTCAGACTCGTTCCGCTACTTGAGAGAGTGATCGTCGAGCAGTCACCGCTGTTGGCCTCGCGGCCGGTGGACGTGCAACTCTCTGTGCCCCACGGCGCAGCACTGCGCGCGCCAGAGGCTGCGCTGCAGGTGGTGCTGGCCAATCTGATCGGCAACGCCTTCGCGCACACGCCGCAGGGCACGGTATCGATCACGTTCGAAACAGGCGTTCTGCAGGTCTACAACACCGCTTCCTCCACACCGTCGCTGGGCAGCTGGCCCACGCCCCGCCCCTTCCAGAAGCGCGCAGACAGCAGCGGCAGCGGATTGGGGCTGGAGATCATGCGCCGGCTTTGCGACCACCACGGCCTGCATCTGGACATACAGGCCAATGACGGTGGTGTTCATGCGCAGCTTCGAGGTCAGCAATGCGGCCCATGAAACGCTTACTGAAGGTGCTGGCTGTCGTCCTGCTGGCGCCGCCATTGCTGTTCACCGCCGCCCTGCTCTGGCCGCTGCGTGCACCGCCGTTGCCCGAGCCGGGCAACAGCCGCGTGATCGTCAACGCGCGGGTGGTGGACGTCGCGCGCGGCCAGGTCAGCGAACCCACGACAGTGACAGTGCGCAGCGGCACGATCACCGCCATTGGCGAAACGCCACGGGACACCACATTGCCAGTGCTCGATGCCGGTGGCCGCTGGCTGCTGCCCGGCTTCTGGGACATGCATACCCACGCCCTGCAGCTGTCGCCGCAACTGCAGTTCCCGCTGATGCTGGCCAACGGCATCACCGGTACCCGCGACATGATGGACTGCCCGCAGGCTACCGATCCGCTGATCGCCTGCGTGGCCGACAAGCACCGCTGGACCGCACAGGCCATTGCCGGGCAGCAGGTGGCACCGCGCTTCGTGCAGATCGCCAGTTTCTACTTCGAAGATCCGTCGCTTGCGCCGGAGACCGCCGCTGAGCGTGCGCGCACGTACAGCGCGCGCGGTGTCGACGCGTTGAAGGTCTACAACCGGTTGCGTGCGGATACCTACCAGCGGCTGGCCAGCGAAGCGCGGCACCTGAATCGCCCGCTGGTCGGCCACCTGCCCAGGGCAGTTCCGCTGGAGGACGCGCTTCAGGCGGGCCAGCGCAGTTTCGAGCATGCGCACCTGTTCGTGCGTCATTGCTTCGACAACGCCGCCGCGTGGCGCGGCGGCACGCTGGATGGCGAAGACCCGACCACACTGGCCGAACGCATGGTCGGCGGCTACCAGCCTTCCGTGTGCAATGAGGCGTTCGGCTTGATGCAGGCCAGCGGCGCCGCGTTCGTGCCGACCCATGTCACCCGCGAAGAGGATGCACGCGCGCGCGATCCAGAGTTCGTCGACGATCCACGCCTGGCCTATCTGGATCCACTTTCGCGCTGGGCATGGCGCGATGATCTGATGGCCACCACCGAACGCTATCCTGGCCTGCGCGGCGAAGACGCGTTGAAGGCGTACTTCGAGCATGGACTGGCCCTCACCGGTGCCGCGCACCGTGCCGGCGTCAGCGCGCTGGTCGGCACCGATACCGGGCTGGGCGGCTTCCGCTATCACGATGAACTGCAGTGGCTGCGGCAGGCAGGCCTGAGCCAGGCCGACGTGCTGCGCGCGGCAACGCTGCACGCGGCGCGTCATCTGGAGTTGCAGGCATCGCATGGCAGTGTCGAGGTCGGCAAAGCCGCCGACCTGGTATTGCTCGATGGCAACCCGCTGCAGGACACCGCCAATACCCGTCGTGTGCACGCGGTGCTTCTGGCCGGGCACCTCTACGACCGCCCGCGGCTGGATGCACTGCTCGCCTACGCCCGCGCGCAGGCACGTTCACCGGCGGTGATGGCGCGCCTGCTATGGGGCTTCATCACCAGCCCGGTCAGCGCCGAGCTGTAGCGGCAGCTACAACGCCATCCGCTCGCGCAATTCACGCGCCTGCCGCCGCGAAACCTCCACCTCGCTGCCGTCATCCAGTGCCAGGTCGTAGCCGTCGCCGATGCTGGGCGTCACACCACGGATGCGCCGCAGGTTGACCAGCGTGTTGCGGTTGGCACGGAAGAACAGCTCCGTGGGCAGGCGTGCTTCCAGCGCACTCAGGCTGCGGGTCAGCAGCGCGTTCTGGTCGCGGAACCACAACCGCGTGTAGTTGCCATCCACCACCAGCCGGCGGATCTCGGAGACCGCCACGAACCAGCAGCGCTCACCCTCGCGCACGAACACCTGGTCCTGCGCGCCCAGCGTGCCGCGCGATTCCGGCACTTCTGCCGCCACGACCTCTCGCTCACGCGCCCGCTGCAGCGCCTCCAGCAGCCGCGGCGCTTCCACCGGCTTCACCAGGTAATCCAGCGCATTGGCCTGGAACGCGCGCACTGCGTAGGTGTCATAGGCGGTGACGAACACCACGGCGGGTACCGTCTCCAGACCATCCAGCACATCGAAGCCGCTGCCCGAGGGCATCTGCACGTCCAGCAGCACCAGATCCGGTGCCAGCGTGGCGATCGCCTCGCGTGCGGCAGGCACATCGTCGGCTTCGCCTACGCACTGCACCCACGGCAGCGCCGACAGCAGCGTGCGCAGCTCCTGCCGCGCCAGCCGCGCGTCATCGACAATCAGTACGCGCAGCGCACCACTCATTGCGGAATCTCCAGCAGGGCCTGCATGCGGCCGCCGACCGGCTGCAGGATGAAACGACCGCGCGTGCCGAGCTGGGCACGCAGATAGGCCAGGCCGACGCCGTGGCCATGCGTGGGCTCGCTGACGCTGCCCAGTGGGTTGTCCACCTGCAGGCGCAGCACATCATTGTCCAGCGTGGCACGGATCTGCACGTCACCGCCGCCCGGACGACTGGCGATGCCGTGCTTGATCGCGTTCTCCACCAGCAGCTGCAACGCCATTGCCGGCAACTGCGCCTGGGTGGCATCGGCATCGATGTGCTGCTGCACCTGCAGGCGCTGTTCGAAGTGGATCGCCTCGATGGCGAGATAGTCATCGACCACTGCCAGTTCCTCGGCCAGAGTCACCTGCTCGCTGCGGTTGTGCGCCAGCGCCTGGCGCAGCGTGCGCGACAAGCGGGTGACCATGTCGCGTGCGCGCTCGGGATCTTCCAGGATCAATGCACGCAGGTTGTTCAACGCGTTGAACATGAAGTGCGGATTGAGCCGTGCGCGCAGGGCATCGCGTTCCAGCGCACTGCGCTCGGCTTCGGCGCGCAGGCGGGCCAGCTCACTGTGGCGTGCACGGCGCAGTCCATGCAGGCCGGCCCACAGGCCGGTCCACATCAGCAGGAAGAGCGCGGTGTTCATCCAGTACACCAGCAGCGAGGACCATTGGTAGTCGGCGTGCCCTCCGGGCAACCGCACCCAGTCCAGTGCCAGCGATGGCAGCAACAGTGCAGCCGTCACCGCCTGTGCAACGCTGGCACCGATCATCACGCCGGCAGCCAGCTTCAACACCAGCAGGCCCAGCCCGCCGTCCCACCAGCGCTGGCGCAGCGCGACCGAACGCAATGCACCGCTGCACAGCCAGAGCGAGACCGCGATGCTGACGCTGATCAAGGCCACGCCGCTGAACAGTACGCCGCCCCCGATCCGCATCCCGACCCACAGGCTGTACATCGCGTAGCCGGCCCACGCCAATGCGTTGAGTGTCCAGAAACGACGGGATGAGGTGGTGGCGTCCATGCGGGCTCTCGGCGGTGGCAGGAGGGCGGACAACGGTCAGGGATGTGCGGCGAGGAAACGCTGCACCTGCTCCTGCAACCAGCGCGGATCATCCCACATCAGGAAGTGGAAGCCCTGCGCACTCATCGCGATCTGCACGCCGTGCAGCTTCGCGTACTGGGTCTGGAACACCGCCCGGGTGCTGTCCTCGGTAGCGCCCATCGGCTGGTAACCGGCCCAGCTGCCCAGCACCAGGGTTGGTGCGCTGATCGAGGCGATGCTGTCGCGCAGGTCGGTGGTCATCACCGCATGCATGGCATCGGCCGTGGTCTGGCGGTCGCTGCCTTCGCCCCAGCGGCCTAGTTCGGCCTGGCGCTGCGGATCGCGGGTCATCCCCGGCAGGCCCGCCTTCAACTGCGCCTGCCATTGCGCGGCGTCAGCAGCCAGCATGCCCTTGCGCAGCTGGCCGGCCATCGGCCGCACGCTGTCAGCCGAGGCGTTCGGGTCACGCGCGGCCGGCAGGAACGGCAACGCATCGACCACCACCAGTGCGCTGACCGCCTTCGGCTCGGCCTGCGCCATCTGCAGGCCCAGCAGGCCACCGAGGCTGTGGCCGATCACCACCATCGGGCCCAGGTGCTGGTCATGCAGGTAGGCCAGCAGCTGCCCGCGCATCGCCGGCAGGAACTCGGCCGGGCGCGGATCAGCGGCTGCGGCGCCGGCAAAGCCGGGCAGCTGCACCAGGTGGCACTGCACATCCTTCAGCGCCAGGCAGGTCTCGCGCCAGACCTCAGCGCTGCTGTTGAGACCGGGAATCATCAGCAGGGGGCGGCCGTTGCCAACCACTTCGACCTGCACCTTGCCGGCTGTGATGGCAGTGGCCGCATGGGCCGGACCGGAACCCAGCACGGCCATCGCCATGCCGATCATCGCCAGCCGGGCCAGTGCCTTCATCGCGTACCAGAGTGCCAGGAAGATCTTCATCGTCTGCTCCTTCATCGGGTGGGTATTGCCGGGTCTGGGGTCAGCGTGGCCCCAGCGGCAGCAGCCCGGTTGCGATTCCGGAGCAACGGCCGGGCGCCGGGGCGAACGGTCGCCAGTGACGGACGGCCCGCCCTCACACATCCATCTTGATGAAGCGATATACTGATCCACACCCGCCGCTGCCGCCCGTGCCATGACCGCCATCAGCTTCGAGTTCTATCCGCCCAAGACCGACGAACAGCGCAGCCAGCTGGACCGCGCCGCCGCCAAGCTGAAGGACTACGGTCCCGAGTACGTGTCGTGCACCTTCGGTGCCGGTGGCTCGACCCTGAGCTATACCTCGGAGACCGTGCGCCACCTCAACCAGCACCATGGCTTCGATGCCGCACCACATCTGTCCTGCGTCGGCGGCACCCGTCAGGAAATCCGCGAGCTGCTCAAGCTGTACCGCGCGATCGGTTGCCGGCGTCTGGTCGCGCTGCGCGGCGACCTGCCCTCGGGCATGGGTTTCCCCGGCGACATGCGCTATGCCGCCGAACTGATCGACTTCATCCGTGCCGAGCACGGCGATGCGTTCCACATCGAAGTGGGCGCCTATCCGGAAACGCACCCGCAGGCTTCCGACGCGCTGGCCGACCTGAAGCACTTCAAGGCCAAGATCGACGCTGGTGCTGATGCGGCGATCACCCAGTACTTCTTCAACCCTGACGCCTACTTCCATTTCGTCGATGAAGTGCGGCGGCTGGGCGTGCAGGTACCGATCACGCCCGGCATCATGCCGATCGCCAACTTCAGCCAGCTGCGCCGTTTCTCCGAACAGTGCGGTGCGGAGATTCCGCGCTGGATCAGCCGCAAGATGCAGGCCTATGGCGATGACGCCGAATCGGTGCGTGCATTCGGCACCGAAGTGGTGGCTCGGCTGTGCCAACGCCTGATCGAAGGCGGTGCACCCGGCCTGCACTTCTACACCCTGAATCTGGCCAAGCCGACCACCTCGGTGCTGAAGCTGCTGCAGGGCTGAAAGCACGCCACGCGCGCATGATCGGCGCTACCCTGCGTCGATGAACCGGCTCTTCTTCCTGTTGCTGCTGTTGTCGATGTGCGCGGCATCGAGCGTCGCCCATGCGCAGTCCACGCGCCTGAACCGCTGCACCGATGCGCAGGGCCAGAGTGTCTACACCGACCGGCCCTGCGACAGCCTGGGCGCGCGGTCGCGGTTGCCACCGCCTGCGCCCACCGGCAACACGATGCCGCGCGACACCCTCGGCGCGCGCTGTCCGCGAAGGTTGAGTGAGCTGGTGGAAGCGCTGCGCACCGGCATCGTCAGCAATGATGTGAACCGGCTGTCTTCGCTGTACCTGTGGAGCGCAGTCTCCGACGCGGGCGCACAGCGCATTCTCGGCCAGTTGGAATCGTTGGCGCGGCGGCCGTTGGTGGACGTGGTGCCGGTGTATCCGCGGCAGGCGCAGGACGACTCGCAGGAAGTGGGTCAGAGCCCTGCTGCGCAGGGATCCGGCCCTGTGGACACTGTGGCGCGGCATCCGATCGGTCTGCGCCTGGAGCAGACGCTGCCCGGCAGCGCGTCGCGCGCTTCGACGGTGCTGGGGTTGCGGCGACAGTACGGGTGCTTCTGGATCACGCTGTGATCGCTAGGGGTCGGATCCCTTTCCTGCGGAAAGGGCTCTGACCCCCGATCCCGGCCATGGGGTCAGAGCCCTGCTGCGCAGGGATCTGACCCCGCGTGCGCGGCGTTACGCCGGCCACAACGCACGGATGGCGGCGATGCCCTGCCCGCCATGGCGGCGCGCCTCGGCGATGTGGCCGCTGCCCATGCCACCCAGTGCATAGATCGGCAGCGATACCTGCGCACGCAATGCGGCGAAGGCATCCCAGCCCATCGGCGCGGCATCGGGATGGCTGGCCGTGGCCTGCACTGGACCCAGCACGGCGAAGTCACAGCCCAGACGCTGCGCAGCCTGCAGCTGCCGCAGGTCATGGCAGGACGCGGCAACCAGCTGTCCCTCTGGCAGCGGGCGCTTCTCCAGTTCCAGCAGCTGCTCGCTGCCCAGGTGCACGCCCACGCCCAGTGCGCGCGCCAGTTCGATATCGCGGTTGAGCAGCCACTGCACGCCGCTGCGCCGATGCGTGCGCAGGGCCTGTTCCAGCATCGCCTGCCGCTGTGGATGCGCCGGTGGCAGGCGCAGCTGGATGCGCTGCTGGCCCGCGCCTACCGCGCGCTGCAGCTGCTCATGCCAGTGCTGCACGCCGCTGTCATCGTCGGCCGGCGCTGGTGTGATCAGGTAACTGTCGGGCTGGCGCAGGGCGGCCACCACCGGCAGGTCGGCCGGCGGCATCGAGTAGCGGCCCAGCTTGTCCGGCGCCACCCAGGTGATGGCCTGGCCCTCGCGCCCGCGCGGGGTACCCTTCCAGCTGCGCACATGGCGCACTTCCAGGGTCAGGTGCTTGTCCGGGTAGCGCTGTGGCACGTCCATCAGCCACTCGCCGACATCCGCCTCGATACCCAGTTCCTCGCGCAGCTCGCGCACCAGCGCCTGTTCGGAGGTTTCGCCGGATTCGCGCTTGCCGCCGGGGAATTCCCACAGGCCGGCCATGTCGCGGTTCTCGGTACGGCGGTTGAGCAGCACGCGGCCACGGGCGTCGGTGATGACGGCGGCCACGACGTGGATCGATCGGGTGGGGGAAGGCATGGGGGAAGCATGCCCAGAACAGGGCGGGCCGCGCAATCTCGGATCCGGCCGGATCAGCCGCGCAAAACAGCCGCCATGAAAGAAAAGCCCCGCTTTCGCGGGGCTCTTCGGGTCAGCTCAGCTGGCCGTGGCAGTGCTTGTACTTCTTGCCACTGCCGCAGGGGCACGGATCGTTGCGGCCGATCTTCGGCTCGTCACGCTGCACCTGTGCGATGCCCTGCTGGGCGGCCTGCACCTGCGCGGCTTCCTCGTCGGCGCTGTAGCTGCCAACGTCCTGGTGCTGGAACTGCGACTGGCTCAGGCGGGCTTCGACCTGCTGGCGCTCGGCCGCTTCCAGGGCCTGCACTTCCTCGTCGCTGCGGATGCGCACGCGCGACAGCAGGGTCACCACTTCGCGCTTGACGTTCTCCAGCATGTCCGAGAACAGCTCGAAGGCTTCTTTCTTGTACTCCTGCTTCGGCTGCTTCTGCGCATAACCACGCAGGTAGATGCCCTGGCGCAGGTAATCCATGCGGGCCAGGTGCTCCTTCCAGCTCTGGTCCAGCACGGTCAGCATCACGTGCTTCTCCAGCGCGCGCATGGTCTCTTCGCCAACACCGGCTTCCTTCTCGGCGAAGTGCTGGTTGACGCGCTCCTGCACCTTGGCGGCGATGGCTTCGGCGTCCAGCTCCTCGTGTTCCTTGACCAGACCGGTCAGTGACATCTGCAGGCCGAAGTCCGACTCCAGGGTCGCTTCCAGGCCACGCAGGTCCCACTGCTCGTCGATGGAGTTCGGCGGCACGAAGCGGGCGACGATGTCGAAGATCACGTCGTCGCGGATGCCATCGACGTTGTCCTTCACCGACTCGGCGTCCAGCAGCTCGTCGCGCTGGGCGTAGATCACCTTGCGCTGGTCGTTGTTGACGTCGTCGAAGTCCAGCAGGTTCTTGCGGATGTCGAAGTTGTGGGCCTCGACCTTGCGCTGTGCCTTCTCGATCTGGCGGCTGACCAGGCGGTCCTCGATGACGTCGTCTTCCTTCATGCCCATCATGCGCATGGCCTTCTGCACCCAATCGGAGGCGAAGATGCGCATCAGGTTGTCTTCCAGCGACAGGTAGAAGCGGGACGAACCCGGGTCACCCTGGCGGCCCGAACGGCCACGCAGCTGGTTGTCGATTCGACGCGATTCGTGGCGCTCGGTGCCGACGATGTGCAGGCCGCCGGCAGCCTTCACCGCGTCATGGCGCTGCTGCCATTCGGCCTTGACCGCCGCCTTCTGCGCGTCGGTTGCATCCTCGCCCAGTTCGTGGATTTCCGCTTCCAGCGAACCGCCCAGCACGATGTCGGTACCACGGCCGGCCATGTTGGTGGCGATGGTCACCGCGGCCGGACGGCCGGCATTGGCGACGATGGTCGCTTCGCGGTCATGCTGCTTGGCGTTGAGCACTTCGTGCTTCACGCCGGCCTTGCGCAGGTGCTCGGACAGCATTTCCGAGGTTTCGATCGAGGTGGTACCCACCAGCACCGGCTGGCCACGCTTGGCGCACTCTTCGATGTCGGCCAGCACCGCGTTGAACTTGCCCTTGCGGTTGAGGAACACCTGGTCCGGGCTGTCCTTGCGGATGGTCGGGCGGTTGGTCGGGATCACCACCACTTCCAGGCCGTAGATGCTCTGGAATTCGAAGGCTTCGGTATCGGCCGTACCGGTCATGCCGGACAGCTTCTTGTACATGCGGAACAGGTTCTGGAAGGTGATGCTGGCCAGCGTCTGGTTCTCGCGCTGGACCGGCACGCCTTCCTTCGCTTCCACCGCCTGGTGCAGGCCATCGGACCAGCGACGGCCGGACAGGGTGCGGCCGGTGAACTCATCGACGATGACCACTTCGCCATCGCGCACGATGTAGTCCACGTCACGCTGGTAGATCGCATGCGCGCGCAGCGCGGCGTTGAGGTGGTGGACCACCGTCAGGTTCTGCGGCGCGTACAGGCCTTCAGTCTCGGCATTGAGGATGCCGGCTTCGACCAGCAGCTGCTCGGCGTGCTCCATGCCCGCTTCGGACAGGTGCACCTGCTTGCCCTTTTCGTCGACCCAGAAGTCGCCTTCGCCGTCTTCCACTTCCTGCTTGACCAGGTTCGGCACGACGCGGTTGACGCGGATGTACAGCTCCGGGGAATCATCGGCCGGGCCGGAGATGATCAGCGGGGTACGCGCTTCGTCGATCAGGATGGAGTCGACTTCGTCGACGATGGCGTAGTGCAGGCCGCGCTGGTAGCGGTCGGCCTTGGACAGCGCCATGTTGTCGCGCAGGTAGTCGAAACCGAATTCGTTGTTGGTGCCGTAGGTGATGTCCGAGGCGTAGGCTTCGCGCTTGTCGCTGTGCGGCATGCCCGGGTAGACCACGCCCACGCTCAGGCCCAGCCAGTTGTACAGCTTGCCCATCTGCGCGGCGTCGCGTCGGGCCAGGTAGTCGTTCACGGTGACCACGTGCACGCCCTTGCCTTCCAGCGCGTTGAGGTACACCGGCAGGGTCGCCACCAGGGTCTTGCCTTCACCGGTGCGCATTTCTGCGATCTTGCCCAGGTGAAGCACCATGCCGCCGATCAGCTGCACGTCGTAGTGGCGCATGCCCAGCACGCGGCGACCGGCTTCGCGGCAGACCGCGAACGCTTCCGGCAGCACCTTGTCCAGGGCTTCACCATCGGCGATGCGCTGCTTGAACTCCGGCGTCTTGGCCTGAAGCTGCTCGTCGGAAAGCTTCTCGATCTCCGGCTCCAGCGCATTGATCTTGGCGACGATGCGGTTGAGCTGGCGCAGCTGTCGTTCGTTACGACTGCCAAATACGCGGGTAAGCAGGCTGTTGATCATTGAAGGAACCGGGTTGGATGGACACGACGCCCGGCCTCCCCCTTGGGATCCGTCCGTCGCAAACGAAACAGGGCGCCTGGCGCCCTGTCGATGGCAACACCCATTGTAGCTTGGGACGGCCGCAAGGGGTTTCAACCCTTTGGCGGCAATGGCATCCGAACGTTCCCGGTAGTGCCGGCCGCTGGCCGGCAGCCTCGCTCGGCCACCTCAAGGAATTGCCGGCCAGCGGCCGGCACTACCAGATCAACCACATCGGGTCAGAGCCCTCCCGCGGCGCGGAAGGGATCCGACCCGGGCATCAGCCGCGGCTGATGCGGCCGACCGGCGTGTTGCCGCCGTCGCCGAGGAACTTGCGCGGGTTGACCACGTTGCCGTTCTCCCACACTTCAAAGTGCACGTGGGCACCGGTCGAACGGCCGGTGGAACCGGCCTTGGCCACTTCCTGGCCGGCACGGACCAGGTCGCCGACCTTCACCACCAGGCGCGAATTGTGCGCGTAGCGGGTGACATAGCCATTGCCGTGGTCGACGTCGACGACGTTGCCGTAGCCGCCCTTCACGCCGGAGAAGCTGACCACGCCTTCGGCCACGGCCATCACCGGGTCACCGACCCTGGCGTGGAAGTCCATGCCCTTGTGGGTGGCGGCACCGCGGCCGAACGGGTCGGCACGGGTGCCGAAGCCGGAGGTCACGTAGCTGTTGCGGATCGGCATGCGCGACGGCACGGCGTTCTGCTGCAGCTGGTGGTCGAACATCAGCGATTCCATCACCGACAGCTGGCGGCCTGAAGCAGCGAAGCGCTGCTCCAGCACCTGTAAGTCGGCGTTGACGTCCTTGACCGGGATGTCGGTGGTCGGGCCACCGGCATCGCCGTCACCGAGGCCGGGGGTCTCGTTGAAGTCGAACTCGCCGTCTTCCAGCTTGCCCATCTGGGTCAGCCGTTCGCCGAGGGCGTTGAGGCGGGTGGCCTGGGCCTGCAGCTCGCCGAGGCGGGCTGCCAGCGCGTTGACCTGGGTCTGCGCGTCGCGCCGGACCTTGGCCAGCTCCGCGTCCTGGCGCTCGACCTTGGCCTGCAGCCGGGAATCATTCAGCGCGCTGGCGCCAATGCCGCCAGCAAGGCCGATAATGCAGCCTACCCCGAGCACGCTGCCCAGCAGGGCACGGGGGCGGTCCTCGAAATAGAACCGCAAACGCGCGATGGGCGACGATTTGGCCTGTCCTTCACGCGTTTTGATTACGATCTTTTTGAATGCCATCAGTGAGTTTTCATGTCTGAGCCGAAATCCAGCGTTCGCCCCGCCTCCAAGCCGAAACCGGCGCTGGATGCGGTGATGGCTGACAAAAGCGGGAACCCGCTGCGGCGTGCCTTGTGGCTCGACGCGCTGGACCGTCAGTTGCGCCCCCAGTTGCCGCCACCTCTGCGCAGCCGTTGCCGGCTGGCCAATGTGGACGGGGAACACCTCGTTTTTCTCGTCGAATCCCCGGTCTGGCATGCCAAGTTGCGGCTTGCCGAAGCCCAGTTGCTCGACGCGGCCCGGTCCATCGGGCTGAAGGCCACCAAGGTGACCATCAAGACTGCGTCCTCCACTCCCACGCGCTCCCCAGCGCTCGACAACCGGAATGGACCCCACGCAGTTTCAGCCGCCACGCACAAAGGGCTACGCGACGCCTTGGCTTGCCTGCAGGACGTTCCTTCGAAGCAGAAGAAGCGGTCCTGATGACAGCGGAGCATCCGGCTCCACTCCCCGTCGCGCGTGTCACCACGGCGTGAAACATTTCGGGGGCCGGGTCGCATCCTAGCTGCCATCCGGAGCCCTGTCGTTAGATTGTTGTTAAAACTGCGTTAAATTCAGGCTTCCGATCCAACAGGTTCACAAAACCGTGACCTCGAACCGGCCTTGACGCGCCTCAAGCGCGCTGAATGCGCGGCATGCGTCTGAAACGACAACGCCGCCCTTGAAGGCGGCGCTTTTTTCTTTTAATTCAAAAACTTATGCGAATCAGGCGTAAGCCGGCGTCGCATACTCGACCGGGTCCGGGGTGGCCGGCGAGTCGAAGCTGACCCACTCCCAGGCGGTGGCATCGGCCATCAGCGCCCGCACCAGCTTGTTGTTGAGCGCGTGGCCGGACTTGAAGCCCTCGTAGGCGCCCAGCACCTGGCCACCGGCCAGATAGAGGTCGCCGATCGCATCGAGGATCTTGTGGCGCACGAATTCGTCGGCATAGCGCAGGCCGTCTTCGTTGAGCACGCGGAACTCATCCAGCACGATGGCGTTGTCCATCGAACCGCCCAGGCCCAGGTTGCGCTCGCGCATGTACTCCAGGTCGCGCATGAAGCCGAAGGTGCGCGCGCGGGAGATTTCCTTGGTGTAGGCCAGCGTCGAGAACTCGATTTCCTGGCGCGACTGCTTGGCCGGGATCATCGGGTGGTCGAACTGGATGGTGAAGCCCAGCTTGTAGCCCTCATACGGGGTGAAGCGGGCCACCTTGTCGCCTTCGGTCACTTCCACGGTCTTCAGCACGCGGATGAAGCGCTTGGGCGCATCCTGTTCCACGATGCCTGCCGACTGCAGCAGGAACACGAAGGGACCGGCCGAACCGTCCATGATCGGCAGCTCGGCCGAAGACAGTTCGACGATGATGTTGTCCACACCCAGGCCGGCCAACGCCGACATCAGGTGTTCGACGGTCTGGATCTTGGCGTCGTTGCAGGTCAGGCCGGTGCACAGGGTCACTTCGGTGACCAGTTCGGCCTTGGCCGGCACTTCCACCACCGGGTCCAGGTCCACGCGGCGGAACACGATTCCATGGTTGACCGGTGCCGGGCGCAGGGTCATGTAGACCTTGTCACCGCTGTGCAGGCCAACGCCGGTGGCGCGGATCGTGTTCTTGAGGGTGCGTTGCTGGATCATGGGGGGTGGACCGGAAGTGACACATTAGATTAACACGCAGGGTCCCCTACCCCGACTGAAACGCCGGCAGGACACACCGGCGCGCCGGTAGGACGCGCGTGAAGCAGGGCGGCCGGGCCCATCCTGGCCCGGCGCCCGCGTTTTCAGGACATGGTGGCGCAACCCGGGGAGGACAAGCCCCGGGCCGCCCCGCTTAGTCCGCCTGGCGGCGCAGGAAGGCCGGGATGTCCAGGTAATCGTTCGGCAGTTCCGCCGCAGCCGGGGCCGAAGCGGCCGGGGCCGACGGAGCGGAGGCTGCCGCGGTATCGCTGCTGGCGCGACGCAGGCCCAGGCCCATGCCACCCACCGCCTTCGACACGGCGTCGCCGCCATTGTCGAACTCGCCGAACTCCGGCTGGCCGGTGGTGGCGTTGCGGACCAGCTTGATCGGCGCACGTTCGCCCGGACGCTGGGACTTGCTGGCCGAGACGCGGTTCAGGCCGGTGGCGACCACGGTCACGCGCACTTCATCCTGCATGTCCGGGTCGAGCACGGTACCGACCACCACGGTGGCGTCTTCGGAAGCGAAGCCGTCGATGGTGCGGCCGATCTCGTCGAACTCGGCCATGGTGAAGTCGGCGCCGGCGGTGATGTTGACCAGGATGCCGTTGGCACCGGCCAGGTTCACGTCGTCCAGCAGCGGGTTCTGGATCGCCGATTCGGCAGCGGCCTGCGCGCGGTCATCGCCGCGGGCGGTACCGGTACCCATCATTGCCAGGCCCATTTCGGACATGACGGTGCGCACGTCGGCAAAGTCGACGTTGATCAGGCCCGGACGCACGATCAGGTCGGCGATGCCCTGCACGGCGCCCTGCAGCACGTCGTTGGCGGCACGGAAGGCCTGGATCATGGTCGCGTTGCGACCCAGCACGGTGATCAGCTTCTCGTTCGGGATGGTGATCAGCGAGTCGCAGTGCTGGCTCAGTTCTTCGATGCCCTTCAGCGCGACCTGCATGCGGCGACGGCCTTCGAACGGGAACGGCTTGGTGACCACGGCCACGGTCAGGATGCCCATTTCCTTGGCCAGCTGTGCCACCACCGGCGCCGCACCGGTGCCGGTGCCGCCGCCCATGCCGGCGGTGATGAACACCATGTCCGCACCCTGCAGCGCGTCCATGATGCGCTCACGATCTTCCAGAGCAGCCTGGCGGCCGACTTCCGGGTTCGCGCCTGCGCCCAGGCCCTTGGTCACGTTGGTACCCAGCTGCAGCTGCAGCTTGGCACCGCAATTCTTGATGGCCTGCGAGTCGGTGTTGGCCGTGATGAATTCCACGCCATCCACCGCCGAGTTGACCATGTGCGCCACGGCATTGCCGCCGCCGCCGCCCACGCCAACCACCTTGATCACCGCATTGGGTGCCATCTTTTCGATCAGTTCAAAATGCGCCATGTCCGTGTCCTCGTTGTATCCGCTTCGGCTGGCATGGGCATTCGGGCGTCCTGCCTTCCTGCTGCATGCCGGCGTTGCGGCTGTGTGGGTTGTGTGTTGCCGGTGCTGCGTTGTGTTGCGGGTACTGCAGGTGTTGCGCCCGGGCGATGCCGGGGTTTACCGGTTCCGCGTCAGAACTCGCCGCGGAACCACGTCTTGAGTTTCTTGAACATGCTTCCCGCACGCCCGGTCGGCAGCGACGGCCGGCGCGGGTGCTCGATCTGGCTGCCCATCAGCAGCAGGCCCACGCCGGTGGCGTGCACGGGGTTGCCGACCACTTCACCGAGGCCGGTGACGTGCTGCGGGATGCCCACGCGCACCGGCATCTGCAGCATTTCCTCGGCCAGCTCGACCACGCCTTCCATCTTCGACGCACCACCGGTCAGCACCATGCCGGCGCGCACCAGTTCCTCGAAGCCGGAGCGGCGCAGTTCGGCCTGCACCATCTCGAAGATTTCCTCGTAGCGGCCCTGCACGGCCTGCGCCAGCGAGTGGCGCGGCATGCGGCGCGGCGGACGATCGCCCACCGACGGCACCTGGATGCTTTCCTCGGCGGTGGCCAGCTGGGCCAGGGCGCAGGCGTAGCGCACCTTGATCTGCTCGGCTTCCGGGGTCGGCGTGCGCAGCATGTGCGCGATGTCGTTGGTGACGTGGTCGCCGGCGATCGGCAGCGAGGCGGTATGGCAGATCGCACCCTGCACGAACACCGCGATGTCGGTGGTGCCGGCGCCCATGTCGACCAGCACCACGCCCAGCTCGCGCTCGTCGGCGGTCAGCACCGCCACGCTGGAGGCCAGCGAGGACAGCACCAGGTCGTCCACCTGCAGGCCGCAGCGCTGCACGCACTTGCTGATGTTGGCCGCGGCCGACTGCGCGCACACCACCAGGTGTGCATGCACTTCCAGGCGCACGCCGGTCATGCCGACCGGGTTGCGGATGCCTTCCTGCGAATCGTCCAGCACGTACTCGCGCGGAATCGCGTGCAGGATCTTCTGGTCGGCCGGGATCGCCACCGCCTTGGCCGCATCGAGCACGCGATCCAGGTCGCCCCAGGTCACTTCGCCGTCGCGGATCGGCACGATGCCGGGCGAGTTCTTGCACTGCACGTGGTTGCCGGAGATCGAGGCATACACCGAGCGGATCTCGCAGCCGGCCATCAGCTCGGCTTCTTCCACCGCGCGCTGGATCGACTGCACGGTCGATTCGATGTCCACCACCACGCCGCGCTTGAGCCCACGCGATTCATGCGAGCCGATACCGATCACTTCGATCGGATTGCCCGGCGAATACTCACCCACCAGCGCCACCACCTTGGAGGTGCCGATGTCCAGGCCAACGATCAGCGATTTGTCACCCTTGCGATTCATGTTCTTTCCTGCGTGCTTCTGGCCGGGGTCGCCGGCGTTTTCGCCGACGTGGCCGGGGTACCCCAGCTCAGCGTGAAACCATTGGTGTAACGGAGGTCGGCGCGCTCGATCGGCGCGTCCTGACGATTGAGCTGCGGCAGCACCTTGACGAAGCGCTGCATGCGCGAGCGCGCGTCATCGCGGCCGACCACCACTTCGGTGCCATTGCTGAGCACCAGCGACCAGCTGCCGCGCGCATCCATCGTCACCCGGCGCACGTCGACGCCGGCCGGTGCGAACAATGCACGCGAGTCGCTGTACAGCTTCATCACTTCTTCGGTCTGGCTGTCCGGGCCGTCCAGTTCGGGCAGCGCCAGGTCGGCCAGTTTCTTCGGCGTGGGGAACAGCTTGCCCTGCTCGGAAACCAGGCGATCGTTGCCCCAGCGCGCGAACGGCTTGTGCTCGACCAGAGTCACTTCCAGCACATCCGGCCACTGCTTGCGCACCCGCGCGCTTTCCACCCACGGCAGCTTTTCCAGCGCGTCCTGCGCGTCCTGCAGCTTGACTGCGAAGAAACCAGATCGCGCATAAGGCATCAGCACCTGCTGCAACTGCTCGGCCGGCACCCGCTTGAACTCACCGTGCACGCGCAGCTTCGCCAGCGGCCAGCGCTCTGCGCCGACCCAGCCATTGACCACGGCCACCACCGGCAGAGCAACCACCGACAAGGCCAACAGCCAGACGAAGATGCGCAGCAGCGCGTTCATGCGTGCGATGCCTCCAGGGTCTGTTCCAGCACGCGCCACACCAGTTCCTCGAAACCGATGCCGGCCTGGCGTGCGGCCTTGGGCACCAGCGAATGGCTGGTCATGCCCGGCGCGGTGTTCACTTCCAGCAGGAAGAAGCGGCCGCTGTCGCGGTCGCGCATCACGTCCACGCGGCCCCAGCCACGGCAGCCGGCAGCACGGAATGCAGCCAGCGCAATGCGGCGGATTTCATCTTCGGCATCCCCGTCCAGGCCCGGGCACAGGTACTGGGTGTCTTCGGCGATGTACTTGGCGTTGTAGTCGTACCACTGGCCCTTGGGCACGATGCGGATCGACGGCAGCGCGACATCGCCGAGGATGGCCACGGTCAGTTCGTCGCCGACCACCATCTGTTCCATCAGCAGCTGGCCGTCGTAGCGCGCGGCCAGGGCCACCGCTTCGTCCAGGCCGGCGTCATCGGTGACCCGGCTGATGCCCACGCTGGAGCCTTCGTTGGCCGGCTTCACCACCACCGGCAAGCCCAGCGCGGCGGCATTGGCGTGCACGTCCTCGGCAGTGACCTTGCGGTACTGCGGGGTCGGCAGGCCCAGCGACAGCCACACCTGCTTGGTGCGGATCTTGTCCATGCTCAGCGCCGAACCCAGCACGTTCGAGCCGGTATACGGCACGCCGAAGGCGTCCATCAAGCCCTGTACGATGCCGTCCTCACCGCCACCGTTGTGGCCGTGCAGGATGTTGAACACACGGTCGATGCCGCCGGCGGCGAGCGCCTTGGCCAGCGCCGGGATGCCGTCCACGGCGAACGCATCGACGCCACGCGACTGCAGGGCTTCGAGCACGTTGCTGCCGGAATCCAGCGACACCTCGCGTTCGCTGGAACTGCCGCCCAGCAGCACGGCGACGCGACCGAACACGGCCGGGTCGGTCACGCGCAGCGGCGGGAAGGTCAGCGTGCTCACGCCTCGCCCTCCCCCTTGAAGCCTTCCACCGCGATATGGGTGGCTACGGCACCGATGTCGCCGGCGCCCATCATCAGCAGCAGGTCACCGTCCTGCAGCACGTCCGGCAGCACGCTGGCCAGCTCGGCGGCCTTGCCCACCACCACCGGTTCGCTGCGGCCGCGCGCGCGGATGGCGCGGGCCAGCGCATGCGAATCGGCACCGGCAATCGGTTCCTCGCCGGCCGGGTAGACCTCGCTCAGCACCAGTGCATCGACGCTGGACAGCACCGCGGCGAACTTGTCGAACTGGTCGCGGGTACGGCTGTAGCGGTGCGGCTGGAAGGCCACCACCAGACGCTTGTCAGCCCAGCCACCACGGGCGGCGGCGAACACCGCCTCCAGCTCGCTCGGGTGATGACCGTAGTCGTCGATGATGCGGACCTTGGCACCGCTGGCGGTGGTCACTTCGCCCAGATCGTTGAAGCGACGGCCAACACCGGCGAAACCTTCCAGCGCACGCGCGATCGCGTCCGGCGCCACGCCCAGCTGCCAGCCCACCGCAGCGGCGGCCAGCGCGTTGAGTACGTTGTGCTTGCCCGGCAGCGCCAGCACCACTTCCTGGCTGGTGCCCTGCGGCAGGCGCAGGGTGAAGCGCATGCGCGAACCTTCCTGCACCACGTTCTCGGCGCGTACGTCGGCCTGCGGGCTCATGCCGTAGCTCATCACGTGGCGCGGGGTCTTGGCGGCCAGTGCCGCCACTTCCGGATCATCGATGCACAGCACCGCCAGGCCGTAGAACGGCAGGCGCTGCAGGAACTCGGCGAACGCCGCCTGCACGCGGGCGAAGTCGTTGCCGTAGTTTTCCAGATGATCCGCATCAATGTTGGTGATGATCGACATCAGCGGATTCAGGCGCAGGAAGCTGCCATCGCTTTCGTCGGCCTCGGCCACCAGCCACTGGCCACCACCCAGCTTGGCGTTGGCACCGGCGGCCAGCAGCTGGCCACCGATCACGAAGGTCGGGTCCAGCCCACCTTCGCTCAGCACCGCAGCGGTGAGGCTGGTGGTGGTGGTCTTGCCATGGGTACCGGCCACCGCGATGCCGCGGCGGAAGCGCATCAGCTCGGCCAGCATCGCCGCACGCGGCATGATCGGAATGCGCTGGCTGCGCGCTTCCATCAGTTCCGGGTTGTCTTCGCGGATGGCACTGGAGACCACCACGCAGTCGGTGCCCAGCACGTTGGCAGCGGAATGGCCGCGCATGATGCGCGCACCCAGGCTGGCCAGGCGGCGGGTCGCCACGTTGTCGGCGTTGTCCGAGCCGGACACTTCATAGCCCAGCGTCAGCATCACTTCAGCGATACCGCTCATGCCGGTGCCGCCGATGCCGACGAAATGCACGCGCGGGAACGCGCGCACCAGGTCGTTGGTGTCGTGCAGGCGGCGGATCATGCGCGGCCTCGCGCAGGGCAGGCGCGGTGGCATGCCTTCTTCATACAGCTTCCTCGAGAATGATATCGGCGATGCGCTCGGCGGCATCGACCTTGGCCAGGGCACGCGCGGCTTGCGCCATCTGCATGCGGCGGGCGGGATTTTCGGACAGATCGCGCAGCAGTGCGGCAATGCCGTCAGCCAGCGTTCCGTCCTGCTTCAGCAAAACCGCCGCGCCGCGCTCGACCAGGTACTCCGCGTTGCGGGTCTGGTGATCGTCGACGGCGGCGGGGAATGGCACCAGCACGCTGCCGACACCGACCGCGCACAGCTCGGCCAGAGTGGAAGCGCCGGCACGGCACACCACCAGATCGGCCCAGGCAAAGGCCTCGGCCATGTCGGCGATGAACGGCGTGATTTCAGCCTGCACGCCGGCCTTGGCATATGCCTCGACCGCTTCGGCATGCATTTTTTCGCCACTCTGGTGGCGTACCTGCACCGGCACCGTGGCACCCAGCGCAGCGATGGCCTGCGGCACGCCGGTGTTGAGCGCACGCGCGCCCTGGCTGCCACCGACCACCAGCACGCGCAGCGGACCCTGGCGGTCGGCGAAGCGCTGTTCCGGCGGTGCGATGGCGGCGATTTCGGCACGCACCGGGTTGCCGATGAACTCCTCGCGCTTGGCGAAGGTGCCCGGGAAACCGGTCAACAGGCGGCGCGCATAACGCGACAGGATGCGGTTGGTCAGGCCCGGCGCACGGTTCTGCTCATGCACGATCAACGGCAGCCCGTGCAGGCGCGTGGCCATGCCGCCCGGACCGGAGGCAAAGCCACCGAAGGCAATCACCGCGCGCGGCTGGCGCTTGCGGATGATCATGCCGGCGGCGCGCAGCGCGCGCATCAACCGCCACGGTGCACCGAGCAGGGCCAGCTTGCCCTTGCCGCGCAGGCCGGTGATGGCCAGGGTGTCGATCGGAATGTCGTGCTGCGGCACCAGACGGGTTTCCATCGCACCATCGGCGCCCATCCAGGTGACCGGCACGCCACGCTCGCGCAGCACGCGGGCCACGGCCAGGCCGGGGAAGATGTGACCGCCGGTGCCACCGGCCAGGATCATCACCGGGCGCACGCTATGGGTGGCTGCGCTCATGACAGCCTCCCGAAGGTCGGTTCGATGCGCGACTGCAGGCGGCTGGTGCCACGTGCGGCGGCCGGCCCGGCAGCGGCGGCCACCGGTTCGGCGCTCATCGGCACGCTGGCCGCAGCCGGTGCGGCCGGCGCGTCCACGGGCGCATCGGCCACGGCCTCGTCGCCACCACCGATACGCACGGCCTGGCGACGCTCGGCACGCTTGAGTTCATAGGACACGCGCAGCAGCAGGCCCATCGCCACGCAGGTCATCAGCACCGACGAACCGCCGGAGGAGATCAGCGGCAGGGTCAGGCCCTTGGTCGGCAGGATGCCCAGGTTCACGCCGATCGAGACGAAGGTCTGCATGCTGATCCACAGGCCGATGCCGAAGGCAATGTAGCCGGAGAAGTGACGCTTCATTTCCACGCAGCGCATGCCCAGCCAGAAGGTGCGGCCGACCAGCAGCGCGTACAGGGCCACGATCACGCAGGTGCCAAGGAAGCCGAACTCCTCGGCGGTGACCGAGAAGATGAAGTCGGTATGTGCTTCCGGCAGGTAGTACAGCTTCTGCACCGAGTTGCCCAGGCCAACGCCGGTCCACTCGCCGCGGCCCACGGCCATCAGCGCGTTGGACAGCTGGTAGCCGTCGCCCTGCTGGTCGGCCCACGGGTCGAGGAAGGAGGTGATGCGGCGCATGCGGTACGGCTCGATGATCGCCAGCGCGCTCATGCCGACCAGGCCGATGATCACCGGCATCGACATGCGCGGCATGTTCACCCCGCCCAGCACCAGCATGCCGGCGGTGATCGCCAGCAGCAGGGTGGACGAACCGAAGTCCGGCTGCAGCAGCAGCAACAGCACCAGCGCACCGGCCACGCCCAGCGGCTTGAGCATCGCCGGCCAGGTCGCGTTGACCTCGTCGCGGAAGCGCACCAGGTAGCTGGACAGCCAGACGATGTAGAGCACCTTCACCGCTTCGACCGTCTGGAACTTGGAGATGCCCAGGTTGATCCAGCGGCGCGCGCCGTTGACGGTGCTGCCCAGGCCCGGCGCGAACACCGCCAGCAGCAGCACGAAGCAGCCCAGCAGCAGCATCTGGTTGTACTGCTCGATGGACTTCAGCTCGGTGCGGGCGGCAACGACCGCCAGCACGATGCCTACCGCCAGGAAGATCAGGTGGCGGTTGAGGTAGTAGAACGGGCTGCTCATCAGGGCGATCGAGCTGGACGCCACCATCACCACGCCGATGCCCGTGAGCGCGATGATCGCGCCCAGCAGCCACTTGTCGTAGCTGCCTTCGATGGCTTCAAGGCGTGTTGCCTGGCGGGACAGGTCGTTCATCTCAGCGCACCTTCAACGTGGCCAGGCCGATCAGCACGAGCACGACGGAGATGATCCAGAAGCGCACGATCACGCGCGGCTCGGGCCAGCCCTTCAGTTCGAAGTGGTGATGGATCGGCGCCATGCGGAACACGCGCTTGCCGGTCAGCTTGAACGAGGCGACCTGGATCATCACCGACAGCGTTTCGATGACGAACACGCCGCCCATGATCACCAGCACCAGCTCCTGGCGGGTGATCACCGCGATCGTGCCCAGCACCGCACCCAGCGCCAGTGCGCCGATGTCGCCCATGAACACCATCGCCGGATAGGTGTTGAACCACAGGAAGCCCAGGCCTGCGCCAGCGATGGCCGCGCAGATGATGACCAGCTCACCGGCGCCCGGGATCTGCGGGATCTGCAGGTAGTTGGCGAACACCACGTTGCCCGAGGCATAGGCGAACACGCCCAGCGCGCAGGCCACCAGCACCGTCGGCATGATCGCCAGGCCGTCCAGGCCGTCGGTCAGGTTCACCGCGTTGGAGAAGCCGACGATCCAGAAGTAGGCGATGGTCACGAAGCCGATGCCGGCCAGCGGCAGCGCCACCGACTTGAACATCGGGATATAGAAGGTCAGCGCCGCCGGCACATCGGCCGTATAGAACAGGAACAGACCAGCGGCCAGGCCGAAGATCGACTGCAGCAGGTACTTCCAGCGCGACTTCAGGCCGTTCGGGTCGCGGCGGACGATCTTGATCCAGTCGTCGTACCAGCCGATGGCGCCGAAGCACAGCATGACCGCCAGCACCAGCCACACGTAGCGGTTACGCAGGTCGGCCCACATCAGCACCGACAGGGTGATGGTGAGCAGGATCAGCGAACCGCCCATGGTCGGCGTACCGGCCTTGGAGAAATGGGTCTGCGGACCGTCCTTGCGGATCGGCTGGCCGCCCTTGAACTGGGCAAGCTTGCGGATCATCGCCGGGCCGAGCCACAGCGACAGGAACAGGGCCGTCAACGCGGCAAGGATGGCGCGGAACGTCTGGTAGTTGAACAGCCCGAACAGGCTCTCCAACTGCTGCAACCATCGAGCCAGTTCATACAACATGCGGGGATTCCTCTCCTTGCGCCAGCAGCGCTTTGACAATCGTGTCCATGGCGCTGCCACGGGAACCCTTGACCAGGCAGCGCACGCCAGCGTGCAGCTCGTCCTTCAGCGCCTGCGACAGCGCGTCATGGGTGGCGAAATGACGGCCGCCTTCGCCGAAGGCGGTGGCGGCAGCGGCGCTGAGCGGACCCAGCGCATACAGGCGCTTCAGGCCAGCCGCGCGGGCGCGCAGGCCGGCCTGCGCATGCAGCGCTTCGGCATCCGGGCCCAGCTCGCGCATGTCGCCAAGCACCAGCCAGCCTTCTTCCGGAGCCGCCGCCAGGGCATCGATGGCCGCAGCCAGCGAACCCGGGTTGGCGTTGTAGCTGTCGTCCACCAGCACCGCACCGTTGTGCAGCTGATGCGCGATCTGACGGCCCGGCACCGGCTGCGCATCGGCCAGGCCGGCTGCGACCAGCGCCAGCTCGATACCGGCGGCCAGTGCCAGGCTGGCCGCGGCCAGCGCGTTGCTGACGTTGTGGCGGCCCGGCAGACCCAGCACCACGCGGGCTTCGCCCATCGGCGACACCAAGGTGAACTGGCTGCCCTGCGCACCGGCGCGGATATCACGCGCGGTGACATCGGCGGTGTGCTCCAGCCCATAGCGCAGTACGCGGCAGCGCGCCGGGGTGCCGACGAAATGCTGTTCGAACCAGCGGCCGTAGGCATCGTCGACGTTGATCACGGCTACACCATCGGCGGGCAGCGCGGCATAGATCGCGCCCTTGGTGACGGCGACGCCGAGCAGGCTGCCCATCCGCTCCAGGTGTGCCGGGGCGATGTTGTTGACCAGCGCATAACGCGGGCGGGCGATATCGGTCAGGTAGGCGATGTCACCCGGCTTGCCCGCGCCCATCTCGTAGACAGCGTAGTCGGCATCTTCCGGGGCATCGATCACCGCCAGCGGCAGGCCGATCTCGTTGTTGCGGTTGCCCGGGTTGGCGTAGACCACCTTGTGCGCATGACGGGCCACCTGCTGCAGGATCGACAGCAGCAGGCTCTTCACGCTGGTCTTGCCGTTGCTGCCGGTGATCGCGAACACCTCGGTATCACGGTCACGCTGCATGCCGGTGGCGATCTTCGCCAGCGCCAGTTCGCTGTCGGCCACCAGCACCTGCGGCAGTTCGATCGGCAGCAGGCGCTCGACCAGCAGCGCGCTGGCACCGCGCGCCTGCGCGTCGGCGGCAAAGTCATGGCCATCGAAACGCTCGCCGCGCAGCGCCACATACAGGCTGCCCGGGCCGAGATTGCGGGTGTCATTGCTGACCGCATCGATGGCGACGTCATCACCGTGGATCTCGCCGCCGGCCCAGTGTGCGATCAGCGAAAGCAGGGTGCGCTTCATGCGATGCCCTCCCCGGCCTGGGCCGCCAGCACACCGGCCTTGGCCGCCAGTGCAGCCGCAGCCACTTCGGTGTCATCGAAGTCATGGCGCACGCCATTCACTTCCTGGTACGGCTCGTGGCCCTTGCCGGCAATCAGGATGATGTCGCCTGCATTGGCGCGCTTCACCGCCAGGCCGATCGCACGCGCGCGGCTGCGCTGCACGGTCACGGCGGAGGCATCGGTAAATCCGGCCAGGATGTCGGCCACGATCACGTCGCCATCTTCGCCACGCGGATTGTCGTCGGTAACGATGACCTGGTTGGCCAGGCGCTCGGCGATCGCGGCCATCTGCGGGCGCTTGCCGGTATCACGCTCGCCACCGCAGCCGAACACGCAGAACAGCGTGCCCTGCAGGTGGCCATGCAGGCTGTCCAGCGCCTGTTCCAGTGCGTCCGGGGTGTGGGCGTAATCCACCACCACGGTCGGCAGGCCATCCTCGCCACCGAGGCGGTTCATGCGGCCGCGGATCGGCTGCAGCGCCGACAGCACCTCGGCAATGCGCGCCAGCGGCTGGCCCTGCGCATGCAGGGTACCGGCCACGGCCAGCAGGTTGTCCACATTGAAGCGGCCCAGCAAAGGCGACTGCACCGCCGCGCGCTGGCCGTCGATGGCCAGTTCGAAGGCAATGCCACGGCCGTCCAGTTGCAGCGCCTCGGCGCGCACGCTGGCATCGGTGGCACCGCGCGAGCTCAGGCCGATCGGCTGCACGCCCGCCGGCAGGCCGGCGAACAGCTGGCGACCGAATGCGTCGTCAAGATTGATCACAGCGGCCTTCAGGCCCGGACGATGGAACAACCGCGCCTTGGCCGCGCCGTAGCTGGCCATGTCGCCGTGGTAGTCCAGGTGATCGCGGGTGAGGTTGGTGAACACCGCCACGTCGTAGTGCACCGCATCCACGCGGCCCTGGTCCAGCGCATGCGAGCTGACTTCCATCGCCACCGCGCGCGCGCCGGCGTCACGCAGCTGCGCCAGCAGCGCATGCATCTGCAGCACCAGCGGCGTGGTGAAACCGGTCGGTTCAACCGCACCATAAAGTCCGGCGCCCAACGTGCCGATACTGCCACTGGGCGTTCCGAGCAGGTGCCAGGCCTGGGCCAGCAGCTGCACGGTGGAGGTCTTGCCGTTGGTGCCGGTCACGCCGACCATCGCCATCGCCCGCGACGGTGCGCCATGGAACTGGTCGGCCATCGCACCCATGCGCGCGCGCAGGCCCGGCACGGCGATTGCATCAGCCGGTGCCGGCAGCTCGGCCGGTGCCGGCGGTTCGAACAGGATGGCGCCGGCGCCCGCCGCACGGGCCTGCTCGACAAAGCCCAGGCCATGCGCGCCGAAACCGGCGATGGCGACGAAGGCATTGCCGGGGCGCACGGCGCGGCTGTCCAGCACCAGGCCGGTCAGAACGGGGTCGTGCCCTGCAAGAGCAACGTCCGGAAGCAACTGCGAAAGCAACATCGAAGGACTCATTGCGTGCCTCCCGTAGCGGGCGGCGTCTGGGCATGCGCGCTGGGCAGCGCAGCATCGAATTCAGCGGCGGCATCGACCGGCAGCGCGGCCTCGGCCGGTGGCGCCGGCAGGATCGAGGCCGAATGGCCGACCTTGCCGGACTGCTGTGCGGCCAGCCACGACTGCAGGTCGTCCAGCGGCACGTCCATCAGGCGCAGGGTGCCTTCCATCACGTTGTGGTAGACCGGCGCCGATACCAGGCCACCGTAGAACTTGCCGGCCTGCGGGTCGTTGATGACGATGACGGTGGCAAAACGCGGGTTGGTGGCCGGCACCACGCCGGCAAACAGCGCGTTGTAGTGGCCGCGCTCGTAACCGCCAGGACCGGTCTTGCGCGCGGTACCGGTCTTGCCGGCCACGCGGTAGCCCAGCACCGCTGCCTGCTTGGCACCACCCTGGGTGACCACCGTTTCCATCATCGCCACAACCTGCCTGGCGACGCTCTCGTCGATGATCTGATGCGCCTCGTTGCGCTGGCCTTTGACGAAGGTCGGCGCGATCAGCTTGCCGCCGTTGGCCAACGCCGAATAGGCGGTGGCGATCTGCAGCGGCGTCACGTTCAGGCCATAGCCGTAGGACATGGTGGTCTTGGTGGCACCGTCCCAGTTCGCAGGGCGTCGCACCACACCACCGGATTCACCCGGGAAACCGCTGTGCGGCACCGAGCCGTAGCCGAAGCGGCGCACGCCGTCGTAGAACACCTGGTCCGGCATCTTCGCCGCCACCTTGGCCGCACCGATGTTGGAACTGCGGGTGATCACACCGGTCACGTTCAGCACGCCGTTGTTGCGCGGCACGTCGCGGATGGTGAAGCGGGCCACCTGCATGTAGCCCGGATTGGTGTCGATGACGGTGTCCTTGGTCACCGCACCGGCCTGCAGCGCGGTGGCGATGGTCAGCGGCTTCATCGTCGAACCCGGCTCGACCAGGTCGGTCACCGCGCGGTTGCGGCGGGTATCCGGGGCCGCGCCACCCACCGAATTCGGGTTGTAGGTCGGCAGGTTGACCATGGCCAGGATCTCGCCGGTGGTCACGTCCATGATCACCATCGAACCGCCGGCCGCCTTGTTGGCCACCAGCGCGTTGCGCAGTTCCTTGAACGCCAGGTACTGGATGCGGCGGTCGATGCTGAGGGTCAGGTCCTTGCCCGGTTCGGCGGCGCGCAGCAGATCGCTCTCGACGGTCTCGCCCTTGCGGTTGCGGATCACCCGCTTGGCGCCGGCCTTGCCACGCAGCCATTCGTCGAATGCCAACTCCAGGCCTTCCTGGCCGCGGTCGTCGATGTTGGTGAAACCCAGCACGTGCGCCATCGCCTCACCCTGCGGGTAGAAGCGACGGAACTCGCGCTGCGCGGCCACGCCTGGAATCTTCAGCGCGACCACCTTCTCTGCCTCGTCCGGATTGATCCGGCGACGCAGGTACATGAATTCCTTGTCCGACTTCTGCGACAGGCGGCTGCTCAGCTCGTCCACCGACATGCCGACTGCCTGGGCCAGCTCAGGGATGCGCTCGGGCGAACGCAGCAGGTCCTGCGGATTGACCCAGATCGAGGCGACCGGGGTCGATACCGCCAACGGCTCGCCGTTGCGGTCGGTGATCATGCCGCGCGAGGTCTTGATCGGCAGCTCGCGCAGGTAGCGGGCCTCGCCCTGGCGCTGGTAGAAATCGCTGTTGATGATCTGCACGTAGGCCGCACGGCCCACCAGCGACACCGAACACAGGCCGAGCGCCAACGCCACCCAGCGCAGGCGCTGGCGCAGGTTGAAGGCGTTGCGCGGGCGGTTGCGGCCGGTCTTGCTCATGGGCGCACCACCACGATGTCGGCGGCCTCGGGGAACTTCATGCCGAGCTTCTCGCGGGCGATGCGATCCACACGGTTGGCTTCGGCCAGCGTTGCCTGTTCCAGCTGCAGACGACCGAATTCCAGATTGATGTCATCGCGCTTGCGCTCGGCGCGCGACAGCTCGATGAACGTCTGCCGGTGACGGTGACGCACGAACACGACGCCGATCGCCGAGGCCACGGTCGAGGCCAACAGGATGATCAGCAGCAGCCGGCTCATGCATCGGCCTCCCGCTTCTGGGCCACGCGCAGCACGGCGCTGCGGGCACGCGGGTTGGCCGCCAGTTCTTCGTCGGTGGCCTTGATGGCACCGCCGATCAGATCCAGCGTCGGTACGAACACCTCCGCCTCGGGCAGGCGGCGGTTGGCCGGCGGCGCCTTGGCCAGGCGGTTCATGTACTGCTTGACGATGCGGTCTTCCAGCGAGTGGAAGCTGATGATCGCCAGGCGGCCGCCGGGCTTGAGCCGTTCCACGGCCGCATCAAGCCCGGCTTCCAGGTCGGCCAGCTCGCGGTTGATGTGGATGCGGATGGCCTGGAAGCTGCGCGTGGCCGGGTGGATCTTGTCTTTTCCGCGCGGCATCACCGAGGCGATCAACTCGGCCAGTTCGGCGGTACGGGAGAACGGCTGCTTCTCGCGGCGGGCGACGATGGCACGGGCGATACGGCGGCTCTGGCGCTCTTCGCCGTAGGTCCACAGCACGTCGGCAATCTCGCGTTCTTCAACGCGGTTGATCCACTGCGCTGCACTTTCACCGCTGTCCGGATCCATGCGCATGTCCAGCGGGCCGTCCTTGCCGAAGCTGAAGCCACGTTCGGCCACGTCCAGCTGCGGCGACGACACGCCCAGGTCGAACAGCACGCCGTCCAGG
The DNA here is from genome assembly GCF_057292075.1 of Stenotrophomonas sp. 1L-E-5-B-C3. NCBI lineage: Bacteria > Pseudomonadati > Pseudomonadota > Gammaproteobacteria > Lysobacterales > Lysobacteraceae > Stenotrophomonas > Stenotrophomonas sp. 1L-E-5-B-C3. Next base: position 243,362 of record NZ_JBXAWS010000003.1, read on the forward strand.
CCTTCAGCCGTCGCATCCCACTGCAGCAGCTGGGCAAAGCTGCCACGGAAGATGGACACGCGCGGGTCCGGCGCGAAATCGCGCTCGGCTACGGCGATGGCTTCCGGATCCTTGTCCATGACCAGCAGGCGCCCCTCGGGACCGAGCTGGGTGAGCACGCCACGTGCATGACCGCCACGACCGAACGTGCCATCCAGATAACGTCCGTTTTCGATCACCCTCAGGCCTTCAAGGACCTGGGTGTACAGGACCGGCAGGTGCACCGCCGGCGACTGCGACACCGGAAGGTGACCGGCCTGCGCTTCTGGGCGCATCCGGGCACCCCGGCTCACAACTTCAGGTCGAGCAACCCATCACCCAGATCCTCGTCAGACAATGTCTGCTGGATCAGGGCCCGATGCGCCTGCTCGCTCCACAATTCGAACTTGTCGCCCATACCGAGCAATACCGCCTTCTTCTCAATGCCCACCGCACCGCGGTGGCTGGCGGGGATGCTGATGCGACCGTTGCCGTCCAGCTCAAGATGGGCGGCCGAGCCGACCAGCTTCTGCTGCAACAGGCGCACGACGCGCTGGGTGTTGGGCTTGGACATCACGTCGTCGCGGACCCGCTCCCATTCCGACTCTGCGTACAGCCACAGGCAGCCGGCTTCGAACGGGTTGTAGGTCAGCACGAGACGGTTGTTGCTGGCGCGCGCGACGAGGTCGCGGTAAGCGGTGGGAACCGCCATGCGCCCTTTATCGTCAACTGTGATGGCCGTCTCGCCCTGGAACACGACGCGTGCACCTATCCTTCGCCCGGTGAAACATTGAACCACGAAAACCCACAAAACACCCGGATTTCCCTCTGATGCCCACCTTAGCAGCGGCCGAAGGGTTGTCAACAACTTTTCAGCGGGGAAATCGCCAGCCACATCAATGGCTTGCAACAACCTTTAGAGAATTGTTCAAGGCTTATCCACAAGTTGCTGATCCGTCTCAATTTTTGAGATTGAACGGAAGTTCAGGGCTGTGGACAGCGCGTGAAACATCGGCCGCGCATTCATCCAAAACGGGCTGGAAGCGGCGCCAGACTGCGCAAACCGTGCACAATGAGGCCATGTGCCTGCTCGCTCTTGGCTGGATGCACCACCCGCGCTGGCGGCTGGTGATGACCGGCAACCGTGATGAGTTCCACGCCCGCCCGACGGCGGCGCTGGCCCCCTGGCAAGATGAGACCTCCGTCATCGGGGGGCGCGACCTGCGCTCCGGTGGTGGCTGGGCCGGCGTCGGTGCCGCAGGCCGGATGGCAGTGGTCACCAATGTGCGTGATCCGCTGGCCGCCCAGACCGGTCCTTCACGGGGCGCGCTGGTGGCCGACTTCCTGCGCGGCCGCGACCCGGCCGCCGTGCATATCGACCGATTGGGAACGGTGGCCGGCGCCTACGCGCCGTTCAACCTGTTGCTGGCCGACGGCCACAGCCTGGAGTTCCTGGGCAACCACCCCGCCGAGCGGCAGAGCCTGGGCCCGGGCGTGCATGGCATGTCCAACGGTGCGCTGGACGCGCCCTGGCCGAAGACCCGCAGGTTGATGGCCGCCCTTGAACACTGGCTGCAGGAAGACGGGGGCAGCCCCCTTTCCCAGGGGGAAAGGGATTTGACCCCACTCTGGGATGCCCTGGCTGACGAGCACCGCCCCGCCGACAGCGACCTGCCCGACACCGGCATCGGCCTGGAGCGCGAGCGCTGGCTGAGCCCGGCCTTCATCCGCGGCGACGACTACGGCACCCGTGCCAGCACCGTACTGCTGATCGACGCCGACGGCCATGGCGAGATCCACGAGCGCCGCTTCGGCCCACAGGGCGCAGCCAACGGACAGAGTCACGTCATTTTCTGACCGGGTCGTGCCGGCCGCTGGCGGGAATTCCTTTCCAGCAGGGTAGTGCCGGCCGCTGGCCGGCAACCTCTGGATCTTTGGATGCGCCATGAAGCTGCCGGCCGGCGGCCGGCACTACCGGGCATCGCGTTGTCGCGATCCACGCGACGGCAGTCGTCATCGCAACGGGCTCGAAACGTCATTCAGCTTCCAACCGCGACCGCGATCCGCCCACGCCACAGGGGCTCCGGCGTCGCAGTCCGCCCACTGTGCCCTTTTCGCAATCGGCACTGTGTCTATAAATGTCGCCCCTGACCTCCCAGGGTGGTGGCGCCCGGCACCCCGCCGCGCGATCGACCGCAACCCCCATGGAGGCCCCATGCGCCGCATCCTCATCCTGATCGTCACCCACCTGCTCACCCTCGGCCTTGGCTTCGGCCTGGGGGTGTACTTCCTGCCGATCCTGATTGCCCCCGATGACCCGCCGGTCGCACAGGTGCAGGCCGCCATGACTGATGCCCCCTACCGCACCACCTTTCGCCGCGACCTCAAGGGCAGCGATGCAGTGCATTGGGCGGAAGGCAAAGTCAGCGTCAGCCCGCGCCAGGTCGCCTTCGACGGCAAGATGGGGCCGGGCCCGGACTACAAGGTGTACCTGGTTCGCGACTTCGTCGACAACAAGGCCGACTTCCTGAAGATCAAGGCACAGGCGCAGCGCATCGGCGAGGTGAAATCCTTCAGCCGTTTCCTGGTGGACGTGCCCGACAACGTGGACGTGGACGACTACACCACGGTCGTGGTGTGGTGCGAGCGCTTCTCGCAGTTCATCTCCGCCGGGCAGTACCGCACGCCGGGTTGAGGAACACGCGGCGTCGAGGTAGTGCCGGCCGCTGGCCGGCACTCTGTCCGCCCTGCAGGCATCGTGACGCTGCCGACCAGCGGCCGGCACTACCGATGCGCGGTTCACGCATATGGAAGAAGGAGGCGGAGCCGGCCGATAAGCCGGGTTCTGTCGTGGACAGTCATTCCTCTAGGCGTTACGTCACCGCAACGCTCAAGCAACCTACCCGGATCCAACGCGGGCCGCGCCAAAGGATCCCTATTTGGTCTTGCTCCAGGTGGGGTTTGCCGTGCCGGTCTGTTGCCAGACTCGCGGTGCGCTCTTACCGCACCATTTCACCCTTACCGGCCTTCCGAAGAAGACGTAGGCGGTATCTTTCTGTTGCACTTTCCGTCGGCTTGCGCCGCCCAGGCGTTACCTGGCACCTTGCCCTATGGAGCCCGGACTTTCCTCGGCACCCCCGAAGGGATGACGCGACTGTCTGGCCGGCTCCGCCAGCGCGTATTCTAGCGTACATGGGCACTTCCTGCCCGTCGCGTTCTGGTAGCGCCGGGCCATGCCCGGCGGCTGTTCGATGCCGCGCTACGCTCGCCGGGCATGGCCCGGCGCTACCGATCAGGACCCGTACAATGCCTTGCGTGGTGCGCCGGTCAACTCGGCGGCCAGCTTGGCAGCGGTCGACGGCGGCAGGTGCTCGCTGAGCTTGGCGTAGACCTGGCGGCCATGGGCCAGCTGCGCTTCCTCGTCATCACCGGCGCCCTGCACCATCACCACGAACTCGCCCTTGCGCTGGTTGTCATCGGCCTCAACCTTGGCCAACAGACCGGCCAGGTCACCATCGAGCACGGTCTCGAACAGCTTGGTCAGCTCGCGGGCCAGCACCGCCGGGCGCTCGCCGCCGAAGATCGCCGCCATGTCAGCCAACGACTCGGTGATCCTGTGCGAGGATTCGTAGAAAACCATCGTGCGCACTTCACCGGCCAGCGCCTGCAGGCGGTCGCGGCGACCGCTGGCCTTGGCCGGCAGGAAGCCCTCGAAGCTGAAGCGGTCGCTGGGCAGGCCGGCCACGCTCAGCGCGGCGATGGCGGCGCAGGCGCCGGGAATCGGGCTGACCTTGATGCCTGCCGCACGCGCGGCACGCACCAGGCGGAAACCGGGATCGCTGACCAGCGGGGTGCCGGCATCGCTGACCAGTGCCAGCGATTCGCCGGCCTGCAGGCGCGAGACCAGGCGCTGGGCCAGGGCTTCCTCATTGTGTTCATGCAGGGCCACCAGCGGCTGCTGGATGCCGAAATGGGACAACAGCTGGCCGCTGCGACGAGTGTCTTCGGCACAGATGGCCGCCACCGAACGCAGCACCTCCTGCGCGCGCGGGCTCAGATCGGCCAGGTTGCCGATCGGGGTGGCGACGACGTACAGGGTTGGGACACTCATTTCAGCGGTACTCACGGGGCAAGGGTAGAATCGTAGCGTGTACCCGGCCAAGGCCGCTGCCCTCATCGCATGGACCCGATCATGAACAAGCCCGCCGCACGGATCTCCGCCCTGTCGTTGTCGCTGATGCTGCTGGCCGGCTGTGCCACCACCAGCCTGACCAGTGCACCCGAATCGCCGGCCCAGAGCCAGGCGCTGGCGCTGATCGAACAGGGCAAGCCGCGCGACGCCGCACTGCAGCTGGAAGGCCTGGCCGCCACCCTGCGCGGCGGTGCCCGCAGCAACGCGCTGGCCGACGCGGCCTGGGCCTGGCACCTGGCTGGCGACAGCGCGCGCGCGCGCAGCCTGCTGGGCCAGCTCACCGCGCGCCAGCTGTCCGGCGCCAGCCTGCAGCGCTACCAGCTGACCGGCGCCGAGCTGGCACTGGCCGACAAGCAGCCGGCGCAGGCCCTGGCCCTGCTGAAGGATCATGCCGACAGTGTTGCGGTCGGCCTGCGCACCCGCTGGCTGCTGGCCCGCGCCCAGGCCCTGCAGGGCACCGGCGATGCATTCGGCGCTGCCAACGAGCGTGCCCGCGCCCATGCCGGCCTGACCGGCAGCGCGCGCAGCGAGAACCAGGCTGCAATCTCCGGCCTGCTCGGCACCCTCGACGATGCCACCCTGCGCAGCCGTGCCGCCGCCCTGCCAGCCAATGACCCGCTGTACAACTTCGCAGGCCGCGCGCTGATCGCACGTGGCCTGCCGCTGCCGCGCCCGTTCGACCGCGACGGCGCAGCCCAGTTCGATACCAGCAAGCGCCCGCCGGCGATGAGCGACGGCTATCGCCCGCCGGCCAAGCTGGCGGTGCTGCTGCCGCTCAGTGGTCGCCTGGCCACCGCCGCGCAGCCGGTGCGCGATGGCCTGCTGAGCGCCTACTACGGTGAAAGCCGTCGCCGCCCGGACATCAATTTCTTCGACACCGCCGGCACCCCGGCCGGTGCCCTCGCTGCCTACGACAAGGCCGTCGCCTCCGGTGTCGACTTCGTGGTCGGTCCGCTGGGCCGCGACGAGGTGGACGCGGTGTATGGCCGCCAGCAGTTGCAGGTACCGGTGCTGGCGCTGAACCGCGGCAAGGATGCACCGCCGGCCGGCAGCGCTGGTTTCTCGCTGGCACCGGAAGACGACGGCATCGTCGCCGCCGAGTACCTGCGTGGCCGCGAACGCAACCGCGCGCTGGTGATCAGCAGCAATGACGACACCGGCCGTCGTTCCGCCGCTGCCTTCGCACAGCGTTTTGCCCAGCGCGGCGGCCAGGTCGTGGCTACCTTCAACGTCAGCGATGCCGTCGGTGATGTCGGCGCGCAGGTGCGCAATGCCGGCCAGGTCGACGCCGTGTTCCTTGCCGTGCGCGCGCCGCAGGCCCGCCTGCTGGCGCCGCAGCTGGCGCTGGCCGGCGCCGGTGGCGCCACCCGCGTCGGCACCTCGCAGTTGACGGTCGGCAGCGGCAAGGTGGAAGAAGACGTGGCGCTGGACGGCATCGTCTACCCGAACGAAGCCTGGAACGTGCGCAGCGTGTCCGGCCTGCCCTCGGCCAGCCAGGTGGCCAGCACCCTGCCGAGCGCACGCGGTGCGGCCGGCCGCCTGTTCGCCTTCGGTGCGGATGCCTGGAAGATCACCGCCTACCTGGACAAGCTGTCCAACGAAGGCGGCCTAGACGGTGCCACCGGCACCCTGTTCCTGGACAGCAACGGCAACATCCTGCGCCAGCCGGCATGGTCGACCTTCAATGGCGGCCGGCCGATGCCGATCGTCGGTGGTCGCTGAGCGCAGCCAACGTGGCTCGGCGGTGGAAGCCGCCGCCGAGCAGCATCTGCAACAGGCCGGGCTGCAGCCGCGTGCGCGCAACGTGCGTTATCGCGGCGGTGAACTGGACCTGGTGATGGACGATGCCGGCACCGTGGTGTTCGTGGAAGTGCGCTACCGCGCACGCTCCGATTTCGGTGGCGGCGCCGCCTCGGTGGATGCGCGCAAATGCCGGCGCCTGGCGCATGCCGCGCAGCTGTACCTGCAGGACAACCCGGCACTGGCCAATGCGCCCTGCCGTTTCGATGTGGTTGAAGCCAGTGGTGAACCGCCGCAGCTGCGGTGGCTGCGTGATGCATTCCGGCTGGATGACTGCTGATGGTTACCGTCCGCTCTGGTAGAGGCGACCTTGGTCGGCGCTTCTGTGCCAACCAAGGTTGGCACCTACCAGAGCGCAGCCTGGCCGGCACTACCACGGTGCGTGACTGATGCCTTCGATCATCACCCATGCCGCTGTGCCGTTGGCACTGTGGTGCGCCGCTGATCGTGGCCGCATCCCGCCGCGCCTGCTCGTGGCCGGCGTGATCGCAGCGATGCTGCCCGATGCCGATGTGCTGGCCTTTGCACTGCACATTCCCTATGCCGATGCGTTCGGACATCGCGGTGCCAGCCATTCGTTGCTGTTTGCCTGCGTGCTGGCGACATTGGCCGCAGTGTTGGCGTTCTTTGGTAGCAGCCGACCTTGGTCGGCGGTTCCGTGCCAACCAAGGTTGGCACCTACCTTGCAAGCAGCGACACTCGTCTTCGTCTGTGCCGCCAGCCATCCGCTGCTGGATGCGATGACCTCCGGTGGCCTCGGCGTTGCGCTGGCCTGGCCGTGGAGTGAACAACGCTTCTTCGCACCGTGGCGACCGATCCGCGTTTCACCGTTCGCGCCGCAGTTCTTCAGCGCGCGTGGCGTGGCCACCCTGCTCTCTGAACTGCGCTGGGTGTGGCTGCCGCTGGCCACAGCCGTCGTCGCCTGGAAACTGATCCAACCCGCTCCTGCTACCCCACGAGATCCGTCATGAGTCCTGTCCTGCCTGCTGCCCTGATTGCCGAACTGTCCGCCCTGCTGGGCGCGGAGGGCTGGCGCATGGATGACAGCGCGCTGGAGGCCAACGCGCAGGACAACTCATGGCGTCACCAGCGTCCCGCAGCGGTGGCGCTGCCGGCCGACATCGAACAGGTGCAGGCATTGGTGCGTGCCTGCCGCGCGCATGGCGTGGCGCTGGTCGCGCGCGGTGCCGGTACCGGCACTACCGGTGCCGCCGTCCCACAGCCGGGCAGCATCGTGCTGTCGTTCACCCGCATGAATCGCATCGTCGAGATCCGCGCCGGTGATCGTTGCGCGGTCGTGCAGCCGGGTGTGCTCAATGGCACCCTGCAGCAGGCGCTGGCCCCGCATGGCCTGTTCTGGGCACCGGACCCTTCCAGCGCCGAGATCTGCAGCATCGGCGGCAACCTCGCCTGCAACGCCGGTGGCCCACGCGCGGTGAAGTACGGCACCAGCCGCGACAACGTGCTGGGCCTGGTGGCAGTGACCGGCACCGGCGACGTGATCCGCTGCGGCGGCGCCTACACCAAGGACGCCACTGGCTACGACCTCACGCACCTGCTGGTGGGCAGCGAAGGCACGCTGGCATTGATCGTGGAAGCCACCCTGAAACTGACCCCGCTGCCGGTCAGCCAGGCTGGTCTGCGCGTGCTGTACCGCGATGCCGATGCCGCCGCTGCCGCAGTGTCGCGGTTGATGTCACAGCCTGTGGTACCGACCCGCCTTGAGTTCATGGACGCGCGCAGCCTGGAGCTGCTGCGGCTCAATGGCGCCGACGTGCCGGAGGCCGGCGCGATGCTGCTGGTCGAAGCCGATGGTGACCACGACACCCTGCCCTACCTGCTGCAGGCGCTGGCCAGCGCTGCGGAAGGCGACGGCATGATCGAGCTGGACGTGGCGATGGAAGGCCGCGCACGCGACCAGCTGTGGGCCGCACGCAAGGCGCTGTCGCCCGCACTGCGCAGCGTCGCGCCGGGCAAGATCAACGAAGACGTGGTGGTACCGGTGTCGCGCATTCCGGAACTGGTGGCCGGCGTGCAGGCACTGGCACGTGACTACGCACTCACCATCGTCACCTTCGGCCATGCCGGCAACGGCAACCTGCACGTCAACATCCTCTACCACCCGGATGATGCCGACGAGAACGCGCGCGCGCATGCCGCGCTGCCAAAGATCTTCGAGCTGACGCTGGCGTTGGGCGGCACGCTGTCGGGGGAACACGGCATTGGCCTGGCCAAGCGAGATTTCATGGCGAAGGCCTTCACCGCAGAAACGCTGGCGACGATGCGAGCGATCAAGGCCGCGCTGGACCCGGACGGCATCCTCAACCCCGGCAAGGTGCTGCCGCCGGTGTAGTGCCACTGCCAATGTGTTGACGACGACCCGCAGGAGCCCTCCCCTGCTGGAGGCGTCGCACTGTGCCCGCTACGGACCTTCACGCTGCCAGCCGTCAACTGAAGCTCCATCCGGTGTCCAGTGTGCTTTGCAACTTGTTGCATGGGAAAACTGCGCCTTTGCCAGGAACATATCGCCAACAGCACCACACAGCTCTGACCCACGCCCGCCGTGAGCGCCAGCTGCCTGGTCCAGCGAGCCTGCAGTGACAGCACCATCGGCATCTCTGTGAGCCGTTGGCAACCGCCGAACGGGTTGGGTCGAAGCAACAGCGCCCACGCCCTGCGAACAAGGATGCCGAGATGTACAAGCCTCTCTATCCCCATGTCATCACCACTCTTGGCGAAGCCGCTGCGCGCCTGCCACATGACCTCGCGCCGATCCTGGAGCAGGCCCTGGCCGCGGCCAACGATGCGCGGTCGCTGGCAACGGTCACGTGTGAGTCCTGCCTGCAGCAGCGTCGCGGCAGGCAGCCGCAGGCTGACTGAGTACTGGGTGTGCAGTTGCAGGCAGCTTAGCGACATTTGTAGAGCCGAGCCCATGCTCGGCTGCCCTTGAGCCACATCGCGATGAAAGCCGCGCTTCGCGCGTGAGCCGAGCGTAGGCTCGGCTCTGCAGCGTCGATGTCATCCAGCAACCGCGCACCGATACGGCAGCACCCGATCATGCCCGGCGGTTTCAGTCGCGTGGCAGCGCCGGGCCATGTCCGGCGTTCCGGATCAGGCGAAGTGCTGGTAACCGCCGTTGGCGGCTTCGCCATCCAAGTGCACGCCCTGCCCTTCGGCGATGCGGCCGATGCGGGTGAGCGGCACGTCCAGCGATTCGGCCAGGTAGTGCAGCGCGTCGCGCTGGTCGGCGGCGGCGGTGAAGCACAGTTCGTAGTCGTCGCCACCGCGCAGTGCGCAGTCGCGCGCATCGTCGCGGCCGAGCAGCTCACGCAGCGCGTGCGAGATCGGCAACGAGTCGGCATCCACATGCGCGGCCACGCTGCTGCGCGTGGCGATATGGCCCAGATCGGCCAGCAGGCCGTCGGACACATCCACCGCTGCATGCGCGAAGGCACGCAGGCGCAGGCCGAGGGTGACCCGCGGCGTCGGCCGCAGCAGGCGCAGGCGCAGGCTTTCGTAGTCGGCCAGCAACGTGGCGGTGGCGACGCTCAATGCGGCCTGCTGCCAGAGGCGCAGCGCACCGGCGGCATCGCCGAGTGTGCCGCTCACCCAGATGTCATCGCCAAGCTGCGCGCGGTCGCGACGCAGGGCCTGGCCACGACCGACCTGGCCCATCGCGGTCACCGACAACGACAGTGGGCCACGTGTGGTGTCGCCACCGATCAGCGCGATGTCGTGCTGGTCGGCCAGTGCGAAGAAGCCATCGGCGAACGCATCGATCCAGTCTTCAGACGCTTCCGGCAACGACAGCGCCAGCGTGCACCAGGCCGGGCGTGCACCCATCGCTGCGAGATCGGAGAGGTTGACCGCCAGCGTCTTCCAACCGATATCGAACGCAGGGGTCTCGACTGGGAAGTGCACCCCGCTGTTGAGCGTATCGGCGGTGACCACCAGTTGCTCATTGGCGCGCGGCTGCAGCAACGCAGCGTCGTCGCCGATGCCGAGCAGGATGTCGTCGCGCTCGAGGGTGCGGGCGCGGATGCGGTCGATGAGGGCGAATTCGGCCAGGGACATGGGGCGTTCCCGCTGTTGTACGTGCCGCGCAGGGCGCGGTGGGCGGTAGTGCCGGCCGCTGGCCGGCAACCTCAGGATCCCTGCAGCTGCCGGCCAACGGCCGGCACTACCGCAGGCGGGTCAGTGACCCGATTCGACCTTGCGCAATTCCACGGCGGCACGATCCAGCACGCCGTTGACGTAGGTATGGCCGTGTTCGGAACCAAAACGCTTGGCCGATTCGATGGCTTCGTTGATCACTACGCGGTACGGCACGTCCAGGCGGTAGCGCAGCTCATAACCGGCCAGGCGCAGCACGGCGCGTTCGATCGCATCCACTTCTTCAATGCCACGGTCCAGGTACGGGCCGAGGGCCTCGTCGATGTCGCGGCGGTTGTCGAGCACGCCATGCATCAGCGCTTCGAAGTACGCCAGATCGGCGATTTCGCGCGCCTGCTCGTGGGCGAACTGGGCGATCAGCGACTGTGCGTTGCCGCCGGAGATCTGCCAGGCGTAGATGGCCTGTACGGCACGACGGCGCGCGCGCGAGCGCAGCACCGGGTCGACGCCATCGCGGCGGACGGGCTTACCGGAGGGCTTGCCCTGGGTGTTCTTGTTCATGGCAGTTGCTCCAGCAGGTTGACCATTTCCAATGCGGCGAGTGCGACTTCCTCGCCCTTGTTGCCATGGCTGCCGCCTGCGCGGGCCTCGGCGTCTTCGGCGCGTTCAACCGCCAGCACGCCGTTCAGTACCGGCACGCCGAAGTCCAGCTGCACGCGCATCAGACCTTCGGCGCAGCGGTCGGCCACGTGTTCGTAGTGGCGGGTATCGCCACGGATCACGCAGCCCAGGGTGAGGATGGCGGCGTGCTCATGGGCGGCGGCCAGACGCGCGGCGACCAGCGGCAGTTCCCAGGCACCCGGTACGCGGATCACGTCGATGTTGGCTTCGGCAATGCCGTTGCCGGCCAGGCTCTGGCGTGCGCCAGCGACCAGCGTGTCGGTGATGCGGGCATTCCAGCGGCTGGCCAGGATGGCGAAGCGCGCCGATTCGGGAGTGCGAAGATCGCCTTCGTAGTGGCTCATATGCGGCTTGGGGGACTCGATAAGGGGGTAATTCTAGCGTGGATGGGCCCCGGCCGTGGTTGGCGGGGGCCTGCAGGGTGTGCCGACCAACGGTCGGCACCCACCTTTGGCGGAGGTGTGGTAGTGCCGGCCGCTGGCCAGCAATCCCGGGGATGCAGTTGCCGGCCAGCGGCCGGCACTACCCATTACAGGGTAACCGTCTCCACCACTTCCAGGCCGTACCCGGCCAGCCCGATCTGGCGACGCGGGGTGCCCAGTACCCGCAGCTTGCCCAAGCCCAGGTCGGACAGGATCTGCGCGCCGGCACCATTGCGGCGCCACTGGCTCACATCCTTGTCCTTGCCCGGTACCACCGGCGCCGGCTGCTGGCGCAGGCGGGCCAGCAGGGCCTCGCCGTCGCGCGGGGCCGACAGCACCACCATCACGCCCGCGCCCTCGGCATCGATGGCGCGCAGGGCATCGGTAGCAGCCACGCCGAAATCATCACGGCGCCAGTGCAGCAGGTCGGCCAGCGGGTTTTCCACCTGCACGCGGACCAGGGTCGGGGTGTCCGCATCCGGGGTGCCGCGCACCAGGGCGAAATGCACGTCGTGGGCGATGCGGTCGCGGTAGGTCACCAGCTTGAACGGGCCGAACTCGGTCTCGATCTCGCGCTCGTCCACGCGCTCGACGGTCTTTTCGGTGGCCAGGCGGTAGGCGATCAGGTCGGCGATGGAGCCCATCTTCAGGCCGTGCTCGCGGGCGAACACTTCCAGTTCCGGGCGGCGCGCCATGCTGCCATCCGGGTTCAGGATCTCCACAAGCACTCCGGCCGGTTCCAACCCGGCCAGCATGGCCATGTCCACGGCCGCCTCGGTGTGGCCGGCGCGGGTCAGCACGCCGCCCGGCTGGGCGATCAGCGGGAAGATGTGGCCCGGCTGGTGCAGGTCCGACGGCTTGGCATTGGGCTTCACCGCAGTACGGATGGTATGCGCGCGGTCATGCGCCGAGATGCCGGTGGTGACACCCTCGGCGGCCTCGATGCTGACCGTGAAATTGGTCTGGAACTGCGCGGTATTGGCCTGCACCATCGGCGCCAGGCCGAGATCGGCGGCGCGGGTACGGTTCAGCGGCAGGCACACCAGGCCACGGCCATGGGTGACCATGAAGTTGATGTCGCTGGCCTTGACCAGCTCGGCGGCCATGATCAGGTCGCCTTCGTTCTCGCGGTCTTCGTCATCGACGATGACGACCATGCGGCCCAGGCGGATGTCTTCCAGGATCTCCGGAATCGGGGCGAAATTCATGCTGCATCTCCATGCGGGTGCTGACCGTTGGCCGGCACACTGATCAGGCGCTCCACGTATCGGGCGACCAGGTCGATTTCAAGGTTGACCGCACTGCCCACGCCCGCGGCGGAGAAGGCGGTGTTGGCCACGGTGTGCGGGATCAGGGCGACTTCGAAGCCCTCATCATCCACTTCGTTGACGGTGAGGCTGACGCCGTCCACGCAGATCGAGCCCTTCTTGGCGATGTAGCGGCGCAGCGAGGCCGGCGCGGCGAAACGCCAACGCTGGGCACGCGCGTCTTCGTGGATGGACAGCACCTGGCCGAGACCGTCCACGTGGCCGCTGACCAGATGGCCGCCGAGGCGGTCGGTCGGGCGCATGGCGCGCTCCAGGTTGATGACCGCCCCTTCGGACAGCTGGCCGAGCGTGGTCAGGCCCAGGGTCTCGGTGGACGCATCGGCCTGGAAGCTGCTGGCGTCGAACGCAATGACGGTAAGGCAGACGCCGTTGATGGCGATGCTCTCGCCCATCTGCACGTTGTCGAACGGCAGGTTCCCGACGTTGAAGGTGAAGCGGACATCGCCGCCGATGGATTCGCGTGCGGCCAGACGGCCGACGCCTTCGATGATTCCAGTAAACAAGAAACGTTCTCCGCGAAAAGTGAGCGAAAAACGCCGCAAGGCAAACAGGCGGGCGCAGGGCCACAAAGGCCCTGTAGCACCGTCTTCTTTCATCCGGACTATACCGTCGGCTCCGGCATTGGACCGGATCTGCTGACCCCCGGCGGTAAGGCCGGAGCGCTCGCGGGCTCGTGCTTGCGCACCTACCGCCGGTGGGGAATCGCACCCCGCCCTGAAGACGTTTGTGTACCGGCGAACCGGCCGGCGTAGTGTACCAGCCCCCGCTGAACAGGGTGGATGACGGGGTCGGATCCCTTTCCGCAGGAAAGGGCTCTGACCCCCAATGGGTCCGTGGCAGCGCAGGGGGTCAGAGCCGTTCTCCTCTGGAAAACGGATCCGACCCCGGCCAAATCTGCCGCAGGCTGTGACGGCCGTCGCTCGCAATCTGTAAAAATTTCATTAACATGCGCACCGGACGACATGAGGTCGCCACGGGCCGCCCGCTGGGCAGGTCCGCCAATGGACTGAAATTCACAGGAATTCCCATGCGCAAGATCCTGATCGTGGCCGCTCTGCTGGCCGCCGCTCCGTTCACGGCTTCGGCTGACGCCCTGAGCTACACCTACGTCGAAGGCGGCTGGACGCAGGTCAAGGTTGACGACAACGCACTGGACGACCCGAAGGTTGACGGTGGCTACCTGCGTGGCTCGGTCGCCGTGGCCGAGCAGGTCTACGTGTTCGGTGGCTGGTCGCGCACCAGCAAGACCTACCACTACAGCGACGGTTCGCTGAAGGTTGAACTGAATCAGCCGGAGCTGGGCATCGGCTACCACATGCCGTGGACCGATCGCGTCGACTTCACCGCCGACATTGCCTGGGTGCGCCAGAACGCTGAACTGACCGATCGTTACGACGGCTACAGCGACCGCTACAAGGACCACACCAACCTGGCCCGCGCCACCATGGGCATCCGCGGCAAGCCGTCGCGCATGACCGAAGCCTGGGCCAAGGCCGGTTACATGGACGGCGGCAACAACTACAAGGGCACCTGGGTCGGCACCATCGGTGGCCAGATCAACTTCACCAAGACCTGGGGTCTGGTGGGCGAGATCTCCGGCTACCGCGACGTCACCCAGTACTCGGCCGGCATCCGCGCCAGCTTCTGATCCAACGATCGCTCCTCGTCGTGCGATCGAACGGGCCCCGCAAGGGGCCCGTTTTTTTGGCCGACATACACGACCTCGTGACCCCATCGCGCCATCGAAAGCCCACGCAGATGCGCTAGGCTTGCGCGCCTCTGGAACAGGAAAACACCGTCATGAAGACCCCCACCCGTACTCTGCTGGCCAGCATGCTGCTGTGCGCGCCGCTGATCGCCACGGCCGCCCCGGCCACGCTGTCGCCCGAACAGGCGTTCGACCTGTATGCACGCACCCTGCTGGAAGACGACGCGGCCGCCACGCGCACGCTCAACGACGCACTGAAACCGGCATTCGAAGGCCAGGACGCTGTGACCCCGAACCCGGGTGCGCTGGCCAAGGCATTGGCCGAACCCTGGCAGACCGTACTGGCCAGCACCGGCGCCAAGGTCGACGCTGCAGCCACCGAAGCGCTGTATGCCAAAGCGCTGCGTGATTCGAAGTGCCGCGCGACCAAGAGCGTAATCGAAGACAACGATTACGTTGAAGACCAGAAGCTGGCGCGGATCACCTACAGCTGCCAGCTGCCCGACCTGGGCAAGGTGCGCCCGCTGTTCGCTGCCAGCCTTGCATCCGACGCCAGCCCGGCCTCGCGCAAGCAGTTCACCGATGCCTACACCCAAGCGCTGCAGAGTGGCGCGCGCGTGCCGGTCAGCGGCACCTTCACCCTGTACCCGGCCAAGGACAACGGCTACTGGTACAGCGGTAACTTCGATGATCTGGTGGGCACCGTGACCGGCGCGCTGGCACCGTTCGAGGACTGGATGCAGGACGCGCAGGCGGCCAACGCGCCGAAGGTGACCGGCGTACCGGGCTGCGACCTGCTGCTGCAGCAGCATCGTGCCTGCGTGGCGAAGATCGCACCGGACCAGATCAGCGGTGTGGACGCCATGGCCGAGGAACTGAAGGCCAAGGCCCAGGTGCAGTCGGCCGATGAGATGACGCAGGAGTGCAAGGCACTGCGCCCGATCGCCGAGATGATGTGGACCGACGAGTGCGCGTAAGCCACCTGTAGAGCCGAGCCCACGCTCGGCTCGTGGTCACGGATGACGACTGCATCCGCACTTTCAGAACCGTTGCATGGCCCTGTGTTGCCTGCATGGTCAATGCTGTTGCCCTCTTCCACCGGGGCAGCCGCATGAAACACCGCACGACGTCGACCATGGTCATGCTGATGGCGCTGCTGGCGTTGACGGCGTGCGGGCAAGCCAAAGTACCCAAGTCCAGGATTACGACCTTCTCGGTCATCCCAGCGGTTGCCTTCGAGTCAACCCTGCTGAGCGACAGGCAGCTGGATGCGTGGATGAGCGAAGACGACGACTGCCACGCGTTCCTGATGTATCACGATCAGTGCGCAGTGCTGGTATTGCCGCATGAGTACGACGACGGTTTTACCCGTCACCAGCTGCGATTGAAGGCGAAGAACCTGCCGGGCGAGGTACTGGGCGCGTACTGCCGCAACCTGCATGCGCTGTGGAAGCAGCAGTGGAAGGGCCAGTGCCCCATCGGCGAAGAAGACGACGAGGATGCCTGACGACAAGGGCGTCGCCCCTGCTTCGCGTCATTCCCTTACGGGCGCAGCAGCAGCCTGATGTCCTCACCGACCTGACGCTGGTCAACCACACGCAGGCGACGCTGCTGGTCCATGGCATCGATACCGAGACCGGCCAGCAGCGGACGACCGTTATCGCCCAGCAGCGTGGGCGCCTGATACAGCAGCAGTTCGTCCACCCAGCCGCCGCGCAGCAAGGCACCGGCCAGCGTCGCACCGGCTTCGGTATGCACCTCGTTGATGCCGCGTTCGGCCAGCAGTGCCAGCACCGCGCCAAGATCGAGACGGCCGTCAGCACTGGGCACGCTGGCAAATTCTGCGTCGGCCGCATCCGGTGCGCTCACTGCAGCAGCGTGCAGATACAGCGTCGGTGCCCCGCCCTCGCGCACACGGCTGCATTCGAGCGAACGCAGGCGCGAATCCAGCACCACGCGCAGTGGTGGCATCACCTCGGTATCGGCCAGGCGCACGGTCAGCATCGGATCATCAGCCAGCACCGTGTCGGCGCCGGTGAGGATCGCACCCGCACGCGCGCGCCAGTGCTGCACGTCTTCGCGCGCGGCCGGCCCGGTGATCCACTTGGAGCTGCCATCGGCCATCGCGGTACGGCCATCGAGGCTGGCGGCCAGCTTCACCCGCAACCACGGTCGGTTGCGCTCCACGCGCGACAGGAAGCCCTTGTTGAGCTCACGCGCCTGCGCCGCCATCAGCCCTTCGGCGACCTCGATGCCGGCATTGCGCAGCAGATCGAAGCCACCACCATCGACCTTCGGGAACGGATCGCGCATCGCGGCAACGACGCGCGACACGCCCGCTTCGATCAGGGCCAGCGCACACGGCGGCGTACGACCGTAGTGTGCGCAGGGTTCCAGCGTGACGTAGGCGGTGGCACCACGAGCCTCGCTGCCGGCCTCGCGCAGCGCGAACACTTCGGCGTGCGGTCCACCGGCGCGCTGGTGCCAGCCCTGCCCGACCACACGTTCGCCGTGGGCGATCACGCAGCCGACCATCGGGTTGGGGCGGGTGGTGTAGGCGGCACGCTCGGCCAGACGCAGTGCGTTGGCCATGTGCAGGTGGTCAAGGACGGAGAACGGGTTGGTCATGCGGCCATGGTAACGCCGCCGGTGTGGATGCACGCCATCAGTGCCAACCAACGGTTGGCACCCACCAAGGCAGAGGCGGTCAGCCCTTCTTCTTCTTGGTCAGGGCAATCACATCGCCCAGCAGCTGCAGCTGTTCGGTACTGGAGGGCAGATCGCGCTCCAGCTTCTCGATCTCCTCGCGGAAATCGGCCACGTCCTCGAAGCTGCGGTACACCGAGGCAAAGCGCACATAGCCGACATGATCCAGCTTGCGCAGTTCGTTCATGACGAACTCGCCGACCTTGATCGAGGGTACTTCGCGCTCGCCGCTGATGCGCAGCTGGTGGACCACCGCACGCACCGCCGCTTCGATCTTGTCTTCGGCCACGGCACGCTTCTGCAGCGCGCGGTCGAAGCCAGCGCGGACCTTGCGCTGGTCGAACGCCTCGCGGGTGCCATCGCTCTTGACGATGGCCGGCAGCTTCAGCTCCACCGTCTCCATGGTGCTGAAGCGCTCGCCACAGGCTTCGCATTCACGCCGACGACGGATCGTCGCGCCGTCTTCGGAGACGCGCGAGTCGATGACCCGGGTATCGGCATGTTGGCAGAAGGGGCAATGCATGGAACGCCTGGCTCAGGGAGTACCTATTGCCACGGTCATGGCAGCGTCGCAAAGGTACCTGAGAAAGGGCGTAGCAGCAAATGCTGTCTGCGCGGAAGCGCCTGCGTTTCAGCCAATCAGAGCGTCCAACGAGGTCTGGACTACCCGCTCAACCGGGTGCGGGCGGCACCGAGGCCGCGCGAGCCCAACGCAACCACGCCAGATGCCCCCCCATCACCAGCAGCGGTGGGCCAAAGCCGAGGAAGGCCAATGTCGAGATTTCCCCCCGCTTGAAGGTGAAGTACAGCGTGGCGGCGACCACGCCCAGCGCAGCCAGGGCCCCAAGCGCCAGACCCACCCAGGCGACAACCGGC
Source organism: Stenotrophomonas sp. 1L-E-5-B-C3 (assembly GCF_057292075.1). NCBI lineage: Bacteria > Pseudomonadati > Pseudomonadota > Gammaproteobacteria > Lysobacterales > Lysobacteraceae > Stenotrophomonas > Stenotrophomonas sp. 1L-E-5-B-C3. The sequence continues at coordinate 261,206 of NZ_JBXAWS010000003.1, forward strand.
GATTGGCGCAGGCCGGCAAGACCACGCCACAGGAAGAGTCCGCTCAGCCACAGCCAGGACAGCAGGCCAAGAATTCCGGCCGACGACCACAGCAGCAGGATCCTGTGCTCGTCGCCGGTCAGGTACTTGCCATCCCATACGACCATCAGCCCCAGCACGGCACCCGTGCCTCCGGCGGCTACGGTGGGCAGGCCCACCAGCAGGCCGGCGATCGCCATCCAGCGTTTGTGCAGACGCTCATCCATGCAGTCGATTTCCTTCCATGGGCCGTGTCATTCGCGGCGCTTGAGCCATACCAGCATCGCGGCCGGTACCAGCATCGATGGGCCCAGCAGCAACAGGCTGATGCCTTCGGCGTGCACGGTGGCGCTCCACCACAGCGCCAGCCCCAGCGGCGGCAAGGCGGCGAGACCGCCCGCCAGCAGCATCCACCACCAGAGGCGGTGCACCTGCAGCCCGGCACGCCCCTGCATCAGAAAACCCGCGCTGAGCCACAACCAGGCCAGGCAGCCGGCAATGCCAGCCAGGCCCCACAGCGGCATCACCGTCACCGAGGCCAGGGTGCCATGACCGAACTGGCCCAGCCCCATCAGCAGCAGCATCGTCGCCGCCGCGCCGCCCATCGCCAGGCTGGGCAGGCCAAACAGCACCGCCAGCGCGGTGTAGAGGTACTTGAGGTGGCGCTCATCCATGCGCGGTTACTCCAATGCTGGGGTCGGATCCCTTCCCTGCGGGAAGGGATCCGACCTCTGCTTCGATCAACCGTAGACCGGGTACTTGCGGCACTGCGCGCTGACGGCGTCGCGCACGCGGGCGATGACGGCGTCATCGCTCGGCGCGTCGAGCACGTCGGCGATCCAGTTGGCCAGGTCCACGCAGTCCTGTTCGACGTAGCCACGGGTGGTCACCGCCGGGGTGCCCAGGCGCAGGCCCGAAGTGACGAACGGCGAACGCGGGTCGTTCGGCACCGAGTTCTTGTTGACGGTGATGTGGGCCTTGCCCAGCGCGGCTTCCGCGTCCTTGCCGGACACGTCCTTGCCGATCATGTCGACCAGCATCAGGTGGTTCTGGGTGCCACCGGAGACGATCTTGTAGCCGCGCGCAATGAGCGTGTTGGCCATCGCCTGGGCGTTCTTCACCACCTGCTGCTGGTAGGCCTTGAAGCCCGGTTCCAGCGCTTCCTTGAAGGCCACGGCCTTGCCGGCGATGACGTGCATCAGCGGACCACCCTGGATGCCCGGGAACACGATCGACTGCAGCTTCTTGACCAGGTCTTCGCCGGCGCCCTTGGCGACGATGATGCCGCCGCGCGGGCCGCGCAGGGTCTTGTGGGTGGTGGAGGTGACCACGTGCGCGTGTTCCAGCGGACTCGGGTAGACGCCAGCGGCGACCAGGCCGGCGACGTGGGCCATGTCCACGAACAGGTAGGCACCGACCTTGTCGGCGATGGCGCGGAAGCGCGCCCAGTCGATCACCTGCGAGTAGGCCGAGAAGCCAGCCACGACCATCTTCGGCTTGTGCTCCAGGGCCAGGCGCTCGACTTCGTCGTAGTCGATCAGGCCCTGGTCGTTCACGCCGTACTGCACGGCGTTGAACAGCTTGCCCGAGGCGTTCACCTTGGCACCGTGGGTGAGGTGGCCGCCGTGGGCCAGGCTCATGCCGAGGATGGTGTCACCCGGCTGCAGCAGGGCGAAGTACACGGCCTGGTTGGCCTGCGAACCACTGTGCGGCTGCACGTTGGCGTAGTCGGCGCCGAACAGCTGCTTCAGACGGTCGATCGCCAGCTGCTCGGCGATGTCCACGTATTCGCAGCCACCGTAGTAGCGCTTGCCCGGGTAGCCTTCGGCGTACTTGTTGGTCAGCTGGCTGCCCTGGGCTTCCATCACCGCCGGGCTGGTGTAGTTCTCGCTGGCGATCAGCTCGACGTGGTCTTCCTGGCGCTGGGTCTCAGCGGCGATGGCCTTGGCCAGTTCGGGATCGTAGGATTCGATGCGGACGTCACGCGGGAACATCGGGTACTCCAGCAGGCAGGGAAAAGGGGTACGGCTCAGCCCCCGATTGTAGCCCCGCACCGGCCTGCCGGGGCCGAAACGGACGGGGCCGGCATCCCCGGAGGAATTCGGCCCCGTATGGTTTCGAGTGGCGTTGCGGGGGCAGAGCCCTTTGCGTTGCAAAGGGATCCGACCCCGAGCGCGATCTTCAGCGGCTGCTGAGCACGTACTGGGCGATCACGCCGGTCGCGATGGCCACCAGCAGCATGTTGCCGCGGTCATCGCGGATCCACTGGTGCCCGTAAGGCGGGCGGCGCAGCTGGTAGCGCGGGTAATCGTTCACCACGTAGACCGGGCCGCGGTAGTAATCGCGGTAGCGGTGGCCGACCTTCCAGCCATAGCCCGGGCCATAGGCCGGGCGGTACACCACCCGCGGCGGCGCCGGGCGGTAGTAGCGATCATGGTCGCGGTGCCATTCACGGCGATCCTGGCGATAGTCGCGCCGGGCCTCGCGGCGATCACGTTCCCACTCACGACGGTCCTGGCGCCATTCGCGGCGATCCTCGCGCCACTCACGGCGGTCGTGGTCACGGCGATGGTCGTTGTCGGCGAAGGCCGGGGCCACCGCGCCGAGCGCCAGCACAGAGGCCACGGCGCCGGCCATTACTCGATTGATGCGCATGTCAGACCTCTGCTTGGGTGGGTGGTGAGCCCATATTGCGCACCCGATCTGAACCGCTTCCAGCTGGAAACGCTTCCTGCTGCGGGACTGTGACGCAGTATTCAGGCCGCAGCCAGCCCGGCAGCCCCTTCCCGGGCGCGGTGCGGAAGCGGTTCCGGCTATAATTGGCGGTATTCCTTTTCAGTCTGTGCCCGCTGCCGCAACGGGAAGCTCCCCGTGACGGATCGGGCGCAGGGCCGCGCCTACGGAGACCTCATGTCCTCGCAATACATCTACACCATGAACCGCGTGTCCAAGGTGGTCCCGCCCAAGCGGCAGATCATCAAGGACATCTCGCTGTCGTTCTTCCCGGGCGCGAAGATCGGCCTGCTGGGCCTGAACGGCGCCGGCAAGTCCACCGTGCTGAAGATCATGGCCGGCGTGGACACCGATTTCGAGGGCGAAGCCCGCCCGCAGGCTGGCATCAAGGTCGGCTACCTGGCGCAGGAACCGGAGCTGGACCCGACCAAGACCGTACGTGAAGCGGTCGAGGAAGGCGTGGGCGAAGTGCTGCAGGCGCAGGCTGCGCTGGAAGCGGTGTACGCCGCCTATGCCGAAGAAGGCGCCGACTTCGACGCCCTGGCCAAGGAACAGGAGCGCCTGGAGGCGATCCTCGCCGCAGGCGATGCGCACACCCTGGAAAACCAGCTGGACGTGGCCGCCGATGCGCTGCGCCTGCCGCCGTGGGAGGCCATCGTCGGCAAGCTGTCCGGTGGTGAGAAGCGCCGTGTGGCGCTGTGCCGCCTGCTGCTGCAGAAGCCGGACATGCTGCTGCTCGACGAACCGACCAACCACCTCGACGCCGAGTCGGTGGAATGGCTGGAGCAGTTCCTGGCGCGTTACACCGGCACCGTCGTGGCCGTCACCCATGATCGCTACTTCCTGGACAACGCCGCCGAGTGGATCCTGGAACTTGACCGCGGTCGCGGCATTCCGTGGAAGGGCAACTACACCGACTGGCTGACCCAGAAGGATGAGCGCCTGAAGCAGGAAGACAACCAGGAAAAGGCCCGCCAGAAGGCGATCCAGAAGGAACTGGAGTGGTCGCGCCAGAACGCCAAGGGCGGCCGCACCAAGGGCAAGGCCCGTCTGGCCCGCCTGGAAGAGCTGCAGTCGGTCGATTACCAGAAGCGGAACGAGACCAATGAAATCTTCATCCCGCCGGGCGAGCGCCTGGGCAACGCGGTGATGGAGTTCAAGAACGTCTCCAAGAAGTTCGGCGACCGCCTGCTGTTCGACAACCTGAGCTTCCTGGTGCCGGGCGGCGCCATCGTCGGCATCATCGGCCCCAACGGTGCCGGTAAGTCGACTCTGTTCAAGATGATCACCGGCCAGGAAAAGCCGGACACCGGCGAGATCGTGGTCGGCCCGACCGTGCAGCTGTCCTATGTCGACCAGAGCCGTGATGCGCTGGAAGGCAACCACAGCGTGTTCCAGGAAATCGCTGGCGGCCTGGACATCCTCAACATCAACGGCATCGAGATCCAGTCGCGCGCCTACATCGGCCGCTTCAACTTCAAGGGCCAGGACCAGCAGAAGATGGTCGGTTCGCTGTCCGGTGGTGAGCGTGGCCGCCTGCACATGGCCAAGACCCTGCTGCAGGGTGGCAACGTGCTGCTGCTCGACGAACCGTCCAACGATCTGGATATCGAAACCCTGCGTGCGCTGGAAGATGCGCTGCTGGAGTTCCCGGGCAACACCTTCGTCATCTCGCATGATCGCTGGTTCCTGGATCGCATCGCGACCCACATCCTGGCGTTCGAAGGCGACTCGCACGTGGAGTTCTTCCAGGGCAACTACCGCGAGTACGAAGAAGACAAGCGCCGCCGCATGGGCGACGACGCGGCGCCGAAGCGCCTGCGCTTCAAGGCGCTGAAGTAAGGCAACCGGAAAGGCCGCGCTCGCGCGGCCTTTCTCATTTCGGTAGGTCACCACCGTTGGTGGTGGCGCTTTGAAGCGTACCGACCAACGGTCGGTACCCACGTTCTGCATTCGGGTAGGTCACGACCGTTGGTCGTGACACCTTATTGTCGCGAGATTCCCCATGTCACTGCTCGAACGCCTGTTCCAGCTGCAGCAGCACGGCACCACCGTGCGCACCGAGCTGCTGGCCGGTGTCACCACCTTCCTGACGATGTCCTACATCGTCTTCGTCAATCCCGAGATCCTCGGCACCACCGGCATGGACGCCGGCGCGGTGTTCGTGGCCACCTGCCTGGCCGCTGCACTGGGTTCGGCGGTGATGGCGCTGGCCGCCAATTTCCCGGTCGGCATGGCTCCGGGCATGGGCCTGAACGCGTTCTTCGCCTTCACCGTGGTCGGTGCCGCTGGCCTGCCCTGGCAGCAGGCACTGGGTGCGGTGTTCATCTCCGGCCTGGTGTTCCTGGTGCTGTCGCTGACCGGCGTGCGTGCGTGGCTGGTGTCGGGCATTCCTTCGTCGCTGCGCTCGGCCATCGTGGCCGGCATCGGCCTGTTCCTGGCGATCATTGCGCTGCAGAAATCCGGCGTGATCGTCGGCAATGAAGACACGCTGGTGGCATTGGGCCCGTTGAACACGGCACCGCCGCTGCTGGCGCTGGCCGGCTTCCTCCTGATCGCGGTGCTGGAAGCGCGCCGCATCCGCGGTGCGATCCTGATCGGCATCCTGGCGGTGACCGGCGCTGGCTGGGCACTGGGCGACGTGCAGTACCAGGGCCTGGTGTCGCTGCCGCCGAGCCTGGCACCCACCTTCCTGCAGCTGGACCTGCCGGGCCTGCTGCACCATGACGGCGGCGCGCCGATCGCGGTGCTGCTGCAGGTGGTGCTGGTTTTCGTGCTGGTGGAAGTGTTCGATGCCACCGGCACGCTGTACGGCGTGGTCGGCCGAGCCGGCCTGCTGAAGCAGCCGGGCGCGCAGAAGCGCTTCGGCCGTGCGCTGCTGGCCGACAGCACCGCGATCGTGGCCGGTTCGATGCTCGGCACCAGCAGCACCACGGCCTTCGCCGAAAGCGCCTCGGGCGTGCAGGTGGGCGGCCGCACTGGCCTGACCGCGCTGGTGGTGTCGGCGCTGTTCCTGGCTGCACTGCTGTTCTCGCCGCTTGCGGCGATGGTGCCCAGCTATGCCACCGCGCCGGCGCTGCTGTTCGTGGCTGGCCTGATGCTGCGTGAACTGGTGGAAGTGGACTGGAGCGACCTGACCGAATCGGTGCCGGCCGCGCTGTGTGCGCTGGCGATGCCGTTCACCTATTCGATCGCCAATGGCCTGGCGTTCGGCTTCATCGCCTATGCCGCGCTGAAGGCCGGCACCGGCCGCTGGCGCGAAGTGCATCCGGCGGTGTGGCTGGTGGCGGTGCTGTTTACCCTGCGCTACGCATTGGAGTAAGCGTTGGGCGGTGCCGGCCAGCGGCCGGCACTACCGGGCGGTGGTTCACCTGCCGCGCACGGTGCTTTGGGATGATGCGGGCATGCCACCGCCAGTCCTTCCTGCTGATCCGTCCTCGCCGTTGCGCCGCCGGCTGCTGCGTGCGGCAGTACTGGCGCCGTTGGCCGGTACGCTCGCCACCCTGCCCGGCTGCTCGCTGCCGGTGCAGGTGGATGGCTCCTTCCTGCAGCCCTGGCGCAGCCACCTGCAGTGGGGCCTGGCCGACTGGCAGCGATCCTTGAAGCTTGCACGTACGCTGGGCTGCAGGCAGCTGGTGCTGCAATGGACCGGCATCGTCGGTGGCAGTGACGGCGACTGGTCATTGCCCGACGGCAGCCTGCAGCAGCTGTTCACCGCTGCCAGCGAGAACGACATCCGCATCCGCGTCGGCCTGCCCTTCCAGCAACGCTGGTGGCAGGCCATCGGCGCAGACGATGCCACGCTGCAGGCCTTCCTGGCCGAGAGCCTGGGGCATGCACGCAGCTGGTTGGCACAGGCGCCCTGGGCGCAGCAGCCGGCCTTCGGGGGCTGGTACCTGCCCTACGAGCTAGAGCAGTACCACTGGGCCGATCCGGCCCGCCAGCACTGGCTGGCGCAGTGGCTGCACGGGCTGGTGCAGGCGGCCAGCGCACGCGGTGGTGACTGCGCGATGTCCTGCTACTTCAGCCGCCTGCAGACCGATGGCAGCCTGGTCACGTTGTGGCAGGCCGTGCTGGCCCAAGCGGCGGTGCGGCCGATGGTGCAGGACGGTGTGGGTGTAGCCGGTGCCGGCAACGTGCAGCAGCTGCAACCGCTGCTCGATCATTTCCATGCACATGGCATTGGTTTCGATGCGATCGTTGAACTGTTCCGCGAACTGCCCGGCGGCCCTGCCGACGGCAGCGGATTCAAGGGCGAAACCGCCGATGCCGCACGCATCCAGCGGCAGTTGGCATGGGCACGCGACAGCGGCGCGCAACACGTGCTGGTCTATGCACTGGAGCCGTGGCTGACCCAGGACACCCCGCAGGCCGCAGCACTGCGGCGACGTTGGGGTCTGCCTCAGTAATAGAGGATGGCGGTGGCGAACAGACCTTTGGCGCGTTGCGTATCACCGCCGCCGATGGCGATGCGGTACTGCACGGTCAGGTCCAGGTAGGAACGTGGAGCGTTGTAGTGGTCCTCGCGGAACCAGTAGCGCACGCCCACGCCCGGGCCCGCACCGAGTGACCAGCTGCGCTGGCTGTCGTTGAGCGCGAACGACTGCGACGGCAACAGCGGGTAGCGGAGGTCGCGCACGCGCGAGCGCTGGTCCAGCCAGTCCGCTCCCACCACCACGTACGGCGTGACCACCCAGTGGGTCTGCCCTGCACCGAAGCGGAAGCTTCGCCCGGCGCGCAGTTCACCGGCAGCGAACCACTGTTCGCGATGCAGGCGGCCATTGGCCTCGCCAAGGCGCCGCACCGGTGTGCCGTTGGCATCGAGCGCGTCAAGGGTGAAGCTGGCACTGTTGTCGTCCCAGGTATAGCCGCCCTGCGCGTAACCGCTGACCATCCACCACTGGCTCACGTCGGTGCGCAGATCGGTGCCATGGTAGTAGCCGTAGGTGAGGTAGGACATCCATCCACCGGAACCACTGGCCAACCGATAGCGCGCCAGCGTACTGGCTTCCAGTGGTGGGTTCAGCGCCAGCTGCAGGCGGCATTGCACTGCTGCCGATTCGGGGTAGACCTCGCCCTGGCGGGTGGCGCTGCCGAGGAACTGCCTGCGCTCGATACCGGCACTGAGCCCGGTCTGGCCGAACGCATAGCGCATGCCGAAGGACGCGATGGTGGATGGCCAACCCGTGGTCGAACGCGAGTGGCTCAGGCGCTCGGCGCGTACGCGCGCATCCGGTGTCGATTCACCCGTGCAGGGATCCACCGCACGGATCGATTCGTAGGTACCGCCCTCGTCGTACAGCGTGTTGAGCAGGCGTGCGTAGAGTTCCAGCGTGCCATGCTGGTCGTTGAAGGCCGGGGGCCGCCAGAACGCCTCCAGCGTACTGAACACCGAATCGCCTGGCGTGCTGATCGCCGCACCGCCGACGTTGGTCGCCGCCTGGCGCGCACCACGGAATCCCGCCGATGCGATCACGCCCCACTCGCGCGAGTAGTTGGCGATGGCATTGCGAACGTTGTAGCGCTGGTGCTCATCCAGTTGCAGGTCACCCGCGTCGGCACGGTCGATGGCGGTGCGCAGCAGCGATGCCGCCTGGGGGGTGTTGCCGTTGGCGGCGCTGGCGTAGGCCTGGTCGAGCACCACGCTTTTCGGTGCCCTGCCGGTGGCCTCAGCGGCACGGAAGTCGGCCAGCGCGCGCGCCGGCTCGCGTGCCTTCTGGTTGAGGTAGCCGCGCTGCATCAGCGCGCCCGCATCATCAGGGTGCTGCGCCAGTGCCGCATCCAGGCGCTGCCGCGCTTCGTCCTGCTGGACGCGGTTGCCCGCTGCCAGCGTGGTGGTCAGCAGGCCCTGCAGGTTCGCGTCCTCCGGTGCGAGTTGTACGGCCTTCCGTGCCTCACCGATGGCGTCAGCGTAGTCCCGGCGTGCGTAGGCAGCGTAGGCACGCTGCGCGGCACCGCCATCCCCCTGAAGGTCGGCCGGCATCAGCTCGCAGACGTTGCTGCTGTCACCGGACTGGCAGTGCTGGACCGGTGCCGGGTAGGCCTCGGCGCTGATGCGGGGAAGCGCGCGACTGGATCGAATCGCCTTGGCGCGCTGCTCGATGCCCTGCTGCAACAGCAGCTGTGTCCGTGCGTCTCTCTCATCTGCTGACACTGGCGCCTGCAACGGTGCCAGCAGTGCAGCCGCACGCACCCGATCGCCGGCAGCCAGTGCCGCATCCACCGCCAGCAGGCGCACGTTGCGCTGCTGCGCGGTTGATCCCGGCGTGGCAAGCGCGGCGTCGAAATCCTCATTGGCCCGCAACGTGCTGCCCTGGCGCTGGCGCAGGTAACCGCGCATGACCCGTGCATTGAGGTCGTTGGCATCTACCTGCAATGCCTGATCAGCACTGTGCTCAGCGTCGGCCAGCTGATCGCCCTGCAGCTGCGCGGTGATCAGCAGCAACCGGTATGAAGCCACCTCCGGTGCCAGCTTCACGGCGTCGCGCGCATGTCCAATGGCCGCGGCATCATCACCTGCGGACAGCGATCGATAGGCTTGCTGGGCCAGCAGCAGCGCGCGTTGGCGCGTCAGCACCACGCGGCGCGCGCGCAGTTCCTCGACGTTGGGTGCCCCCAGCTGCAGCGCGGTGCTGATGGCGACGTCGGCCTGTTCGGGCTGTTGCTGAGCCTCCAGCGCCGCCACCCACAGCAGGGCCCATGCGCCCTGCTTCGGCTGCTGCCGGAACGCCTGCTCGGCCTTGCTGGCGGCAATGCCCATCTGCCCGGCGTCGTAGGCCGCATAGGCTTCGGTTGCCAGCAGGTAGGCCTGCCGGCTGTTGCGGTCGGCCGCCGTGGCGGACGCACGTGGCAACGCTGCGCTACGCGCCGCACCTGTGGTCGTCTTGGGCACAGCGGCGGCCAGCGCCGGCAAGGCCGGATCCTTCATCCCCGCGTCCAGCGCACGGCGCGCCCGCTGCTGCGCTTCTGCGCCACGACCGAGCTTCTGCAGCGCATAGATCTGCAGCAGGCGCAGCCGCACCACATCCGGGCGCAGCCGGATCGCTTCACTGGACTGCTGGTAGGCCGCGGGGTAATCGCCACGTTCATAGGCGGCAAACGCCTGCTCGGCGATGCGGTAGGCCGCACCGGACAATGGCAGCGGCGCATCGGCCTGTGCCAGTACCGGTGCGGTGGCTGTAGCCAGCGCGACAGCAATGACGGTGGACAGCAGCGTGGTCTTCATGCCGGCAAGGCTCCGGGAGGCGGCGACTGCAGCGTGGCCGCACGCCGGCGCTGTTCCTGCATGGCCTGGGCCACGGCCTCCTCGGTGGTGATGCCCTGCTTCACCAGGTAATCGCCGATGCGGCCGTCGCGCTGCGGCTTGTAGTCGTCCAGTGCGATCTCGAAGCGTGCGTGATCGATCAGGCGCATTTCCACCAGCAGGTCGCCCAGCAGTGGCACGTTGTCCAGGTGCCACTGCCGGTCGCCACCGATCAGGCGCAGTCCCGCGTTGATCTCGCTTTCGCGGGCGATGCTCTGTTCAATGTGCTCGCTGCGGGTTTCCTGCTTCAGCAGTGCCAATGCCTCTTCGGGCAATGGGCTGGCCACGGCCAGCCGCAGGGTACCTTCCTGACGCGGCGGCAGCGGCAGCATCCGCCATTGCACGCAGGCATCGGCACTGACCGGGAACTGGCAGGCACGCAGGTAATCCACGTCGATCACCGCGCGTGGCAGGTCACCCTGGAAGGCGATCGCCTCGGCCAGTGTTTCATCGTCCAGCCAGCCCTGGGTAAGCAGGATGCGGCCCAACGGCTGCTGCCGGCCGGCATGCTGCTGGTCCAGCGCCTGCTGCAGGCGTTCGGGTTCAACGGCCTGCCAGGTGCCCAGCAGTTCGCCCAGCTGCTTGCGGGTCTGTACCAGCTGCGCCGCATCCGGGAAATCGTGCATGGTCTTGTCCCAGACCATGCGCTTGCCGAACAGCAGGTAGGCCAGGAACACCTTCCAGGCACGCGCGGTGGCCATGAAATTGATCATGTTGCCGACCACCATGCGCGGGATCGACATCAGCGCATGTTCCCAGCCATACAGCCGGTTGACGAAGTAGAAGCGCTGCACGACGCGGGTCGCCAGTGCAGCCGTGGTCAGCAGCGCCACGTTCATCTGCCAGGTACCGGGCTGGAACACGCTGGGAAACTGCATCGTCCATACCCCGGTCATTTTCAGCAGCCAGAACAACAGCAGCTGCAGGAAGATGACGTAGGCGATGATGCTGACGAACGAGGTGATGATGCCCTTGCGGTCTCGCGCCAGCAGGTATTTGGTGGCCAGCGAGCCGCGCCAGCCCAGCGACTCCCAGCTCTGCAGGCCGATGCCCAGCACCCAGCGTGCCTTCTGCCGGTAGGAAGCGCGGAAGTTGTCGGGGAAGTACTCGCGCACGCACAGGGCCATCTGCTGGGTGCGTTCGCGCACCGGGCCCCAGCCGAACCACGAGGGCCGGCGCACGCGGAACTGCACCGGGAAGCGCGCGAAGATCGACTGCATGCCCATCGCCGCCAGTCGTGCACCGACGTCGTAGTCCTCGGTGAGGCTGTCGGTGTTGAAGGGCTGGTTGTCGGTCTGTGCACTCAACGCCAGCAGCGCGCGTCGCGAGAAGCAGGTACCGACGCCCGCCGAGGGCACCATGCCGGACACGCTCTCGCGCACCACCAGATCCTTGGCATGCCATTCGGCGAACTCGTCCATGTAAACGCCGGCCACCAGCTCGTACCACTCGCGGTCCAGCGAGGTGACCGGCAGCTGGATCATGTCCTTGCGTGGCAGCAGGTAGTTGTAGAAGTGCAGCTCCATCGGGTGCAGCACGTCCTCGCTGTCGTGCAGGATCACACCGGCGAACTCGATTTCGTGGCGCTTCTCGTAATCGAAGATGGCCAGGATCAGCCAGTTCAGGCAGTCGGCCTTGCTGGTCGGCCCATCATGCGGCACCTCCACCCGGCGCAGGCGCTTGTAGCGGCGGCGCATGCGCTCCACTTCATCGATGGTCTGCTGGTCGTTGGGATAGGTGCCGACGAACACGACGTACTCGCGGTAGTCGAGTACGTTGATCATGTTCTCGACCATCTGCGCGATGACGTCGTACTCCATCCACGCCGGCACCATGATCGCCAGCGGCTGCTCCGGTCGCTGCAGCAGGTCTTCCTGGGTCAACGGCTTGTAGGCATCGCGACGCTTGATGGTGAGCGCGCGCCAGCTTTCGCGCACCCAGTACCAGACATCGATGAACAGGTCATCGAGGCTGGAGATCAGGATCAGCACGGCCACCGCCGCCGCCGTGGTTTCCAGTGCGGCGTAGTAGTTGGCCAGCTGGATGTTCCAGAACAGACCGTCCACGGTGGATCAGTGCCCTGTGTTGGCGGACTTGCGGCGGCGCACCTGGGTGACGCGGGCAGCCAGCAGCGCGAACACGATCACGCCGACCAGCAGCAGCAACCAGACCATGTGCCGTTCCCACTTCGATTGCGGATTGCCGTCCTCGGCAACGCGGCTCCCATAGGGGTCCTGGCGGTCGAACTCACGGACGGCATCACTGCCGTCGAGCACGGCGAGATCACCACGCAGCAACCGGAACGGCGCGCCGAACGACGGTGCCTGCGCACCCAGGTCGCTGTACAACACGCCGAGCTGGCCGCCGGAGGTGCCGACCTGCACCACCGCGGCGCGGTCCAGGCCGCTGACATCCAGCAGCGGCTGCGGCGTGCCGCCGATCAGCAGGTGGCCGTCCTTCAGGCCGGCCACATCGACACCGGCCGGTGCCACGCCGAACGCCAGCCACGGCGCTCCCGGACTGACCGCGGCACCGGCGTCGACCACCTTCAGTTCCGAGGCCTCCGGTGATGCACCCACTGCACTGGCGATGGCGATGACCTTGGCAAGCGAGGTCGGCGCGTCCTGCAGCCAGGTGCCGGGCACGAATACCTGGCTGCCGCGCGAGAGCTGGCTGCTGGCACCGACGAAGTCACTGCCGAGCGAACGCTTGGCCAGGGTCAGGTGGCTGCTGGGCAGGATCGAGACCGGATAGCCAGTGGCCGGATCGTGGCAGTACGGGCGTGCCGGCTGGCGCAGGAAGCTGACGCGGATCTCGTTGCGCGCCGACAGTGCATAGGCCGGCACCTTGGCCACCAGCCGCTGCGGCTGGCCATTGGCGGCCAGCACCTTCCCACCCAGCAGGTAGTCATTGAAATAGATCGTGGCTACCGCGCCCTGCCCGGCCGCGTTCGGCGCCGCAGAGACATCGATCACCACCTGCTCGGGCAGGCGGCCATCGGCCGACAACGCACCGAGGTCGAAGGTGGCGCTGCGATCGGCGCGGGTGACCACGTCCATCGTGCCTGCGATGTTGCCGAGCCGACTCAGCAGCACCTGGTCGCCGTCGAGCTTCGGCATGCCGGCCGCGGTGACCTGCAGGCTGCGGCCCAGCGCATAGCTGCGCCACTGATCGGCGAACAACCCGGCGACCTTGCCGGCCGCCGCCGGATCGACCACCAGCGTCGGACGGCCGGCAACGGCGACCACGCTGACCGAGCCATTGTCTGCGGGATTTTCCAGGCCGCCCATGCCAGTACCGCGCCACGCGGCGAACGCCGTGCCCGCATCAGTGCCAGTGGCGCCGACCTGCGCACCGAGCGCGTCCAGCGCCGCGCGTACTCCAGCCCTCAGCGCATCGCTGCCGATCATCACATCGGCAGCCAACGGCCCACTGTCACGCAGCGACAGCAGCGCGCCGACTTCGGCCAGATCCTTCAGCACATACGCGCGCTCGCCCGACGCCAGCGCAGCATAGGCCGGCACGCCCTGCAGGCTGGCCGGGATGCTGATGCCGGTCAGGTCAACACTGTCACCAACCTTGGGCAGCGCGACCACCTGCACCTGCTTGCCACCGGCCTGCAGCGCGGTACCGATGCGCCAGGCGGCATCATAGACAGGCGCCTGCAGACCCCTGCCATCCACCAGCAGGCGCACCCGTGGCGGCAGCGCGCCCCAGGCCTTGGCCACGGTGTCCACGGCGCGGCCGTCGAAGCGGTAGCTGAAACGCGAATCCGGCGACAACCGCAGCACGTTGGCCGGTGCGCTCTGGTCGGCGCACCGGTAATCGGAAACGATCGACCACCAGCCGACGCCGACCCTCACGAAACCGTTCTGGCGCGGTTCGCCATCGATGGCCAGCAGCTGGCTGGCATCACCCTGCGCATCGGTGATCGAACGCGCGGCGATCGGGTCGCCGTCGACCGACCACAAACCGGAAGTGCGCCCAGCGTGGCCGCGCACATAGCGCCCGTCCAGCTGCAGCTGCGCGTCGCGGGTGGCGACACCGGCCGGCACCGGCAGGTAAATCTCTCGCTGGCTTTCCTGCCCGCTCAATACCAGCGGCTGGCGGAAGCCGAGTTCGCGCAGGCTCATCTGCCGGTTCACCGTACTGTCGCCGCTCCATTCGGCGAACTGGCCGGCAACGCTGTCGGCGGCATGGGCACTGGCGACCACGCCCGAGAGGACGAACGCGGCAGCGGAAGCAAACAAGGGAGAGCGGCCGGTCTGGGTCATGGCATCACTTCATGCGGATGAGGGTGGTTGGCAGCGCCACCGTGGACGACGGGTGAGAACTCGGGCAGTGGTTGCCCACGCAAGGCGGCGACGATGCGCACACTGGCGCGACCATCGCCGTAGGGACTGGCATCGGGGTCGAAGTGGGTCGGCTGCGGTGGCTGTGCCAGCGCGGCGTTGACCGCCTCGACGATGCGCGAAGGGGTGGTGCCGACCAGCGTCACCACACCCGCCTCGACCGCCTCCGGACGCTCGGTGACATCGCGCATCACCAGAACGGGCTTGGCCAGCGCCGGCGCTTCTTCCTGCACGCCACCGGAATCGGTGAGGATCACGTCGGCGCGCTGCATCAGGCGCACGAAGCGCAGGTAGTCCTGCGGCGGCACCAGGTGCACGTTGTCGAGGTGGCCGAGGTGGGCGTTGACCGGGCCCTGTACATTCGGGTTGAGGTGCACCGGGTAAAGCACCTGCAGGTCCGTGCGTCGCACCAGCTCGGCCAGTGCGCGGCAGATGTCCTCGAAACCCTGGCCGAAGCTCTCGCGGCGGTGGCCGGTGACCAGCAGCAGGCGCCGCCGCGGGTCGAGCATGTGGAAGGGCGCGTCGGCCTGCGCGCGCAGCGCCGGGTCGGCATCCAGCCGCTGTACGGTCTGCTGCAGGGCATCGATGACGGTGTTGCCGGTGACCAGGATCTGCCCGCCCAGGTGTTCGCGGGCCAGGTTGGCGCGCGAGCTGGCGGTGGGCGCATACAGCTGGTGGCCGACCACGTCGATCACCCGCCGGTTCATTTCCTCCGGCCATGGCCGGTTGATGTCACCGGTGCGCAGGCCGGCCTCGACGTGGCCGATTGGAATGCGGTGATGAAACGCAGCCAGCGCGGCGGTCATCGCCGTGGTGGTATCACCATGCACCAGCACGCGGTCCGGGCGAACCTGTGTGTAGAGCGCGTCAAGCCGTTCGAACAGCCTGGCGCACAGGCCGTTGAGGGTCTGGTTGGGCACCATGACATCGAGGTCATGGTCGGCGGTGATCTCGAACAGCGACATCACCTGGTCGAGCATCGCCCGGTGCTGGCCGGTGATGCAGACCACCGACTCGATGTCGGCCGCTTTGCCCAGTGCGCGCACCAGCGGCCCCATCTTGATCGCCTCCGGCCGTGTACCGAACACGGACAGGACCTTCACCGCAGCACTCCTGAAGGACGGCGCGGGGGGATGCAGGCAGCTGTAGCCACGTCTGGATCCTTTCGGCGTTCCCGTCCAATACCCGTGGGCAGGAGACGGTCACCTCATGAGGAAACTCCAAATTCGCGACATACATCACATTCATGTGGTTGTACGTGCGTCGTGGCACTGATCTTCATCGTTGGAAGATCAAGACGCAGTCAACGCCACCTGCGGAACAGGTGACGTTGCGGTGGAACGCAGCGGTGGCGGCGGCCTGCGGCCGCCTTACTCGTACTGGATGGTGAAGGTCGCCTGGCCGTTTGCGACACCAGCGCCGACGGTACCGGCCTGGGTCTGCACATAGCGGGCACGCAGCGGCAGCGCCATGACACTGGTACCCGGCACGGTAGTGCCTACGTTGACGGTCTGGCCGAAGCGCACTTCGCGCTCGGTGCTGCCATCGCGCTGGACCATCTGGATGCCGATGCGGGTGGCGCTGTTGGTGGCCGCGCTCAGCTTCAGCACGCCGGGCATGTTCGAGCTGTCCTGGTCGGCGTCGAGGCGGATGCCGATCTTGCTCTGGTAGGCAGCAACGTTGCTGCCCTGGCAGTTCAGGCGGATCTCGAAATCACGATCGACCGCACGCGAACCAACGCCGGTGAACGTGGTGTTGGGCACGCTGCCGAAATCAACGGCGATGTTGCGGCTGCCGGCCTGCACTTCGCAGGTCGGGCTGACCACGGTAGTACCCGAGCCCCTGAAGGTGGAGGTCAGCACCGGGCGGCTGGGGCCATCACCATCGAAGTAGTAGGTGGTGAAGCGACCGTTCGGTGCAATCACGCCCGAACCGGTCTGCGCGGCGGTTTTGATCAGCTGGATGCGGAACTGGCCACCGATCAGCGAGATCGTGGAGTTGGCCGCGAAATTGATGGTATGTGGGTAATAGGCCTGGATCGCGCCGGAGTCGCGGAACAGGCGGATGCCCACACCGGCCACGCCGGTCTCATAGACGTTGGCAAAGCCAGCCACCGGTCGCTTCTGCGGCGCGTTGACGTACTCGCCTGTCGAGTAGCCGCTATACCAGTAGTCACAGCGGGCAACGCTGTTCTGCTGGTTGATCGGCACGCTGATTTCCTTGATCACGCCGCCCACGGGCGTACTGGGCAGGATCACGATCTGACCCATGTCCATCTGCACGTCCTGCGCAACGAAACCGTTGACCTGGATGCGGCAGGCCGCACTGGCCTGCTGCGCCAGCAGCACGCCACCCAGCAGGGCCAACGCGGCCAGTGCCTTGCGGCCACGGGAAGAAATCATCGGCATGCTGCCTCCAGCGGGATGAAGCCGGTCTTGGACGCATCGGCGCCCTCCGGTACCTGGTAATCAATGGTGCAGCGCTGGTCGGCACCTGCGCCCCACTCGACCTGCAACTGGCCCTGGTTCTTCTCGCTGCGCACGTACAGGCGGCCACCCTGGCTGACCATGCCCACCGGCTGGCCCTGCTCGTCCTTGACCTGCGCGCCGAACGGCAGCGTGCGGCCATCGGTGTTGCGGACCTGGATCAGCAGCGCGTTGCCCTTGCGGGTATCGAAGCGCAGGTAGCTGATCGCACCGGCGAACGGCGCCACCGACTGGCTGGTGCTTTCCAGTTCGACGTCGTGGGCCATGCCCTGCGGGTCGAGGGTGACGGTGTTGAGGCGGTACGGCGACACGTACGGGACCACGGCGTAGCCGCGGCCATCGACACGCAGGCCGGGGGCATTGCTGACGATCGCATCGCGTGCGCCCGGTGCTTCCACCAGCACCATGGTATCGCCACGCTGCGGGGTGAAGGTGAAGCCGCCCGGATGCACGACCACGCTGCCGTTGGCGCCGACCGAGGCCTGGCGGAAATCGCGCGAGTGGCTGTAGGTGGCATTCAACGCGGTGTAACGGCTGCGGTACTCGGCGTTGCCGACTGCGGTGGTGCCGCCCTCGCGGGAATCGGACAGCGCAGCGCCATAGCTGAAGTTGTTGTCGACGCCGGCCGAACCGGTGATGCCGACGCGGCTGTTGTCGTAGCCACCGCGGTCGCGCACGCCGACATCGGCGCTGAACGACACCGGGTGGGTACCACGGCCCAGCGGCACGCTCATCGACAGCAGGTACTGGGTATCGGAACGGCCGAGCACGCCTTCTTCGGTACGCAGCGCCGAGAAGCCGTAGTTCACCGAGCGCCAGGCGTTGTTGTAGCCCACCTGGTACTGCTTGGAGGTGCCGGGACGATCGTAGAAGTCACGCACCGAACCGGTCACGTACAGTGCGCCGCCACGACGGCCCAACGGCTGGTTCAGCGTCACCTGGAACTGGCTGCGCTGGCGGCCGCGGGTGGTCGGATCGATGCCGCGCTTGTCCGAGTCGCGCCCATACAGCGCGTCCTGCAGGCTGTAGAAGCCTTCGGTCGAATAGCGGTAAGCGGCCAGGGTCAGGTTGGTCCCGGTCTCGCCGATCATGTTGCTGTAGCTCAAGCGCACGCTGGCACCGGTGTGGTTGCCGTAGTGGTCGAACGTCGTGCGGGCGTGGGTGACGTCGGCGGCGAACGCGCCGACCGGCGTGGACAGGCCGACGCCGTACAGCAGCGACAGGTAGCCATCGCTCAGTGCACTGCCGCCGTACAGGGTCAGCTGATTGCCGATACCGCGCTGGTAGGTACCCTGCACCAGCCACGGCTCATCGGCCAGCAGCTTGTTGCGCACCTGGCCGGCCGTCAGCGAGTAACGCGACACGCCTTCGCGCAGCATCTGCGGCACCGAACCGAACGGCACCTTGAATTCGCGGCGGCGGCCATCGGCCTCGATCACGCTCACTTCCAGGTCGCCGCCGTAGCCGGTCGGGTACAGATCGTCGATGACGAAGCTGCCCGGCGACACGGTGGAGGAGTAGATCAGCTGCTGGTTCTGGCGCACTTCAACGCGTGCGTTGGTTTCGGCGATGCCGCGCACGACCGGCGCATAACCGCGCAGCGAGTCGGGCAGCATGCGGTCATCGCTGGCCAGGCTGGCGCCGCGATAGCCGATCGAATCGAACAGTTCACCGGTGGTGTAGGCCTCACCGATGGTGAGCATGCCGCGCACCTGCGGGATACCGCGCTGTGCGTAGGTGGCGATGCTCTGCCAATGGCGGCCGTCACCCTCGGACCAGGTCAGGTTCGAGTCGTGGCGGAACTGCCAGCCGCCCAGGTTCAGGCCGGCATTGAGGCCGAGGTAGGCACTGCGGTTGCGCTGGCCACCTTCGACGCGGCTGTCGCTGTTGATCGCATTGAAGCTGTAGCCGACGAAGCCGGCATTGATGCCACGGTCCCACAGTGCCGGATTGACGTAGCCGCGCGCCTCGCGGCGCAGGAACACCTGCGGGATGCTCAGGTCGTAGCGCAGGTTGCCGCTGTCATAGATGCCGTAGGCGTTGCTCATGCGCTGCTGCACAGGCACGCAGCTGGTCTTGTCGGCCGGCACGGACGGGTCCTGCTGCAGCAGCACGGCCTCGCTGTCCACGCCCATTTCTTCCAGCATCGGCAGCGGCAGGCAGGCGTCCACGCGGCCCTGTGCATCGGCCTTGAACTGCAGGTCGCGACGGCCCTGCCAGGCACCGTTGACGTAGACGTCGACGCGATAGGTGCCGGCCACCATCGGGTTGCCATTGGTGAACGCTGCCAGGTCGACCTGCTTGGCCTGGCCGGACAGGAAGCTGGAGTTGAACTGGGCCGACTCCGGTGCACGCGCATTGGCCGCACCACTCTGCGCCATCAGCGCCTGTTCGCCGAGATTGGCCGGGGCAGCCAGCGCCCATCCTGGGCAGGCCACGCCAGCAACCAACAGGCAAAGCGCCTGATGGATCGACAATGTCAATCTGTTTCCGATCACACTGACATTCCTTCAATTCGCCGCACGGCGGCGGTGGCGGGATGCGCAGGCCATGAGCCAGCGCGGCGCGTTCAGCCCCCGGTGCTGCCGAGGCGGATGGTGTGTTCCACCCGGCCGCCGTAGTCGTTGATGGTGATGAAGCGGACCTGGTTGGTGCCCGCCGGTGCGGCGAACTCCAGGCTCTGCTTCGGCGCAACCATCGCGCCCTTGTCCTCGACGGCCTTTTCACTGCTGCCGGTCACGGCATGCACTTCAGCCAGCGTGACGTGGAAGGGGCTCGGGTTTTCCACCCGCAGGCGGTCGCCATTGCGGGTCCAGCGCAGCGCTGCCGGTGCGTCGTTGGCAACGCCCTTCAGGCCCTGCGGCCGGTAGAAAAGCTTCAGGCGCGAACGAAACGCGACCTGCAGGTAATTCTGTTCGCCACTGTTGTCGGCGTTGTCCGGCGACGGCGGCACATCCAGCACGTTGAGCCAGAACACCGACTCGCGGTCGGTCGGCAGCTGCGCGCCGGAGAAGATCAGGCGCAGCGCCTGGCTGCGGCCCGGCTCGACGCGCGCGATCGGCGGTGTCAGCACGAACGGTGCATCGCTGGTATCGGCGGTCTGGTTGGCGTCGCCGCTGTCGATCCAGGCCTGCACCAGCGCCGGCGAATCGCCCACGTTGTCGACCTGCACGGTGACTTCGCGCGCCTGCGCCGGATAGATCACTCGCGTGCCGTTGACCACCACGCCGGCCAGTGCGTTCTGGCAGAAGGGCAGCGTGAACGCTGCCAGCAGCAGCGCCCGGGGAAAGATTGCTTTCATCGGAAGTACTACGCTCGAGGTGTGTGGCCAGAGGCCGCGGAGCATTGGCCGGCGCGTACGCCGGCCAATGCGGGTACGGCTACGATCAGTTGTAGATGATCGTGTACTTGACGCTGCTGGTGACGTCGCCCGGGGTGGCGGCGGCAGTGGCGTAGTACTCAGCGTAGTAGCTCAGGTCGGCCGAGCCGTCGGTGCCGACGGTGACCCACTGCGAGTTGGTCTGGGCCAGGCCAGCGCCGGCTGCCTTGATCGGCAGGACCTGGTTGTTGGAGCCCAGCAGCTGCAGCTGCACGTTGGTGGCAGCGTTGGCCGAAGCCTGGTTCAGCAGGCGGCCGGTGTTGAAGTCAACGGTCGAACCCGGCTCGAAGTAGGTCGCGACGTTGCCGGCGCTGCACTTGGTCAGGTTGATCGCGAACGGGGTACGACCCGCAACGGCACCGGCATTGGCCAGGGTGTTCTTGGACACGGTCGGCAGGTTGACGGCGAAGTCCTTGCCGCCCGGGGTCGAGATGGTGCAGGTCTTGTCGGTCACCTTGCCATTGAAGGTGATGGTGCCGTCGGCGGCGTTGGCGGCCAGCGGAGCGGCGGCCAGCATCACAGCGGCGATGAGATTGATCTTGTGCATTCGCTTTTACCTAACCCTACTGAAGAGATGAGAAGTAGAGGAGGAAGCAAGGAGCACTGCCGGGCTATCAGGACCCATCCTTGCGTCTCACCTGTGGCCGGACTCGGACATACCTTCCCCTGAATCCGTGACGCAAGTATAGGCACAACTGTGATGAAAGTCTCATTATTTTTCTGAACGACGGTTTATTGACGCCTCAAGTGTGACGTGGTAGCCGAAATCGAGTCAGCGGGGGCGAGCGGTCACCCGCAGCCTTCGCGGAGGCGGCTGGCTGCGCCGGGCGCGCACGCAAAAAGTCGCCATTTCTCCCTGAAAAACAGCTTTCTTGATGCGCATCACTCTTTCTCGGTGATGGCCCTAGCAGATTCGGATTTGTCCTATTAAAGCCGGGTCCAACCTGTCGCTAACTAGGAAACACCGAACGAACCAGAGAACGTGTCATGAGGAACTCCATCCTGCTGTGTGTGGCCCTGATGTCCGTCAGTGCGCTGGCCCAGGCCAGCAGCGGCAGCATCCGTTTCAGCGGTCACATCGCTGAGCCGGGCTGCACGACGAACCTGTCCCAGGGCGAACTGAGCCTGGCGGCCTGCCCGCCGTCGGCCAAGGGCTCGACGGTGGCCGTGACGGCGCTGGCCGATGGCCAGGCCGCGACGCTGCGCGATGGCAAGCGCCAGGGCCAGAAGCTGTCGGTGTCGGCCAGCGCGATGCGCGCCGGCGATATCGCCTTCTCCGAACGCTACAGCGTGCAGGCTTCGAAGCAGCAGCCGCTGCAGGGCGCCTACCTGGTCGTGGTCGACTACCTGTAAGACCTGCAGCAGGCCGGCGTTACTCCGGCTGCGGCAACTCGAAGACCTGGCGCAGGTATGTCAGGTAACCAGGGTCGTCGCACATGCTCTTGCCCGGCGAGTCGCTGAGCTTGGCGACCGGCTGGCCGTTGCAGCGGACCATCTTGATGACGATGTTGAGCGGCGTCGGACCCAGATCATTGGTCAGATGGGTGCCGACGCCGAAGGCGACCTGGCAGCGACCACGGAAGTAGTCATACAGGCGCATCACCTTGACGATGTCGAGGCCATCGCTGAACACCAGCACCTTGCTGCGTGGATCGACCCGGCGCTGCTGAAAATGCGCCAGCATGCGGTCACCCCAGTCGAACGGATCGCCCGAGTCGTGGCGCACGCCGTCGAACAGCTTGCAGAAGTACATATCGAAGTCGCGCAGGAACGCGTCCAGGCCGACCACGTCGGACAGCGCGATGCCGAGGTCGCCGCGATATTCGCGTGCCCATGATTCCAGTGCCGCCACCTGCGAATCACGCAGGCGCGGGCCGAGCGCCTGGAACGCCTGCAGGTACTCATGAGCCATGGTGCCGTGCGGAGTCATGCCATACAGGCGCGCGAAGTGTACGTTGCTGGTGCCGACCAGCTGCGGCCCGAGCGCATCGCGCAGCAATGGCAGCAGGCGGGCATGCCAGTCACGCGAGTAGCGGCGGCGGCTGCCGTAGTCGGCGATGCGGCACTGCTCGAAGCCGGGGGTATCACGCAGCAGCGCGGCCTTGGCCTGCAGGCGGCGTTCGCCTTCGGCGAAGTCGGCGGTGGTGGTGTTGCGGAACCAGACCTCGTTGATGATCGCCAGCAGCGGCACTTCAAACAGGATGGTGTGCAGCCACGGGCCGGTGATGTCCAGCTCGATCTCGCCGGGCACGGTCTTCGATGCGCGCAGCTGGATGTACTTGCGGTCGAGGTGGAACAGGCCAAGGAAGTCGGCAAAGTCGGGCTTCACGAAGCGCAGGCCACGCATGTAGTCCAGCTCCGCGTCACTGAAGCGCAGGCTGCACAGGTGGTCGATCTCTTCGTCGATCTGGTCGATGTAGCGGGCCAGTTCGATGCCGGGCGTGCGGCACTTGAACCGGTACTGCACCTGGGCGCCGGGATGCTGGTGGAGCACCGCCTGCATCATGGTGAACTTGTACAGGTCGGTGTCGAGCAGGGACTGGATGATAGGCATGGGACGGATTATGCGCCCGACGGAGTGAACCGTGGGCGCGCCGGCCTTTCGTAGAGCCGAGCCCACGCCCGGCTGGATTTGCCTGAGCCGAGCGTGGGCTCGGCTCTACAACGACCTGCGCAGCAGCCTCGGTACCAGCATCAGCGCGTGCGCCCAGATCGCGCCCCACACCGCCACGCGTACCGGCAGCGAACGCTGCTTCGCCTCGAACTTCTGGAAGTAGCGCCACAGGCCCTTGTGCTTGTGCCACTCGACGAAGAACGGACGTGAGCGGCTGGATACGCCGCGCACGTGGGTGACCTGCAGATCGTTGGCAATCGCCACCACTGCGCCGGCCTCACGGGCACGGCGGCACAGGTCCAGGTCTTCGGCGTGCAGGCGGTAGCCGGCGTCCCAGCCGCCGATACGGTCGAACAGCGCGCGCGACATCATCAGCAAGGCACCGGACAACGCCGGCACCCGCTGCAGTACCTGCTGCGGGTCACGCGGAACGGCCAGTTTCGAGCCCTTGCCCGGCGAGCGCAGCATCAACAGGAAATCCGGGTCGCGGCGGCGCACGGCCTCATCGGCCTGGCCGTGCTCATCCAGCTGTTCGACACCCAGCAGGCAGTCACCGAGGGCGTCGGCGCGGCTACGCAATCCGGCCAGCGTATCCGGCTCGACCATCAGGTCCGGATTGATGAAGGCCAGCCAGGGGCTGCTCGAATCGGCCACGCCCTGGTTGTTGGCGGCGGCAAAGCCAGGATTGTCCGGATTACCGATGAAGCGCACACGCGGGTCATGGCTGGCGTGCCGCTGCACGATCTCCAGCGTGCCATCCACCGAGCCATTGTCGATCACCCGGATCTCGGCCACGTCCTGCGCCTGGCGCAGCCGCGAGAGGCAAGCATCGATGGTGCTGCCGCTCTGGTAGGTGACGACGATGGCGGCAATGGCAACATTCAAGCGGGAGGCTCCGGCGCAGATGATGGAACGAACAGGTCGCCCTGCTCGGCCGGCATTATCGCCTGCCGCATGCGCTGCTGCAGATCGGCGCGCAGCCCGTGCAGCGGATCGTGCATCAGGAAATCGGCCAGTCGCGGCACCCAGGCCGGCCAGCGCGCGGCCAGGGCTTCAAGATCGCCATCGCGGCTGACGGCCTCCCCTGCGCGGCCGACGAAGGCGGTCTCGCACAGGACGTTGCGCCAACCCAGCCCGGCCATGCGCAGGCTCAGGTCGACCAGCGCCGCGTTCCAGCCGGCGTAGCTGTCCACGTCCAGGCCGCCGGCACGCCGGCGCGCGTTGCCGCGCACCAGCACCGCGTGGGTGACTGCCGAGGGCAGCTCCGGATGCAGCACCGGCAGCGTGGCACAGGTGTGTGCCAGCAGTGCCGGGTCCTCCGGTTCGGGATTGATTTCGCCCAATCGCGGCCACGCGGCTGTTTCGCCGGCATTGCACCACGGTGTTGCGGTGGCGATGGCGGCGTCGCGGGCGAAGGCATCCTGCAGCTGCTGCAGCCAGCCGGGTGCTGGCACGCTGTCCGGCGCCAGCACGGCCACGTCCAGGCCCTCGCAGGCGCGCAGCATCTCATCCAGATGGGCGACCTCGCCCAACGGCCGCGCGCGGCGGGTGTATTCGGCCTGCAACGGCGTATGCGCCAACCAGTGTTCCACCACCGCCTGCGCACGCGGCCCGGTCTGCGCGTCATCGGCCAGCCAGACCGCGGTACCCGGCGCGGTGCCGGCATCCAGCGCGGCCAGGCAGCGGTCGAGCGCGGCATCGTCCACGCACAGCGGCAACAACACGATCGCCCCCATCCCGCCTCCGTGGTTGTCGGTAGCCACAGCCTAGCACTGGGAGGGTATCGGCCGGGTTGCACCCGGCACCTGCAGAGGCCAGAGCCGAAGCAACAGCAGAAGCCGGCTATCCGTGGCATGGCGGGGTGGGTCCGGTGGCGGGGGACGCTGCAAGTACGTCCATGTAAGCTCGGTCGCCGCATCCATGCGGCTCACGCCCCCACAACCGGACCCACCCCGCCTTCGACAGATCTCTGCGATCTGCAGTAGATCCACGCCATGCGTGGATGAATCTCCATCAGAATCGAATATTTCGAATTGGAATCGAAAAGCATCCACGCATGGCGTGGATCTACCGTGTCGACCAAGGTCGACACCTACCAACAGCAGCAGGAAACTGTCGAAGGCGGGGCACTGTGGGTTTGCGGGGTGTGAGCCGCATGGATGCGGCGACCAAGCCTCCATGGACGGATTTACGGCGTCCCCGCAAACCCACAGTGCCCCGCCCCCCCCTCAGTAAACCCGCTGTTGCCGTTGCTCCAGCTCTGGCCTCTGCGGGTGCCGGGCGCAGCCCGGCCGTCAACCCCTTACTTCTTTGCGCGCGGCTGGTTCAGCGGTTCCATCGCGCGGAAGCGCTGGCTGTACTCGTCGGTCAGGGTGCGTGCCTCCTGCCCGTTGCGCACGATGCTCGGCGTCAGCAGCACGATCACCTCCGAACGACGGCTGGTGCGGCTCTTCTGCCCGAACAGTGCGCCCACCACCGGAATCCGGCTCAGGCCGGGGATGCCGCTGCTGCCATCGGTGCCCGTGTCGGTGATCAGGCCGGCCAGCATGATGGTGTCGCCGCTCTGCACCGCCGCTTCGGTCGACAGCTTCTTGGTGGAAATCCGCGGGTTGCAGTTGCGCTCCTGCGGGTTGCAGTTCTCCGGCACGTTCGAGGCGCTGCTCACTTCCTGCACGATGTCGAGGAATACCGTGCCGTCGCGGGTGACGCGCGGGCGTACCTTCAGGATCACGC
The DNA here is from genome assembly GCF_057292075.1 of Stenotrophomonas sp. 1L-E-5-B-C3. Lineage (NCBI taxonomy): Bacteria > Pseudomonadati > Pseudomonadota > Gammaproteobacteria > Lysobacterales > Lysobacteraceae > Stenotrophomonas > Stenotrophomonas sp. 1L-E-5-B-C3. The sequence continues at coordinate 286,824 of NZ_JBXAWS010000003.1, forward strand.
CGGTGTCGATGTACTGTACCGAGCTGTAGCTGCTGGTGCCGATACCGGTGTTCACCGTGGTGGTATTGATCGGCACCTTGTCACCCACGTTGAGCGTGGCCTCGGCGTTGTTGCGCACGAACACCGAGGGGGTCTGCAGCAGGCGCACATCGGTGACCTTGTCCAGCGCGCTCACCACCGCCGCGCCATTGTGGCCGGTGAATGCCCAGCCAAGGCCTTCGCCACCGGTCGCGGCACCGGCAAAGCTGCTCCAGGAGCCGCCGGCGGCGGCCGGCAGGGTCACGCCGGCCAATGCGCCGGTCAGCGCGCGCCCGGCCACCGCGTTGTCGAAGAACCAGTTCACGCCGTACTTCAGGTCCCCCTCCAGTGCGACCTCGGCCACCTGCGCTTCGATATGCACCTGCAGCGGCATCACGTCCAGCTTCTCGATCACTTCGCGGATCGAACGCCAGGCCTGCGGGGTCGAGCGCACCAGCAGGGTGTTGGTTTCCTCCACCGCCGACACGCCCACGCGATCGCCTTCCACTTCCAGGCTGACGCTGACATTGCCGGACTGGCGCTGCGGCAGGTTCATGCTGCCGTTGCCGGTGCCACTGGAACCACTGCCCGGCGTCGAACCGAAATTGCTGCTGTTGTTGCTGTCCATGCCACGGTCACCGTCGCTGCCCAGCTGCGACGGCATTGCACCCGGTGCCAGCGAGGCCGGGCTGGAGCCGCCGCGGTTGCCGCTGCTGGCGAAGGCTTCACTGAGGCGTTCGGCCAGATCGCGCGCCTTGATGTAGCGCAGCTCATAGGAGAACAGACGGGCACTGCCACCGGCGGTATCGATGCGGTCCAGCCACTGCTGGATCTGGTCCAGGTAACGCACCTGCGGGGTGATCACCAGCACCGCGTTGGCGTTTTCCAGCGGCAGGAAGCGGAACATGCCGGCGCTGGGCGTCTTGCTCTCCTCGCCGAACACCTTCTCCAGGTCGGCGGCCACCTGCTCGGCCTTGCCGGACTGGATCGGGAACACGCCCACCGACATGCCCGACAGCCAGTCGACATCGAAGATCTCGACGGTGCGCATGTAGTTTTCCAGCTCGGCGCGGGTACCGCCCAGGGTGATCACGTTGCGGCCGCTGTCGACGTTGACGATGGCGTTGGGGCGCGCGTACGGCTCCAGCACCTTCTTCATTTCAGTGGCGGAGATGAACTGCAGCGGGATCACCCGCACCTCGAAGCCACGCGCACTGGCTGCCGGCGCCGTACTCGGCGCGACAGTGCCGGCCAATGCCTGGTCGGCAGCCACGATGTTGTAGCGGCCGCCGCTATAGACCATGCGGGCATTGTTCCAGCCCAGCACCATCTCCAGCAGGTTCAACGCCTGTGCCGGCGACACCGGCTTGGGCGTGGCCAGGGTGACTGTGCCCTGCACCCCCGGTGCGATCACGTAGTTCTGGCCCAGCATGTCACCGAGAATGGCCTTGACCACCGCATGCACCGATTCGCCTTCGAAATTGAAGGTTGCTTCACCGGTGCTGGCGCCGTGCAGTGCCGGCGCCGGCGCGCGCGCGGCTTCGCGGTTGATCATGGTGCCGGTGCCGCGGCGGATGACCGCCTGGGGCGCGCCCTGGCTGTCACGGGCGGCATCGGCAGCCACTTCCGCCGCCTGGCCGGCATCGGTCGTGGACGTCAGGTTGCCTTTGCGCTGCACGTGCGGCGCGGACACCGTGCTGCAGCCAACCAGCAGCGCGAGGGCAAAGGACCAGGGAAGGAAACGCAGGTTCATGCATTCACTCTATCGGTTGGTGCCATCGCCCGGGGGCGGCGACGGTTGTTGCTGCTGTTGTTGCTGCAGCTGGCGGCGGCGGGCCTGGATGCGTTCGCGGATGGCCTGCATCTGCGCTTCGCTGGGACCGTTGGTGTTGGCGGGAGGCGTAGCGGCCGCCGGTGTGGCAGCCGGTGCTGCAGCGCCACCTGACGCCTGCTGTGCCGTTGCTGCGGCAGCTGGCGGGGGCGGCGGAGCACCGGCAGGCGGCGGCACAATGATTCCACCCGCCGGCGGCGCACCGTTGGCGCCGCGCAATACGGTGGGCGGTTCACCGCCCTGGCCGTTGAACACCGCCAGCTCCAGCACCTGATTGCCACCGGGGCCGATCACCGTGGCCTGGCGGGGCGCCAGCGCGACCAGCTGCCAGCCATCGACGGCCTCCCCATTGAGGCGCAGGCGCAGCGAGCGGTTCTGTTCGGTGGTGAACGTGGCCATGCCGAAGTCGCCGGTCAGCAGCACGCCGGTCAGGCGCAATGCGGCACTGGCGGCGGGCTCGCTGCCACCAAGCAGATAGGGCTTCGGCTTGCGGTCCTCGGCGAACAGCGGGCGTTCGCCGATCGCGCTGTAGCTGTCGGCACTGGCCATGCGTTCGGCGGCAAGCGACGGCAGGCCTGGCAGCGACGGCGCCGCATCGGCATTGCCATCGGCGCCCGGCAACCGACTGCCGAGGCCGAAGCCGGTGGCCAGCCAGACTGCTGCCGCCCAGCCCGCCAAGGCCAGCAGGAAACCGGTGCGCAGGCTGATCTGCTCAAGTTTCATCGGCCACCTCCTGTCCCTCGGCCGGTGCATCCGGTACCGGTGCAGCCATCGGTACCGCTGCAGGCGGCTGCGGGGTGGCGGCCGGCCCGGTTGCGGGTGTTGGCGTGGCCCCTTCGGCCGCAGCGCCCGGCAGCAGATAACCGGCCAGTTCGAAGGACACATCCAGGCCCAGCCCGGATTCGTTCGGCGATTGCTGGAAACGCTGTGCGATCAGGTTGAGGTTGTCGACGAACAGGCGCGGGCTGCCGGTTTCCAGGCTGTGCAGCACGGTGGCCAGTTCGGCCACACCGCAGCGCAGGCGTACCTGCATGGCAACGCGCACGAACTCGGCATCGCGACGGTTGTCGGTCAGCGGCGTGCGGTTGCTGATGGTGCAGCTGCGGTTGCCCGGGCTGGCCATCGCCACGGCATCCTGCAGCTTGCCCCCCAGCGCGGCGGCGGCGGCTTCGGCGGTGGCTTCACGCAGGAAGCCCGGCCGCTGCTGCAACGCTTCGCGGGTAGCGCGCAGGCGCTGTTCGATCTGCGGCTGCTGCTGCAGCTGCGCCTGTACACGCTGCTCGCGCTCGCGCAAGGCCGCGACATCGGCATCGATCTCACGCAGCGGCTGGGTGAACCAGGGGTGCACCAGCAACAGATAGGCCAGGCCGAGCACTGCCAGCAGCAGTGCCAGTGCCAGCCAGCGGTCACGGCGCGCGCTTGGCATCGGCATCGGCCGCCTCCCCGTTCGCAGCCGCCATCGGCTGCAGTTCAGCGGTCATGGTGAAACGGTCACGGCCACTGGCGGCACCGTCGGCCTGCAGCACGCCGGTCAGGTTGACCTTGCGCCACTGCGGCGCGTCCTGCAGCAGCTGCACCAGCTGCGAGGCCTCGCGGCTGAGCCCGATCAGCTGCAGGTTGTTGTTCTCGATGGCCAGCTTTTCCAGGTAGGTGCCCTCCGGCAGGCGCCGGGTCAGTTCATTCCAGATTTCCACCGTGCCGGCACGCTGGCTGCGCTGCTTTTCGAGGAACGCGGCACCGTCGATCAGCCCCTGCAGCTGTGCACGTTCGCTGGCCACGCCACGCGCACTGCGCGCACTGCGTTCAACCTGGGCACGCAGTTCATCGGCGGCGGCGCGGCGGTTATCGAGCAGCTGCACCGCGGCCAGCACCAGCATCACCAGCGCGGCCAGGGCCAGCAGCAGGTTCCAGCGCCGCATCGGGTCTGGCCGCAGCTGGCGCTGCGCGGGCGGCAGCAGATTCACGTGCAGCGGATCACCCTGCGCATCGATCGCGTCGACGGCGGCCAACGTATCGGCCCACTCGCCCACGCTGCCACGCCAGGCGTCCAGCTGGCGCAGCGGCCAGGCGATCAGTTCAACCTGCAACAGGCCTTCACCGGCGCTGCCCAGTTCACGCACGTCATAGCTGACCTGGCTGGATTCGAACGGAGTCTGCCGGTCGACCTCGAAGCCGACCACCGCGCGCAGGCGATCGGCCGCCGCCGCCGGCAGCCGAAGATGGCGGCGCAGCACTTCATTGGCCGGCAACAGCCACACCCGCGGCAGGCTGCGCAGGCGCGGCTCCAGAACACGGTCCAGTTCAGCCGGCGACAACGGCCACGGCAACGTCGCCACCGCTTCGCGGCGTTCGCCGGCCTCACGCCGGACCTGCAGCTGGTCACCCTCGCGCTGCAGCAGCAGGCGCGCCTGCGCCCAACCCAGCGCCCACTGCCAACGTGCCGGCACCCACGCCAGCAGCGATTGCCGCCACCAGCGCAGGAAGCGGCCAGCGCCCGGGCCGATCCGACCCTGAACCTGCCGCAGACTGTCCTGCCAAGCCGTCATCTTGCTGTCATTCCCTGCTCCCAGCGAAGCACTGTGTAGGACCGCCCGGGAACCCCGCCCGAGCCGTTGCGTACCACTGCCTGCAGCACCGACCGGCGTCCGCTGCCGTCGATGACACGGGACTCGATACTATAGGTGCCACTGCTGCTGGCAAGCGTTGTCGCACCCGCAGCGGAATCGGCATCACGCTCTTGCTGGGCGCGCTGGGCCAGCACGGTGTCGGCATCCAGCCCCAACGCGGTCAGTACCGGCGCGCTGGCGAACTGCGGATCCGGGCGTGCCTGGCGGCTGTACAGGGTCAGGTGCGGCAGCATCTTCTGGTACAACGGCCCAGGCATGCCGAGCACCCGCTGCAGTTCACCCAGGGTCTCGAAACGCTTGTTGCGCGGGCCATACGGCAACCCCGCCGCGGCATAGTCGGGCGCCTCGGCACCGCCACCGGGCTGCAGCAGGCTGTCCTCGTCGCGCCAGTCGACGATGGCACCGGCCAGCTGCCGTGCGGCTCCTTCGTCTTCGCCCAGCGCCTTGAGAAAAGCGGTCAGCAGGGCCACATCGGCCAGATTCAGGTTGATCTTGCCGTTCTCGTCCAGCACCTTGATCTCGATGCTGGCGTCATCGAACGTCCAGCGATAGGTACGGCCATCGGCCCGCCACGGGGCCCGCTGCGGATCGGCGGACAGGCGCATCAGCGCATATTCCAGGCCGGCCCGTGCACGCTCCTGGCCGCGCGCGTCGTCATCCAGCACCCGCTGCTGCAGGTGCTCGACCCGCGCGCTCAGTGCAAAGGCGCCGACCAGCGCAGTCATCAACGCGATCAACCACAACACCAGCACCAGCGCGGCTCCACCTTGCCGGTTCATCGCGCACCACCGCTGCCACCGGCACGCGGTGCGACCACCAGCACCGGCCACGGCGCGCCCTTGGCCGGCACGATCTGTACTTCCACCAGCATCGGCAGGCGCCGCGTATCGTCCCAGCGCGGCAGCCAGTCGGTCACCTGGCCGGTGCTGGCGTCAATGCCGCGATAGCGCAGTTGCACCGACTTCAGGCCGTCCACCAGCACTTCCGGTGGACGCGGCGGCGTCTCGGCGATGCGCTCGCCCTCCTGCAGCAGCACCAGGTCCAGCAGCAGGCGCTGCTGGCCACTGCGGCCGTCCACCTGCAACGCGTGCAGGTACGGTCCGCCGCGGCCGAGATAGCCGGGCAGGTCGGCGGCGAACAGCATGCGCTGTTCTTCGCCCTGGAAGAACATCGGCTCACGGGTGGGGTCGGGTACTTCCAGCGGTGTGCGCAGCGCGCCGGCCAGCTGCCGCCGCAGCAGCGCCTGCACCGCGCGCATGCGTTCGCTCTCGGCAGCGATCTGCTCGCCGCGCTGGCTGACCGCCATTGCCGAGCGCACGCTGGCGAACGCCAGCGCCAGGCCACCGGCCAGCAGCACCGTGGCCAGCATCACCTCGATCAGGGTGAACCCCGCAGCGCGCCGCTTCATCGCGCGCTCTCCAGATCCGGCGGCAACAGGCGCAGGCTGCGCCAGCGCAGTTGTTCGCGCTCGCTGTCGCCCCAGCGCACCTGCAGCTGCAGCTCGGCCAGCCAGGGCGCACCCGGCGACTGCGACTGCACCACGCTACCAGCACGTGGCTCCACCCACGGCTGCACCTGCAGTTCCCAGTGGTAGCGGCCCTGCTCCCAGTCGCCCTGCTGGCGGCCGACCTGCAGCGGTGCAGCGACACCGGCTTCGGCCAGCAGCGACTGCGCGTGCAGCACCGCACGCGTGCGCAGCCCGGCCTCGCGTACCTGTTTCGCACCACCGGACAGGCTGCCCAGCAGCAGCGTCAGCGCCAACCCGAGCAGGGCAAAGGCGATGATCACTTCCAGCAGGGTGAAGCCACGCGCACGCCGCTTCATTGCGCCCGCCATGGGCCGGAGCGCACTTCGCCGGTCAGCCAGCCAACATCGATGCGCCACTCGGCACCGTCGCGCTGCAGGCGGATGCGGCCACCGCTGGAACCACCATCGGGATGGAACTCGATCACGCCCTGCCCTGGCGCGGTGGCCAGCTGCGCGGCGCCTTCGAACTGCACCTGCAGCTGTGCCGGCACGTCACCATGGCGCTGGTTGGCGCCTTCCCAGTGGCGTCGCGCCGGTTCGATCACGAAGCGCTGCGGTTCGCCCCGGGCGATCGCCTGCGCCCGTACCACCCGCAGCTGGTTGGCGATGTCCTTGCCGGCGCTGCGCAGTTGCATGCCAGCGAAGCCACGTGACAGGCCGGCAGCAGTGATCAGGCCAATTGCTGCGATCAGGGCGATCACCAGCAGCATTTCCAGCAGCGACAGGCCCGCTGCGCGCCTGCCGTGCAGGCGCGGGCGAGGCAGCCGGCGCGGCAGGAAATACGTCATGCAGGATTACGGCTGGTAGCGGATGTCAGCATCGACGCTGCTGCCGCCGGCCTTGCCATCCTTGCCGAGGCTGATCAGCTCGTACGGCTGGCCTTCGCCCGGCGCACGGTATTCCAGCGCGTGGCCCCACGGATCGTTCAGGTCAGCCGGCTTGGCATACGGACCCAGCCAGCCACCGACGCCCGCCGGTGCGGTCACCAGATCGTTGAGCGAGCCGGGCAGCTTGCCGGTATCGATCTGGTAGTTGTCGACCTTGGATGCAACGGTCTGCACCTGCGCCTTGGCGATGTTGGCCTTGCCGCGATCGGCGCCGCCCAGCACGCGGCTGGCGACCAGGGTCAGCACCGCACCGATCAGCACGATGACGATGATGATTTCCAGCAGGCTCATGCCCGACTGGTTGCGCGCGGCGGTGAAGGAAAGGCGGATCGGTCGACGGGAAGCAATCATGGTCGGTCCTTTCAGTTGCGGAGTGTCGGGGTTGCGTAGGGATCCATCGTCAACCGATGGCATTGGTCAGGTCATACAGCGGCACCAGCACGGCAACGATCACCGCACCGACCACCGAGGCCAGCACCAGGGTGATCGCCGGCACCATAGCCGCCAGCAGACGATCGATGCGGCGCGCGCTGTCCTGTTCGAAGGTATCGGCCGCCTTCAGCAGCATGGTATCGAGTGCGCCGGATTCCTCGCCGACCTGGATCATCTGCAGGGCCAGCCGCGGGAACCGCTTGCCGCGCGACAGCGCCAGCGACAGGCCGGTACCGTTCTTCACTTCGTCGGCAGCGGCCTCGACATCGGCGGCCAGCGCACGGTTGCCCAGCACGTTGCGGGCGATGCCCAGCGCACCCAGCAGTGGCACGCCGTTGCGCAGCAGCGTGCCCAGCGTGCGCGCCAGCCGTGCGGTTTCCAGTTCGCCCAGCAGGCGGCCGATGCCGCGCCGCTGCAGCAGCCAGCCATCCAGCGCCAGTCGGAACACCGGTTGCCGCGCCTTGCGTTCGAAGAACAGCGCCAGCACGGCGGGCACCACCAGCAGCAGCACCCACCAGTCGCGCACGAACAGGCCCAGCTGCAGCACCGCGTTGGTGAACCACGGCAGTGCCACGTCCAGGCTCTCGTACATCTGCGCGAACTGCGGCACCACATAGCCGAGCAGGAACAGCAGTGCACCGCCCACTACCACCAGCAGGATGGCCGGGTAGACCAACGCGTTGATCACCTTGCCCTGCAGTGCACGACTGCGTTCAAGGTAGTCGGCCAGCCGCTGCAGGGTGTCGTGCAGGCTGCCACCCGCCTCGCCGGCACGCACCATGTTCACGTACAGGCGCGAGAACAACCCATGCTGGCGCTCCAGCGCTGTGGACAGCGGCGCACCACCGCGCACCACGTCGCGGATGTCGGTGATCGCACGCCGCGAACGTTCGTCTTCCGGCAGGCCGAGCAGGATCGACAACGCGCGGTCCAATGGCTGGCCGGCACCGAGCAGGGTCGCCAGCTGCTGGGTGAACTGCAGCAGTGCCGCGCCCTGCAGCGGGCGTTGGCGGAACAGGTTGCGCCAGGTGCTGCCGCCGATCGCGCCGCCGTCAGCCAGCTGCGTCTCCATCGGCAGGTGGCCCTGGTCCTGCAGGCGCGCGACCAGCTCGGCCTCGCTGGCCGCTTCCATCTGCCCGTCGAAGATCTCGCCGTGCGTATTGAGCGCCTTGTAGCGGTAGTTCGGCATGTCAGCCCCTGCGTCCTGCGCGCATCAGCTTTCCTCGGTCACGCGCAGCACTTCCTCGATGGTCGTCTGCCCGCTCAGCGCCTTGCTCAGGCCATCCTCGTACATGGTGCGCATGCCGGCTTCGCGGGCGATGCGCTCGATCTCGCCCATGCCATCACGGCGCATCACCGCACGCCGCAGCGCGTCGTTCATCACCAGGAATTCCATGATGGTGGTGCGTCCCAGGTAGCCGGTCGGTGCCAGCGCCGAGGGTTTCGGGCGGTACAGGTGGATCGGCCCCTGCGGCTGCAGGCGGCGCAGTTCGAAGCGTTCGACTTCTTCCGGCGAGGCTTCATAGCGCTCGGCGTGGGTCGGTTCCAGCCGGCGCACCAGGCGCTGGGCCAGGATGCCGTTGATGGTGGAGGTGAGCAGATAGTCCTCCACCCCCATGTCGAGCAGGCGGGTGATGCCGCCGGCTGCGTTGTTGGTATGCAGGGTGGACAGCACCAGGTGGCCGGTCAGCGCCGACTGGATCGCGATGCGCGCGGTTTCCAGGTCACGCATTTCGCCGATCATGATGATGTCCGGGTCCTGGCGCACGATGCTGCGCAGGGCATTGGCGAAGTCCAGCCCGATCTGCGGCTTGGCCTGGATCTGGTTGATGCCCTCGATCTGGTACTCGACCGGGTCTTCGACCGTGATGATCTTGACGTCGGCGGTATTGAGCTGGCTCAGCGCGGTGTACAGCGTGGTGGTCTTGCCCGAACCGGTGGGGCCGGTCACCAGCAGGATGCCGTGCGGCTGTTCCAGCACCTTGCGGAACTGCGGCAGGAAGACATCGGTGAAGCCGAGCCGGTGGAAATCGAAGACCACGGTTTCGCGGTCGAGCAGGCGCATCACCACGCTTTCGCCGTGTGCGGTCGGCACCGTGCTCACGCGCAGGTCCAGTTCCTTGCCCTGCACGCGCAGCATGATGCGGCCGTCCTGCGGCAGGCGGCGCTCGGCGATGTTGAGCCGGGCCATGATCTTGATGCGGCTGATCACCGCAGCGGTGAGGTTGGCCGGCGGGCTCTCGCCTTCCACCAGCACGCCGTCGATGCGGTAACGCACCTTCAACCGGCTTTCGAAGGGTTCGACATGGATGTCCGAGGCACGCAGCTCCACCGCGCGCTGGATCACCAGGTTGACCAGGCGGATCACCGGCGCTTCCGAGGCGAGGTCGCGCAGGTGTTCGATGTCGTCCACCGCCCCACCCTCACCGTCGGCGGTCTCGACAATCGCGCCCATCGCACTGCGGCCCTGGCCGAACCAGCGCTCGACCAGATCATCGATCTCCGCGCGCATGCCCAGCACCGGCGTCACTGGTACGCCCAATGCCAGCTGCACGGCCTGCTGCGGATAGGGATCGTGGGCATCGGCCAGCCACAGCCGCACGCCCTGTTCATCCAGCGCCAACGGGCACACATGGAACTGCTTGAGGAAGCGCACCGACAGTGGCAGGCCCTCGGCCAGCCCCTGCGGCGGTGCCTCGGGCAGCTGCTTGCCCTCCAGCAGCGGCAGGCCCAGCACCTCGGCGCTGGCCTGCGCCTGGTCACGCTCGGAGACCAGCCCCAGCCGCACCAGCAGGCCGAGCAGGCTGCCACCGGCTTCGGCATGCAGCGGCCGCGCCCGTGCCAGATCGCCTTCCTTGAGCCGGCCACGCGCCAGCAGCGCATCCAGGATGCGACCTTCGGCGGTGTCGGCGGCGGTTGCAGCAAGCGCGTTCACATGACTCTCCTGTCAATCGGTTCGACTTTAGCAGTTAAGCCGTGATTTCCGCCGCTCCTGCGCCACCTTTCGTAAAAAGACGAAGCCCGTCACACGGGATGACGGGCTTCGGCCATTCAACTACGACAGTGCGAGCTTACTGCGTGGCGAGAATGCTCACCCCGTTGTAGGCCGCTTCACCCACCACTTTGATGTAGTAAATAGCCGCCACCGGCTTGGTCACCCGCACTGTCTCGGAGGTGCCCGGACGGGTCGACTTGGCGTCGTTGTCGCTGGCACTGGGCTCACGGCCTTCAGCCACGTAGACCGAAACATTGCCGGTGCCGCCGTAGGTGATCACGCTGAACTGCTTGCCGGCGGCCGCTTCGAAGCTGTAAAGCTTGCTGCTGCCGGCCGCACCGGACAGACCGCCGATGGCCGCCTTGTTGGTCAGCGGCGTGGCCACCGGTCCACAGTTCTCGGTGCACGGCTCTTCCAGTGCCTTGGCCAGCGCGGCCTTGGCGTCGAGGATGCCGGTACCGATCGGGGTGGCCGCCGGGATGGCGACCGGGAACGGACGCGCGGTTTCCTTCAGCAGGGTGCGCATGGCCGCCGGGGTCAGCGGATCCTTGCCCTTGGCGATCAGCGCGCTCTGCACCAGTGCAGCAACGGCGGCCACATGCGGCGAGGCCATCGAGGTGCCGCCCATGCCCATGTAGCCCGGCGTACCCGAATCCGGCGTGGTCGCCGCATTGGAGCCGGTCTGCCAGATGTAGCCACCGGGATTGCCGTCGACGCTGCCACCGCCGCCCGGGCCGGACAGATCCACGCGGGTGCCGTAGTTGGAGTAGTAGGTGATGCCGCCGGTGATACGGGTCGCACCCACGGTCACCACGCCTTCGCAGCTGGCCGGACGGTACTTGGACGCGTTGTCGGTCTCATTGCCGGCCGCCACCACCACCGTGGTACCGCGCGAGATGGCGCCGTTGATGGCGTCCTGGTAGGTGCTGCCGCAGGCGCCGCTGCCGCCCAGGCTCATGTTGATGATCTCGGCCGGGTTGGTGTTGGCCGGGATGCCGGTCACCGTGCCACCCGATGCCCAGACCACCGCGTCGGCGATGTCGGACAGGTAGCCGCCGCACTTGCCCAGCACGCGCACCGGCAGCACCTTGGCCTTGTAGGCGACACCGGCCATGCCGACGCCATTGTTGGTCTGCTCGGCGACGGTACCGGCCACATGGGTGCCGTGCCAGGAGCTGTCCTCGGCCAGCGAGCCGTCGTAGCACTCGTTGTCGTTCTCCACCCAGTCGCCCTGGTCAAGCGCGCCTGGCACACGATCATTGGTCGGGCGGCGCGAGGTCTCGGCGTCGCTGATGAAATCGTAACCCTCCAACAGGTTGCCAACCAGGTCCGGATGCTGCGGCAGGATGCCGGTATCGATCACCGCCACCACGATGCCTTCGCCCTGCGAGACATCCCATGCCGCCGGTGCGTTGATGCCGCCGACCGCATTGTGCAGGTGCCACTGGTTCTGCTGGTAGAAGGGATCGTTCGGCACCAGTGCCGGCTGCACATCGCCGGCACGCAGCTCGGTGCGGCGCAGCTTCACGTCGGCTTCGGCGTACTGCACCGACGGGTCGGCCTGCAGTTCCTTCAGCACACGCTGCAGTTCGGCCGGGGCCAGGCGGCCCTGCACGCGGATCAGGTCCGCACCGGTAGCGAGCTTGCGTACCACCTGCGGGCCGAGGGTACTGGCACGTGAGGTACCGCCGGACAGGCTGGCCCGGGTCAGCGCCGACTGCACGCTGGACAGCTTCGCCGAGCGGTCGGTGGCGGCAGCAGCGCCGGCCCGGTACTTGACGATGATGCGCTCGGCGCCCGGTTGGGCGGTGCTGGCCTGGCGCACCGGCTCACGGGTCGGCAGGCCGGCGGCGTGGACGGCACCGACAGCCGTCATCGACAGCACGGCGGCGGCAAGCACATTGATGCGAAGGTTCTGCTTCTTGATCACGTCGAAATTCCTCTTCTGGGTCATGGTTCGAACCAACACTGCGGCCATCATTCCTTGACGACTCCCGGCCGGCCCAGCCGGGATTGCCGTGACCTCCCCCCAGGCCCTCACTGCAGGTGCTGCGCCGGCGTGGGTGGCCGCCGGCGCGATGGAATGGCTTACCAGCCGAAGCCGGCACCGACGCCAACCGAGCTGTCGTCACTGCTGAAGGCACCGCCGAAGGTGACCGTGGCGCGATCGCTGATCGCACGCTGGTAGCCCAGCGACAACGCCGATTCGCCACCCTGGAAACCGATGCCGACGCCGACCCGGTTCTGGGTACGAATGCCGGCGGCACTGGTGGCCATGTTGAGCATTGCAGCGCTCATCGCGCCCTGGCGATCGATGCGGCGATCCATGTGGCGCAGGCGTCCGTCGATCTCGCCCTTGAACACATCGAAGCTGTCGGTGACGGCCTGGACGCGGCTGTCGGTGTAGCTGTTGGCCGTGGCCATGCCACGATCAAGCTGGCCCTTGTTGACCGCATCGGTAGCCGTGGTACCGGCTGCCACGTTGGTGACCTGGCGCTCATTGCCTTCACTGCCCACCGAGATCGTATTGGCACGGTCGGCGAGCGAGCCCTGGCCCAATGCAATGGCGTTGGTTGCTGTGGCGGTAGCGCCCTGGCCGATCGCGGTCGAGGAAGCCCCGCTGGCCACGGCGCCATCACCCACAGTGACCGAGTTGGCGCCGCTTCCCGGCGTACCCACCGGAATGCCGGCACCTGCTGCGGCAGCCGTCGGCGTGCCCTGCACGCGTGCGGTGCTGGCCGCTGCCGCATCCGCCGCCACCGGGGCATCGGCAGTGCTGGCCAACGAAGTGTCATCCAGCGAGGCGCTCATCGCGCGCAGGCTGGACGCACCGGCACGCGTGCCACCGGCGCTGCGGCGGTCGATCTCGCTGACCTTGCGGTCCAGCGCACCCAATGCATCGCCGACGTTGCTGTAGGTGGCGCCCTGGATCACATAGTTCGGCGCCACGAACACGCCCTGCATACCGACGCTGGCACCACCACCGAGGAAGCTGGCTGCATCACTGAGCGACTGGAACAACTGGCCGCCGTTGATCGCCTGACGGCTGCCGGCGGCAATGCTGCCTGCACCGACGTTGTCGATGGTGGTGCCCTGGAAGCCGGACAGGGTCAGGCGATCACGGCTGGCGTCGTCGTAGCCCACCGCGCTGGCCGCCGTGGTTTCAACGGTGGTGATGCGCGAATCGAAATCACCGACGCGGGTTTCCACCGCGCCCACGCGCTGGTTGGTGACGTTGAGCTGCGAACCGGTGATCGCATCGGTGCTGCCGGCGGCGATGCGGCCATCGGCCACATTGACGATGCGGCGCGTGGCCGGACCATCGGTGCCGTTGCCACCACCGACCGACACCACGTTGGCATCGAGCGCTCGCGAACCCGCGCCGAGCGCGACCGAGTTGGCACCCGTTGCACCGGCGCTGGTACCCAGGGCCAATGCACCGTTGCCGATGGCCAGCGCATTGGCACCCAGCGCGTTGCTGCGCGCACCACTGGCGCTGGCTGCCGAACCGATGGCTGCGGCGTCGGTACCGCTGGCGCTGGCCGTGCCGCTGCCGGTGGCCTTGACGTAGCGCGCCGTGCCGTCTGCGGTGGCGGCAACGGCATCCAGCTGGCCACGGTTGACCGCATCGGTACGCTCGGTACCGGCGGCGACACGGGTGATCTGGCGATCGCTGCTGGCACTGCCGACCGACACGGTGTTGGCACGGTCGGCAACCGAACCAGCACCCAGCGCGACGCTGCCGGCAGCGCTGGCATTGGCGCTGACACCAACCGCCGTCGCGTTGGCGCCGGTGGCCTTGCTGCCATAACCGACTGCGGTGCCAAGACGGCCGCTGGCATCGGCGTAGCTACCGATGGCCGATGCGCCGTCGGCCGACGCGCTGGCGCGGAAACCATTGGCCTGCGACTGCGTGCCGCTGGCGGTGGCCTGCGCACCGCTGGCGGTGCTGTAGGCGCCCTTGGCCTGGGCGCCGGCACCGGTGGCGCTGGCACCCAGCTCACTGGCACTGGCGCCACTGCCGAGGGCGACGCTGTCGACACCGCTGGCCTGCGCCGTGTTACCCAGTGCAGCGGCATTGTTGCCGGTGGCCAGCGCATCGAAGCCCACCGCGGTGGCATTGGCCGCCATCGCGTTGGCACCGCTGCCCAGTGCGGTGGCGCCGTTGCCGATGGCGTTGGCCGCATTACCGGCAGCCAGTGCGTTGTCACCGTCCACCAGTGCACCGGCCTCGCCATCGGCATTGCCGCTGGCCTGGAACTGGCGGCTGGTCTTGTCGGCGACGCTGGCCACTGCATCCAGCTGGCCCTTGTTCACCGCATCGGTGGCTTCGCTGCCTGCTGCGACATGGGTTACCTGGCGCTCACCGCCCGCCTTGCCGACGGCCACCGTGTTGTCACGGTCGGCCTTGGAACCGGCGCCGAGCGCGACGCTGTTGCTGCCATTGGCGGTGGCATTGGCACCCAGTGCGGTGGCGCTGCCGCCTGCCGCCCACGAATTCCAGCCGATCGCCGTGGCGTAGTCTTCGGTGGCCCACGCGCCCGCACCGAATGCCGCGGCACCGGTGCCACTGGCACGCGAGGGGATCAGGCCGAAGAAGGTGCTGCCACCGATGGCCACGCTCTCCTCGCCACTGGCCTCGCTGGACTGACCCACGGCAACGGCACCGGTTCCGGCCGCAGCGGCACCGAAACCGACTGCGGTGGTGTTGGCACCACTGGCCGCCGAGCCGTAGCCCAACGCGGTGCCGAGGCGACCGCTGGCTTCGGCGTAGCCGCCGACAGCGGTAGTGCCATCGGCGGACGCGGCGCTGCGGAAACCGCTGGCCAATGCCTGGGTGCCGCTGGCATTGGCTTCTGTACCTGTGGCCATGCTGTATGCACCGCTGGCCTGCGCGCGCGCGCCGACCGCGCTTGCCCCCAGTTCACTGGCGCTGGCGCCGGTGCCGAGCGCCAGGCTGTCTTCGCCGGTGGCCTGTGCCGTGCTGCCCAGGGCAGCCGCGTTGCTGCCGGTGGCCAGCGCATCGATGCCTACCGCCGTGGCGTTGGCCGCGAGCGCATTGGCACCACTGCCCAGCGCGGTGGCGCCGTTGCCGATGGCATTGGCGGCGTCACCTGCGGCCAGCGCGTTGTCACCCTCGACCAGCGCCCCGGTTTCGCCATCGGCATTGCCACTGGCCTGGAACTGCTTGCTGGTCTTTTCCGCCGCAGCGGCCACCGCATCGAGCTGGTTCTTGTTGACCGCGTCGTTGCCCTGGGTGCCATCGGCCACGTTGGTGATCTGGCGGGTATTGCCGCCGCCGCCCACCGACACGGTGTTGTCGCGGTCGGCAATCGAGTCCGCACCCAGCGCCACGCTGTTGGCACCGCGCGATTCGGCGGCGTTGCCCAGTGCGGTGCTGTTGATGCCCCCCGACCAGGCGCCACCACCCACCGCAGTGGAGTAGTTGCCCGATGCCTCGGTGGCCAGCACGCCGAACAGCGAGCCGCCAACGGCGACGCTGTTGGTGCCGGTGGCCAGGCTGCCCTGGCCGGTGGCGGTGCTGTAGGCACCGGAGGCTTCCGAATCGCCACCCACTGCCACACTGTTGGAACCGGATGCATTGGCGAAGTTGCCGAACGCGGTGGCATTGAAGGCCGAGGCCTGTGCGTAGCCACCGATGGCGGTGCTGTAACCGCCGCTGGCTTCGGCACCGATACCGAAGGCCGCTGACGCCGTGCCACTGGCCACGCTTTCGCTACCCACGGCGGTTGCCGCGTCACCGCTGGCATTGCTGAAGTAACCCACAGCCACGGCTTCTTCGCCAGAGGCTTCGGACAGCACGCCGGTAGCGGTACTGCCGGCACCGCTGGCGATGCTGGCCGCACCGAACGCCGCGCTCTGCTCGCCGCTGGCCTCGCTTTCCGCACCGTGCGCGGTGGCGTACTCACCGGTGGCCTGTGCGTTGGCGCCGACGGCGCTGGCATTGGCCGCGCTGGCCAGGGCATTGAAGCCCACCGCCTGCGCATTGCTGGCCAACGCATTGGCGCCGCTGCCCAGCGCAGTGGCGCCATTGCCGATGGCATTGGCCGCATCACCGGCGGCCAGTGCGTTGTCACCGTCCACGAGCGCACCGGCTACGTCATCGCCATTGCCGCTGGCCTGGAAGAAGCGACTGGTGGTTGTGGCCGTGGCCGCAACCGCATCCAGCTGCGCCTTGTTCACCGCATCGGTGGCCTGGGTGCCGGCGGCGACGTTGGTGACCTGGCGTTCGTTGCCAGCGCTGCCCACCGACACCGTGCGCGCGCGGTTGGCGACCGAACCAGCGCCCAGCGCGACCGTGTTGCTGGCGCTGGCATTGCTGCCGGCACCGAGCGCGATCGCACTCTCACCACCGGCCACCGTGTTGGTGCCGATGGCGATGCTGTTGATGCTGTTGCCCAACGCCTGGAAGCCCAACGCCACGCTGTTGTCGCCATAGCCGAAGGCCCCGCGACCGACGGCGGTGGAGCTGGCACCGTTGGCCCAACTGTTGTAACCGATGGACGTTGCGCCGCTGCCGCTGGCCCACGCCGCGTTGCCGAACGCCGACGCGTTGGTGGCGGTGGCCCATGCACCCGAACCGAATGCTGCTGCGCCACTGGCGGTCGCCCAGCTGTAACCACCGACGGCGGTGCTGTCATCGCTGCTGGCGAACGCGCTGTCGCCGACTGCAACCGCATAGCTGCCGGTGGCACGTGACTTGCCGCCGGCGGCGAAGCTGTTGTCACCACTGGCCTTGGCGGCATTGCCGAAGGCAGTGCTGGTGGCTCCGGTGGCCTGCGCACCGCTGCCGACTGCGGTGGCATCGGCAACGGCGGTGGTGCCGACCTGTTGTGCCTTGCCGTCGGCACCGATGATCGGCTGGTTGAATTCATCGTAGGCCTGGCCGAGGCCACCGATGGCGACACCGCCATTGCCGGTGGCCGCGCTGTTGCGGCCGACCGCCACACTGTCATCGCCGATCGCGGATGCAGCCGCACCATGCGCGATGGCACCCGCACCGATCGCATTGCTCGACGAACCGGCGGCGATGGCGCCCTCGCCATCGGCCAGCGCGCCGGCATCGCTGCCAGCTTCCGGCTGCGCCTGGAAGAACCGCGCGGTGGTGTCGGCGGTATTGGCCACCGCATCCAACTGCGCCTTGTTCACCGCATCGGTGGCTTCGCTGCCGGCGGCAACGCTGGTGATCTGCCGTTCGTTGCCGGCACTGCCCACCGCCACGCTGTTGGCGCGCACCGCTTCGGAGTTGGCGCCGAGCGCGACGCTGTTGGCGCCACGTGCGGTGGCGTAGTAACCCACCGCAGTGCTCTGTGCGCCACTGGCCCAGGTCTGAGCGCCGAGGGCACTGGCGTTCTCGCCAGGTGCATAGGCGAAGTAGCCGACCGCAGTGGCTTCGGCACCGGAGGCCTCGCTCAGGCTGCCGTTGGCCACCGCGCGATCGCCACTGGCAATGGCGCCCGCGCCGACGGCGGTCGCGGCTTCGCCACTGGCCTGGGTCTGCACGAAGAAGCCCAGGCCGGGGATCAGATCAGCCGGGCCGCCGATGGCGACGCTGCTGGTGCCGGTGGCATTGCTCTGCGTACCCAATGCCGTGGAGTAATCGCCGATGGCATTGGCCACCGCACCGAACGCCGACGCCTGTGCGCCGGCAGCATAGGCACCCACGCCGTAGGACGACGCGGCAAAGCCGCTGGCTTCAGCGCTGGCACCGACGGCAGTGCCACCGACGCCGGCGCTGGTGGCCCCGGTTTCCACCGGTACGCCGCCGCTGGTGATCAGCGGGTTGCCGTTGGCGTCCACCGCGGCACCGCCCACGGCAACGCTGCCCGGGCCGTTGGCCTGTGCGTTGTTGCCGAACGCTGCACTGTTCTGGCCCGAGGCCAGCGCGTTGTTGCCGACGGCGGTGGCGTTCTGCGCGACGGCGCCGGCACCCGCGCCAACTGCAGTAGCACCGTTGCCGATCGCGTTGGCAGCCTCGCCTGCAGCCAGTGCGTCGTCGCCCTCGGCCAGCGCACCGGCATCGCTGTTACTGCTGCCGGTGGCCTGGAAGCGCTTGGCGGTAGCATCGGCCACGGCGGCAACGCCCTTCAACTGGCCGACGTTGACCGCATCGTTATCTTCCGTACCGGCAGCCACGCTGGTGATCTGGCGGGTCAGGCCGTATTCGGCGGCACCGACGGACACGGTATCGACACGATCGGCCAGTGAGCCGGCGCCGAGCGCCACGCTGCCGGTAGCCACCGCAGCAGAGTTCGAGCCCAGCGCCGTGCTGTATTCACCGACGGCGGTGCTGAACGCGCCAACCGCGATCGACGCTTCGTTGGCGGCGGTAGCGCCGCGGCCCAGTGCGGTGCTGCCCGGGCCCATCGCCACGGCACCGCCGCCGACGGCCGTCGCACCATCAGCGGTGGCTTCGGACAGCGCGCCGAGTGCGGTGGCCGCGCCGTTCTCACTGGCTGCGGTAGCGCTTGCGCCAACCGCGGTGTCGCCGAGACCGAATGCCGCGGCACTCTGCCCGACCACGACGCTGGCATCGCCGAGCGCGAGTGCGCCTTGGCCGAACGCACTCGCGCCGATGCCGGCAGCGATGGCCTGGGTACCGATGGCGGTGGTCGCATTGGCCAGCGACTGTGCGCCGGCACCGGCCGCCACGGCGCCCTGCCCTTCGATCTTCGCCGCGTCGCTGTCATCGCCTGCGCCGTCGGCCTTGAAATAACGGTTGCCATCTGCGGCGACATCGGCAAGCGCGGCCTGCGTTGCACGCGCCTGCGCATCGAGCTGCGCCTTGTTCACCGCATCGGTGGCCTGGCTGCCTGCAGCAACATTGGTGATCTGCCGTTCCTTGCCGGTGTCACCGACGGACACGGTGTTTGCACGGGTGGCCTTGGAGCCGGCGCCGAGCGCCACGCTATTGGCAGCACTGGCGCTGCTGTTGCTGCCGATCGCCACCGCGTTGCTGCCCTTGGCCGTAGCCGTGCCTTCGATCAGGCACTTTTCGAGCAGCTTGCCGCTGAATGCGACGCAGGTGGCGCTGCCGCCGATCTGCACCGACTGTGCCGCAGCGATACCGCTCATGCCCAATCCCAATACCAGGCCCAGTGCCATCGCCAACCGTGCGGGCGCAGCCTGCGTTGCATCGCGGCGCTGGTCGACGACCCCGCCGCTGCTGCCGGAGGAGGCCAGTTCCGAGGCCACCACCAACTGACCCAATGCTTTGTTCCAGACCTTGCGATAAATCCGATTCATCGGTACGGCTCCTGATTGGACTGGTTTTGGGCAAAGCAACGCCACCGCTGGGCTTTCCGGCCCAACGTCCCCTGGGGGCGTTTATTCGCGTGATTTACTGCGGGGTATTGCCGAACGGCGCGCAGCGACAGAAAACCGAGCGCGTGCGCCAAGCGGTTACTGCGAAATGAATGATTCTGAAACGGGCTTCAAGTGTTAACGGCAACTTTGCAGATCGTCAAGACTTTGACACGGCAAATCCTATTGCCGTGAAGCACATCACTATTTCACGTGTTTATGAAAGGATTTTGTTATGCATGCGTGACGATTCCTCGACGCATGGAAATGCATGTAACTAGCGGTCGCGACTGGAGTTTCAATCGCGCAAAGAAAAACCCGCCGATCAACGGCGGGTTTTTCCATACGCGATGGCATTGAGGCCTGCGCGATGCAGTGCGATCAGCCGCACCACACCCGCGCGTTGCGGAACATGCGCATCCACGGCGAATCGCCCTGCCACTCGGCCGGGGCCCAGCTCATGTTGAGCGCGCGCGGGGTGCGTTCCGGGTGCGGCATCATGATGGTGACGCGGCCGTCGGTGCTGGTCAGGCCGGTGATGCCGTCCGGCGAACCGTTCGGGTTCAGCGGGTACTGGCTGGCGACGTTGCCATTGCCGTCGATGTAGCGCAGCGAGACGCGTGCGGCGGCCTGGTCAACGGCGTTGTCGAACACCGCCTGGCCTTCACCATGCGCCACCGCCACCTGCAGGCGCGAGCCGGCCATGCCACGCAGCAGGATCGACGGCGATTCCACCACTTCCAGCAGCGCGGTACGGGCTTCGAACTGCTCGCTGGCGTTGCGGCGGAACTGCGGCCAGTGCTCGGCACCGGGGATGATGCCCTTCAGCTGGCTCATCATCTGGCAGCCGTTGCACACGCCCAGCGCGAAGCTGTCCTCGCGGGCGAAGAACGCAGCGAAGGCATCACGCAGTGCGCTGCGCTCCAGGATCGAGGTCGCCCAGCCACGGCCGGCACCGAGCACGTCGCCATAGCTGAAGCCACCACAGGCCACCAGGCCGGTGAAGTCCTGCAGGGCCACGCGGCCTTCGATCAGGTCGCTCATGTGCACGTCGAACGCGCGGAAGCCTGCACGTTCGAAGATATTCGCCATTTCGATCTGACCATTGACGCCCTGCTCTCGCAGCACGGCCACGCGCGGACGCGCACCGGTGCTGATGAACGGCGCCGCCACGTCCTCGTTGAGGTCGAAGCTGAGCTTGGGCTTCAGGCCCGGCGCCGTGAAGGCACGGGCAATCTCGCGCTCGGCGTCAGCGTTGGCCGGGTTGTCGCGGCGCTTCTGCATGGCGTGGGTGACCGACCACCAGGCATCGAACAGCGCGTCCCAGCGCCATTCGGCCAGGTTCTCGCCACCCAGCGACACGCGCACCACCGGTGCGGTGGTCGGCTTGGCGATGCGCTGCGCGCATTCGGTCAGGGCATGCCGCTCGACCAGGTCGGCGAAGGCCGCGCGGTCTTCGCGCGCGATCTGCACCACCGCACCCAGCTCTTCGTTGAACAGGCTGCGGAACGGATCATCGCCCCAGGCATCAAGGGTGATGTCCAGGCCCAGGCGCGAAGTGAAGGCCATTTCGCACAGTGCGGCGAAGGCACCACCGTCGCTGCGGTCGTGGTAAGCCAGCAGCAGCCCGGACTGGCGCGCATCGCGGATCAGTTCGAAGAAGCCACGCAGGCGCTGCGGGTCATCCAGGTCCGGGGCGGCACCGGCGAAGGCCGGCAGGTCGCCATGGTCGGCATGTACCTGGGCCAGGATCGAACCACCGAGGCGCTGCTTGCCGGCGCCGAGGCCGATCAGCCACAGCTCGCTCTCGACTTCGCGGTCGAGCAGCGGGGTCAACTGCTGGCGCACGTCGGCGACCGGCGCGAACGCAGTGATCACCAGCGACACCGGCGACACGCTCTTGTGCGCCTCGCCCTGGTCGTGCCACTGCGCCTGCATCGACAGCGAGTCCTTGCCGACCGGGATGCTGATGTCCAGCTGCGGGCACAGTTCCATGCCCACCGCCTTCACCGCGTCGTACAGCAGCGCGTCTTCGCCCGGGTGGCCGGCAGCGGCCATCCAGTTCGCCGACAGCTTGATTTCGTCCAGCGCGTCGACCGGCGCAGCGCACAGGTTGGTCAATGCTTCACCCACCGCCATGCGTGCCGACGCCGCGGCATCCAGCAGGGCCAGCGGGGTGCGCTCACCGAGCGCCATGGCTTCACCGGCCACGCCGTTGAAGTCGGCCAGGGTGATTGCCACGTCGGCCACCGGCAGCTGCCACGGGCCGACCATCTGCTCGCGCGCGGTCAGGCCACCGACGCTGCGGTCGCCGATGGTGACCAGGAAGTTCTTCGATGCCACCGTCGGGTGCGCGAGCACGCGCAGGCCAGCTTCCTGCAGGTCCAGGCCGCCGGTCTTCAGCGCCGGCCAGCGCGGGGCCGGCGGGTGTGCGGTGTCGCGGTGCATCTTCGGCGGCTTGCCGAACAGCACGTCCATCGGCAGGTCGATCGGCGCATCAGCCGGAATGTTGCCCGGAACAGCGCCGTAGGCCACCACCAGGTGTTCTTCGGCGGTGGCCACGCCAACCGCGGCGAACGGGCAGCGCTCGCGCGCGCACAGCGCAGCGAATTCGGCCAGGCGCTCCTGCGCCACGCCCAGTACGTAGCGTTCCTGCGATTCGTTGCACCACAGCTGCATCGGTGACAGCGACGGGTCGTCGGTCGGCACCTTGCCCAGATCGATGATGCCGCCGACCTTGGAGTCGTGCAGCAGCTCGGGGAT
Organism: Stenotrophomonas sp. 1L-E-5-B-C3; assembly: GCF_057292075.1. Lineage (NCBI taxonomy): Bacteria > Pseudomonadati > Pseudomonadota > Gammaproteobacteria > Lysobacterales > Lysobacteraceae > Stenotrophomonas > Stenotrophomonas sp. 1L-E-5-B-C3. The sequence goes on from NZ_JBXAWS010000003.1 coordinate 309,228, forward strand.
GGCATTGGACAGGCCACCGGCACCGACGTCATGGAAGAACTTGATCGGGTTGTCGGCGCCCATCGCCACGCAGCGGTCGATGACCTCCTGGCAGCGGCGCTCCATTTCCGGGTTGTCGCGCTGCACGCTGGCGAAATCCAGGTCTTCGGCACTTTCGCCGGAGGCCACCGAGCTGGCGGCACCGCCACCGAGGCCGATCAGCATCGCCGGGCCACCGAGCACGATGACGGCGTCGCCATCCTGCAGCAGGATCTTGTCGACCTGCACGCGGTCGATCGCACCGAGGCCACCGGCCAGCATGATCGGCTTGTCGTAGGCACGCACCAGGTCGGCGCCTTCCGGCAGCTCGAAACTACGGAAGTAACCGAGCAGGGCCGGGCGGCCGAACTCGTTGTTGAACGCAGCGCCGCCCAGCGGGCCGTCGGTCATGATTTCCAGCGCCGGCGCCATGCGCGGGTTCAGCGCGCGCGGCGCCTCCCACGGCTGCGGCAGCTCGGGAATGCGCAGGTGCGAGACCGAGAAGCCGCTCAGGCCGGCCTTCGGCTTGCCACCGCGGCCGGTCGCGCCTTCGTCGCGGATCTCGCCACCGGCGCCGGTCGAGGCACCCGGGAACGGCGCGATCGCGGTCGGATGGTTGTGCGTTTCCACCTTGATCTGGAACGCGCTGGGCACGCTCGGCTCGCTGCGGTACTCACCGCTGGCCGGGTCCGGACGATAACGCGACGCCGGATGCCCTTCGATCACCGCGGCATTGTCGCTGTACGCGCTGAGCGTGTGCTGTGGGGTCTGCTGGTGGGTGTTCTTGATCATCCGGAACAGCGAACGGTCCTGTTCCTGGCCGTCGATGGTCCAGCTGGCATTGAAGATCTTGTGGCGGCAGTGCTCGGAGTTGGCCTGCGCGAACATCATCAGTTCCACGTCCGACGGCGAACGGCCCAGCGCGCTGAAGCGCTCGCGCAGGTAATCGATCTCGTCCTGGGCCATGGCCAGGCCGAGGCGCTGGTTGGCGGCCTCCAGCTGGTCCACCGGCACCCGCTCCAGTTCACCCCGGGCCGGGGTCGAGAACAGGGCCTGACCCTGCTCGACGTTCTCCAGCACCGACTGTGTCATCGGGTCGTGCAGCGCCTTGATCAGCGCCTGCTGGGCGGCGGCATCGGCCGGCCAGCCCTGCACGTCGATGCGCAGTCCACGTTCGACCCGGCTGACCGGCTGCCCAGCACCACGCACCAGTTCGGTGGCCTTGCTCGACCACGGCGACAGCGTGCCCAGGCGCGGCACCACGATGCGGCTGACCGCGCCTTCGGCCACGGCCTCGGCCTGCGGCGCAGCTTCGAGGATGCGGCACAGCGTGGTCAGGTCGGGGACGGCGCTGCCTTCGGGCTGCACGAAGTAGACGTGCCAGGCACCGCTGATGCGCAGGGAGGGAGCGATGGACTGCAGGCGGGATTCAAGACGTTCGCGGCGGAACGGCGACAGGGCGGGCGCGCCCTCGAGGACCATCATGTCCGGGGAACCGTAGTTGGGAAACGGGCCCGACATTGTACCGGAAGCGGGGGAAGGGCTCTGGCCGGGCGGCGCCCGGCACCCGCAGAGGCGCCCAAGCCAAGGCCACAGCCAGAGCAAAGGCAAAAGCCACAGCAACAGCGGGTTTCCTGGGAGATGGCGGGGTGGGTCCGGTTGCGGGGGACGCCGTAAACCCATCCATGGGGGCTTGGTCGCGGCATCCATGCCGCTCACACCCCCGCAACCGGACCCACCCCGCCTTCGACAATTTCCCGCGATCTGCGGTAGATCCACGCCATGCGTGGATGCTCCCCGGTAGTGCCGGCCGCTGGCCGGCAACCAGGGAACATCAGAAATCAGGCATGAAGAGCGGAGCGACCGGCTTTTGCTTTTGTTTTTTTTCTTCTGTCTTTCGTGGCTGGCACCCGCAGGAAACTGTCCAGGGTCGGGCGGGTGGGCATCGCGGGGGTGTCCGCGGCATGGATGCCGCGGCCAAGCCCCCAGGGAAGGGTTTACGGCGTCCCCCGCGATGCCCACCCGCCCGGCCAAGCCCATGAATTCGCAGTTCGACCCGCCACGAGGGGCTCCGCCGATGGCCGCCGACCGCGCGCAGCGCCGCCCTTGGCCCGGATCCCGGAACCATGCGCTTGCTCACGGATTGACCACGCGATTGATGACAACGTTGTCCCCACCTGGCGCCGGACTCTCTCCCCGGCCTCCCAGGTACCTCCGTCCGTCCCCCTCCGTCGCCTTCCCGGGCGATGTCCGGACCTGCGTTACGTGCGGCGCCATCCGGGCCCGCGCGCCAACCGATCGATCGGAGACACACCATGTACGACCCGCTTGTGCTGAGTGCCGATGTCCGCAGTGCCGAACGCTCCCTCCACCGCTGTCGCCCGCGCCGTCTGGCCTGGCTGCTGGCCCTTGCCGGGGCCGTTGCCCTGCCCGGCCTGGCGCAGGCCGCCAGCTGTGCCGGGGTGGCCCAGTGGGACCAGGCCAAGATCTACCGGGCCGGCGATACCCTGCAGAAAGGAGGCGTCCTCTATCGGGCGAACCAGGACATCTGGAACGCGCCGCCGGACCATCCGGCCGGTGCGCCCTACTACACCAACCTCGGTGCCTGTGATGGCAGCGGCAGCAACCAGCCGCCGGTGGTCAGCCTGACCTCGCCGGCCAATGGCGCCACCTTCAGCGCCGGCAGCACGGTCAACGTGACCGCCAATGCCAGCGATGCGGATGGCAGCGTCGCCAAGGTCGAATTCTTCCGCGATGGCAGCTCACTGGGCGTGGCCACCAATGCGCCGTATGCCGCCAGCTGGGCCAATGCCAGCGCCGGCAGCCACACGCTGCGCGCGGTGGCGACCGACAACAACAACGCCACCGCCAGCACGGCGACCATCAGCATCACCGTCAACGCCGCCGGTGGCGATACCACCGCGCCGAGCGTGCCGGGCGGGCTGGCGGTCGGCACCCGCACCGCCAACAGCATCGCGCTCAGCTGGAGCCCGTCCACCGACAACACGGGCGGCAGCGGCGTGGCCGGCTATGACGTGTACCGCAACGGCAGCCTGGTCGGTTCACCGTCCAGCGCCAGCTACGTCGATGGTGGGCTGACCGCATCGACCACCTACCGCTACCGCGTGCGCGCCCGCGACAACGCCGGCAATGCATCGGCACAGGGCACCGAGATCAGCGCCACCACGCTGGCCGGCAATGGCGGCGGCACCGGCAAGCGGGTCATCGGTTACTTCACCCAGTGGGGCATCTACGGCCGCAACTACCGGGTCAAGAACATCGACAGCAGCGGTTCGGCCGCACGCCTGACCCACATCAACTACGCGTTCGGCAACGTGCGCAACAACCGCTGTGAAGTGGGCATCACCCAACCGTCGGATCCGAACACCGGTGCCGGCGGCGATGCATTTGCCGACTACAGCAAGGCCTTCGGTGCCGGCGAGAGCGTCAGCGGCAGCGCCGATACCTGGGACCAGCCGCTGCGCGGCAACTGGAACCAGCTCAAGCAGCTCAAGGCCAAGCACCCGGGGTTGAAGGTGCTGATCTCGCTGGGTGGCTGGACCTGGTCGCGCGGCTTCTCCAGCGCGGCGCGCCCGGAAAACCGCCAGGCCTTCGTGGCCTCGTGCATCGACGCCTACATCAAGGGCAACCTGCCGGTGACCGACGGTGCCGGTGGCGCCGGTGCCGCCCTGGGTGTGTTCGACGGCATCGACATCGACTGGGAATACCCGGTGGCCTGCGGCATCGAATGTGGCAAGCCGGAGGACAACGCCAACTTCACCGCGCTGATGGCCGAGTTCCGCCGCCAGCTCGATGCGGTGCGTCCGGGCCTGTTGCTGACGGTAGCGGTGGGTGCCGGCATCGACAAGATCCGCGTCACCGATCCGGCCGCGTACCACCCGTACCTGGACTACATCAATGTGATGACCTACGACTTCCACGGCGCGTGGGATGCGAAGACCAATCACCAGTCGGCGCTGTTCGATTCGCCGAATGATCCGTCCACCGGCGACCAGAAGCTCTACAACAGCAACGACGCCATCGAGGCCTTCATCAGCCGTGGCGTGCCCGCCGCCAAGCTCAACCTGGGCATCGGCTACTACGGGCGTGGCTGGACCGGTGTGGCCAACGCCAACAACGGCCTGTACCAGACCGCGACCGGCGCCGCCCCGGGCACGTATGAAGCCGGCATCGAGGACTGGAAGGTGCTAAAGAACCTGGCATGGCCGGGCTACACCGACAACACCGCCGGTGCCACCTGGATCTACAACGGCAGCACGTTGTGGAGCTTCGATACCCCGGCCAACATCACCCGCAAGATGGGTTACGTGAAAACCCAGGGCCTGGGTGGCGCGTTCGTCTGGGAGTTCAGTGGTGACGATGCACAGGGCACGCTGACCAAGGCGGTCAGTGACGGCCTGCAATAAGAAAAAAGCCGGGGGTGCGACTTGCATCCCCGGCCTCGCTCGCATGATGCATCCGCCGGGCATGGCCCGGCGTTACCCGCCATTCCACGGTAGCGCCGGGCCATGCCCGGCGGTGTTCTGATCAGCGCTTGGCCGACAGCTTTTCCAACGCGGCGCGCAGCTGCGCCGGCGGCAGGTAGCCGCCCAGCTGGGTACCGTCCGGGGCGAAGATCGCCGGGGTACCGTTCACGCCCAGCTGCTGGCCCAGTGCGTACTGCATCGCCACCGGGTTGGTGCAGTTCTTGGCCGGCACGCTGCCACCGCGCTTGGCGCTGGTCAGCGCCTGGCGACGATCGGCCGCACACCAGACCGAGATCATGTCGGTGTAGTCCTTGCTGCCCAGGCCCATGCGCGGGAACGCGAGGTACTCGACACTGATGCCGTTGCGGTTGAGCTCGGCGATATCCTGGTGCAGCTTGCGGCAGTAGCCGCACTCGATGTCGGTGAACACGCTGATGGTGTACTTGGCATTGGGCGCAGCGAACACGATGCGGTCACCGTGGTTGGCCTTGGCCAGCAGATCGCGGCGGTAGCCGAGCAGGCCTTCGCTGTTGGCCGGACCCTTGGCGCGGGTGTCGTAGGGCTGCGACTGGAACAGGTAGCGACCGTCATCGGACACGTACAGCAGCTGGCCGGAGACCACCACTTCGCGGAAGCCGGGGAACGGCGCAGCGCCGATGTAATCCACTTCGAAGCCTGGATTGAGCGCGGTCAGCGCAGCACGCACGGCCTGGTCGGCCGAGCCGTTGGCAGCCGGACTGGCCGCCTTGGCCGCAGCAGCGGTAGCGGGTGCCTTGGCGGCCGGCGGGGCCGGCTGGGCGCAGGCAGTCAGGCTGAGCGCACCGAACACGGCGGCGATGGCAAATCGGAGCATGGAGCGGTCCGCGACAGAAGAAGACCCCGGATTCTGACACAGCCGCCGATGTCAGGCCGCGATGGCAGGCAGGGCTCGCGGCAAGGGTTCGGGCCCCTGCTCAGCCGCGCGGGTGATGGCGGGCGTGCAGTTTCTGCAGGTGTTCGCGCGCCACCAGCGTGTAGATCTGGGTGGTCGACAGCGAGCTGTGGCCCAGCAGCATCTGCAGCGCGCGCAGATCCGCGCCCCGGTTGAGCAGGTGGGTGGCGAAGCTGTGGCGCAGGGCATGCGGGCTGATCCGTGCCGGATCGATGCCGGCCACCTGTGCGTGGCGCTTGACCAGGTGCCAGAACGCCTGCCGGGTCAACGCATGCAGCGTCGGCTCGATGAACAACGGTGTCTGCCCATCGGCCAAGGCCTGCACTTTGCCCTTGCCAACCAGCTGCGGCCGCGACTGCTGCAGATAGCGCTCCAGCCAGTGCTGCGACTCCTCGCCCAACGGCACCAACCGTTCCTTGCTGCCTTTGCCGGTGACCCGCAACACCCCCTGGCGCAGGTTGACCGCCGTGGCCGGCAGCAGCACCAGTTCGCTCACGCGCAGCCCGGCGGCATACATCAGCTCCAGCATGGCGCGATCGCGCAGGCCCAGCGGGCTGTCGATGTCCGGCGCCGCCAGCAGTGCGTCGATCTGGCTTTCGGCCAACGCCTTGGGCAGCAGCCTCGGCAGCTTCGGCGGATCCAGCAGTGCACTGGGGTCCTCGCTGCGATCGCCCCGGCGCACACCATCAGCGAAGAACGCGCGCAGCGCCGACAGCAGGCGCGCGTTGCTGCGCGGCGACCAGCCATGCCGGGTACGCCACGCCAGGTAGTCGAACAACCCGGGACGTTCAATGCCGGCCAGGCCACCCTCGCGCCCATCGGTCCAGCGTGCCAACCCTTCCAGGTCGCGCCGGTAGCTGTCGAGGGTGGCGCGGGCCAGGCCGTTCTCGGCCCAGATCGCATCGAGGAAGCGCTGGATGCGCAGGCTGTCATCGGCCCGTAGCTCGGGCAGTTGCTGCACCAGCTGGCGGCGTTCGGCGGGGGTGGAAACAGGGGCCATGCGTGCAGGATACGAGGGCGACTGCGGATGCGGCCAGCATTGCGTATGCTCGGCGCATGTCCCGCCCTGCCACCGACACCGCCACTGCGGCCACCACCGAGATGCCCCGCCCGCGCGCACTGCTGCTGTGGCGCATGCTGGCGATGGTCTACGACACGTTGCCGGTGCTGGCCCTGTGGATGCTGGCCGGCACACTGTTCACCCTCGCCTACACCCTTGATGGCCACACCCAGCGCGAGAACATCGCACCGTTCAGTGCCTGGCAGTGGCTGCTGTGGGCGGTGTGCTGGGCGATCACCGGGTGGTACGCCACCGCCAGCTGGCGCCGCGGCGGGCAGACACTGGGCATGCGGCCGTGGCGGCTGAAGCTGGAATCAAGCGATGGCACGCCGCTACGACGCAGGCAGCTGTGGCTGCGTTTCGCAGTGGGCACGCTGTCGCTGCTGCTGGGCGGCATCGGCTTCTGGTGGGCGTTGATCGACCGCCAGCGGCTGACCTGGCACGACCGTGCCAGTGGCACGCGGCTGGTGCGCATGCCGAAGCGGTGAATTGCCCTGGTAGCGCCGGGCCATGCCCGGCGGACGTGGGTTACCGCAAACCTCCGCCGGGCATGGCCCGGCGCTACCGGAATCAGCCCGATTTGCGCCGGAACAGCAGTCCGGATATCGCCAGCATCACGATCGGTGGCAGCGCATAGGCAATGCGGTAATCGAACTTCAGCGCACCGGCCATGCGGCCGAAGAACAGCTGCAGCAACCAGAAGCCCAGCGCGAACAGGATGCCCAGGAACAGGCGCTTGCCCATGCCGCCACTGCGCAGCGAGCCGAATGCGAACGGCACCGCCGCCAGGCACAGCGCCAGCACGTTCACCGGGTAGAACCAGCGGCTCCAGTACACATCCTCATAGTCGCGCGCATCCAGCCCATTGCGTTCGCGGTACTCGATGCTGGTACGCAGCTCGGCCACGCTGAGGTTACGCGGCTTGGCGATGCCGGTCGCCAGCGCGCCGGCATCCAGCTTGGAATTCCACGGTTCGCGTGCCACTTCCTCGCGCGTGGCCGAACGTTCGCCGAACGTATCCCGGCGCACACCGGTCAACACCCAGCCATCGTTGTCGTGCTCGGCGGTGGCCGCGTGGGTCAGCGAGGCGATCTGTCCGTCCTCGGCGATGCGGTACAGGCGCACGTCGCGCAGGATCAGCCGCGTGCCCTTGTCACCCACCAGCTGCTCTTCGCCACCGGCGGCGCTGAGGAAGGTGTCGCCCTCCCGCGCCCACAGCCCGGAGTAGCGTGCAGTGGAAATGTCCTGGCCCCATTTGGCGCTGGACTTCAGCGCATCGGCTCGATCCTGGCCCCAGGGTCCCAGCGTTTCGGCGCTGAGCACCATCACTGCGGTGAGCAGTGACAGCGCAATCGCCACCGACACGCTCAGGCGCTTGCGCGACAGCCCCAGCGCGCGCAGCGCGGTCAGTTCGGAGGTCGCCGCCAGCTGGCCCAGGCCCATCAGGGCGCCGATCACCGCAGCGGTGGGGAAGAAGGTGTAGGCCCGCCGCGGCACCGTGTACAGCACCCAGGCTGCGGCATGGCCCAGCGAGTAGCCGTTCTTGCCGATGTCCTTGAACTCGCCGGAGAAGGCCATCACCACGTCCAGGCCGACCAGCACCGTCCAGGTCAACAGCACCGTCGTGAATACCGACTGGCCCAGGTACAGATCGAAACGCATCGGGCGCAGCCTCATGCGTGGGCTCCCTTCGGCCGGCCCAGGCGGCCATCACGTGCATACATCCAGATCGCGAGCCCCAGCAACGGCAGGGTCAGCCACCACAGGCCGAGCGCGGCCGGAATCTTGCCGGTGGCAATCCAGCCACTGCCGATGAACATCAGGTTGGTGCCAACCATGTAGGCCAGCAGGGCCAGCATCATCCGTCCATAGCGCTGCTGGCGCGGAGAGCTGCGGCCCAGCGGCACGGTCAACAGGGCGAAGGCCAGTGCGATCAGCGGCGGGGCCAGCCGGCGATGCAGCTGTGCCTGTGCCTCGGGCCGGGCATCACCGAACAGCTTCGTGGTCGGCATCAGCTCCGGATCGTTCTCGGTACGGGTCTGCGCACCGTCGGGCAGGGCCACGTCGTTGCGCGCGAAGGTCGCCAGGCGGTAGTCCAGCCCACCCGCTACCGGGCCCTCCACCTGGTGCCCATCATCCAGCTCCAGGAAGCGCTGGCGGGCGCCTTCAAAGAACATCCGGCCCCCGGCGGCAGACACCACCTCGAGGCGGTCGTCCTTCTGCCGCTGCAGGAACACCCTGCCCAGCCGGGTGCCATCGGGCGAGATCGAGGACAGGTAGACCACGCCGCCATTGGGCAGCGGGGTGAACCGGCCCGGCTCCAGTCCGGCCATCAGCACGCTGCGGTTGGCCTCGATGATCATCTGCTCGGCCACCCGCCCGGCCCAGGGCCCCAGCCACAGCGAGCAGGCCCCCACCAGGGCCACGACCGGCAGCACCAGCATCAGCAGCGGTCGCAGCAGGCGCTTGGGGCCCACGCCAATGGCGGTGATCACCGCCATTTCCGAGTCCCGGTACAGGCGGGCGACCGCCAGCAGCAGGCCCAGCATCAGCGCCAGCGGCAGGATCAGCGGCAGGTAGGCGATGAACTGCAGGCCCAGTTGAGAGAACAGCAGCTTGGCCGGCAGGCGCCCATCGGCGATGTTGCCGAGGATGTCCACCAGCACGCCGCCCACGCTGACCACCAGCAGGACGATCAGGGTAGCCAGGAAACTCTGGACGAAATCGCCCAGCAGGTATCGGTCGAGCTTCAACATGGGGCGGTGGTTTAAACTCTGGGGTTCGTTCGCGGTGCCGCCCAGTCTACTGTCTGGGCGTAAACGGTCCGCGATTGTACGGACTTGCCAATGGAATCTGCTCAATGGCTCTCGAATTCACCCTGAACCACCTCGCCGCGGCTTCGGCCGCCGTTGATTGCCTGGTCGTCGGCGCCTATGCCGACCATACCCTGACTGCGGCCGCGCAGGCACTGGATGCCGCCAGCGGTGGCCGCCTGGCCGCCCTGGCCCAGCGTGGCGACCTGTCCGGCAAGACCGGCACGACCACCCTGCTGCACGACCTGCCGGGCGTGACCGCCCCGCGCGTACTGGTGGTCGGCCTGGGCGAAGCGACCCGTTTCGGCGTGCCGCAGTACCTGAAGGCGGTCGGCGATGCCGTACGCGCGCTGAAGGCCGGCGCTGTCCGCAGCGCACTGTTCACCCTGTCCGAAGTGGCAGTGAAGGACCGCGATGCGGCCTGGGCGATCCGCCAGGCGGTGATCGCCGCCGATCACGCCGCCTACCGCTACACCGCTACCCTGGGCAAGAAGAAGGCCGACGACGCCGGCCTGGCCCAGCTGGCCATCGCCGGTGACGACGCGCAGGCCCTGGCCCAGGGCCAGGCCATCGCCGCCGGTGTCGAGTTCGCCCGCGAGCTGGGCAACCTGCCGCCGAACTACTGCACCCCGGCCTACCTGGCCGAGGTCGGCGTGAAGTTCGCCGGCGAGCACGACGGTGCCGAAGCCGAGATCCTCGACGAGCACCAGATGGAAGCGCTGGGCATGGGCTCGCTGCTCGCCGTGGCCCGTGGCTCGGCCAACCGCCCGCGCCTGGTCGTGCTGAAGTGGAACAATGGCGGCGATGCCAAGCCGTACGTGCTGGTCGGCAAGGGCATCACCTTCGATACCGGTGGCGTCAACCTGAAGACCCAGGGCGGCATCGAAGAGATGAAGTACGACATGTGCGGTGGCGCCAACGTCATCGGCACCTTCGTCGCTGCGGTCAAGGCCAAGCTGCCGCTGAACCTGGTGGTGGTGGTGCCGGCGGTCGAAAACGCCATCGACGGCAACGCCTATCGTCCGTCCGACGTGATCACCTCGATGTCGGGCAAGACCATCGAAGTGGGCAACACCGACGCCGAAGGCCGCCTGATCCTGTGCGACGCCCTGACCTACGCGCAGCGCTTCGAGCCGGCCGCGCTGGTCGACGTCGCCACCCTGACCGGTGCCTGCATGGTCGCCCTCGGCCACCAGACCGCCGGCCTGATGAGCAAGCACGACGACCTGGCCAATGAGCTGCTGGCCGCCGGCGAGCAGGTGTTCGACCGCGCCTGGCGCCTGCCGCTGTGGGACGAATACCAGCCGATGCTGGATTCGACCTTCGCCGACGTCTACAACATCGGCGGCCGCTGGGCCGGTGCGATCACCGCCGGCTGCTTCCTGTCGCGCTTCGCCGAAGGCCAGCGCTGGGCCCACCTGGACATCGCCGGTGTGGCCAGCGATGAAGGCAAGCGTGGCATGGCCACCGGCCGCCCGGTCGGCCTGCTGAGCCAGTGGCTGCTGGACCAGGCCGCCCGCGCCTGATGCCGTACCCGACCCTGGCCGGCGCCCGCCGGCCAGGGCCTCGCCCGGCAGCGCCGGGCCCCTGCCTGACCCGGATCCTGCCATGCCCCGCGCCGACTTCTACCTGATCGCCAAGCCCCGCTTCCTGACCGAGCCGCTGCGCCTGGTCTGCGAGCTGGCGCGCAAGGCCAACGACGCCGGGTTGTTCACCCTGGTGCTGGCCCGCGACCAGGCCCAGGCCGAGGAGCTGGACGAACTGCTGTGGGCGTTCGACAACGATGCCTACATCCCGCACCAGATCGCCGGCGAAGACATGGACGAGGAAGAGGCCCTGGTGCTGATCGCCGTGCCCGGCACTGAAGCGCCGGCCCGCCCGCTGGTGATCAACCTGCGCGACGAACCCTGGCTGGGACAGTGCGAGCGCGTGCTGGAAGTGGTCCCGGCCGACCCGGAAGCGCGCGAACCGCTGCGCGAGCGCTGGCGCCAGTACAAGGCCGCCGGTTACGACCTGAACAAGCACGACATGTAAGTCCAGCGAGGACCCCTTGATGCGCCTGCTGATCGCCCTGATTCTTCCCTGGCTGTCCTTTTTCACCATCGGCCGGCCGTTTGCCGGCATCGTCTGCCTGATCCTGCAGATCACCCTGATCGGCTGGCTGCCCGCCGCGATCTGGGCCGCCTACGCGGTCAGCCAGTACCACACCGACCAGAAGATCCGGCGCGCCCTCGGGCCGCGCTGATCTCCCTTCCGCCTTGATTACCGGTTGCCCCGCATGACCCAACTCGCCTCCAGCTACGACCCGAAGTCCTTCGAGACCGACCTCTACGAGGCCTGGGAGAAGGCCGGCCACTTCAAGCCGTCCGGCACGGGCGAGCCGTACACCATCCTGCTGCCGCCGCCGAACGTGACCGGCACCCTGCACATGGGCCATGCCTTCCAGCAGACCCTGATGGATGCACTGGTGCGCTACCACCGCATGCGCGGCTACGACACGCTGTGGCAGGTGGGTACCGACCACGCCGGCATCGCCACCGAAATGGTGGTCAGCCGCAACCTGGCGCTGGAAGGCAAGGGCGAGACCCGCGATTCGCTGGGCCGCGAGGGCTTCATCGGCAAGGTCTGGGAGTGGAAGCAGCAGTCCGGTGACATCATCGAACGCCAGATGCGCCGCCTCGGTACCTCGGCCGACTGGTCGCGCAGCACCTTCACCATGGATCCGCAGCCTTCGGCGGCGGTGAACGAAGCCTTCGTGCGCTGGTACGAGCAGGGCCTGATCTACCGCGGCCAGCGCCTGGTCAACTGGGATCCGGTGCTGAAGACCGCCATCTCCGACCTGGAAGTGGAGAGCGCCGAGGAAGACGGCTTCCTGTGGTCGATCGCCTACACGCTGGATGACGGCCTGAGCTACGAGCACGTCGAGCGCGATGCCGACGGCGTGGAAACCCTGCGCGAAACCCGCGACTACCTGGTGGTGGCCACTACCCGTCCGGAAACCCTGCTGGGCGATACCGCGGTGATGGTGCATCCGGAAGACGCCCGCTATGCGCACCTGATCGGCAAGAGCGTGGTGCTGCCGCTGACCGGCCGCCGCGTGCCGGTGATCGCCGATGATTACGTGGACCGCGCCTTCGGCACTGGCGTGGTCAAGGTCACCCCGGCCCACGATTTCAACGACTACGAAGTGGGCGTGCGCCACAGCCTGCCGATGATCAACCTGTTCACTCCGGTGGCAGCGCTGAACGAGAACGCGCCGGAGCGCTTCCAGGGCCTGGACCGCTACGCCGCGCGCAAGGCCGTGCTGGCCGAGCTGGAAGACCTGGGCATCCTGGTCGAGACCAAGGCGCACAAGCTGCAGGTGCCGCGTGGCGACCGTACCGGCCAGGTGATCGAGCCGTACCTGACCGACCAGTGGTTCGTGAAGATGGACGACCTGGCCAAGCGTGGCCTGGAACTGGTCGAGGACGGAAGCATTTCCTTCGTGCCGCCGAACTGGATCAACACCTACCGCCACTGGATGAACAACATCCAGGACTGGTGCATCAGCCGCCAGCTGTGGTGGGGCCACCGCATTCCGGCGTGGTTCGACGAAGCCACCGGCAGCTGCTACGTCGGTCGCAGCGAAGAGGAAGTGCGCGCAAAGCACAGCCTGGGCAGCGACGTGGTGCTGAACCAGGAAAGCGACGTGCTGGAGACCTGGTTCTCCTCGCAGCTGTGGCCGTTCTCCACCCTGGGCTGGCCGAACGAGCAGGCCATGGCCGAGCGCGGCTTCGACCGCTACCTGCCGTCGTCGGTACTGATCACCGGCTTCGACATCATCTTCTTCTGGGTGGCGCGCATGATCATGGCCACCGACAACCTGGTCGGGAAGATCCCGTTCAAGGACGTCTACTTCACCGGCCTGATCCGCGACGGCCAGGGCCAGAAGATGTCCAAGAGCAAGGGCAACGTGCTCGACCCGCTGGACATCATCGACGGCATCAGCATCGACGACCTGGTTGCCAAGCGCACCGGCGGCCTGATGCAGCCGAAGATGGTGGAGAAGATCGAGAAGGCCACCCGCAAGGAATTCCCGGACGGCATCGCCGCCCACGGTGCCGATGCGCTGCGCTTCACCATCGCCGCGCTGGCTACCCACGGCCGCGACATCAAGTTCGACATGAACCGCGCCGAGGGCTACAAGAACTTCTGCAACAAACTGTGGAACGCCAGCCGCTTCACCCTGATGAACACCGAGGGTGCAGCGTTCACCGGCATGCGGACCCCGCGTACCGATGCCGAGCGCTGGATCCTTTCGCGCCTTGCGGCCGTGTCCAGCGAGGCCCAGGGCCATTACGCCAACTACCGCTTCGACCTGCTGGCGCAGTGCCTGTACGAGTTTGCCTGGAACGAGTTCTGCGACTGGTTCCTGGAACTGAGCAAGCCGGCGCTGAACGGTGCCGATGCCGCCGACGCCGAAAGCACCCGCCACACCCTGCTGTACGTGCTGGAAGCGCTGCTGCGCCTGCTGCACCCGCTCACGCCGTTCATCACCGAACAGCTGTGGCAGCAGCTGGCCCCGCGACTGGGCCTGGCCGAAACCACGCTGTCGCTGCGCCCGTACCCGACCGCCGCCGAGTTCGAAGGCGATTTCGCCCAGGCCGAGGCCGACGTGGAATGGCTGAAGGCGGTGATCAGTGCGGTGCGTCGCGTGCGCAGCGAACTGAACGTCGCCCCGTCCAAGCAGGTGCCGCTGCGCCTGCAGGCCGGCCTGGAGCAGGACCGCGTGCGCATCGAACGCTTCAGCGCCTCGCTGTCGTTCCTGCTCAAGCTGGACAGCATCCAGTGGCTGGCCGAAGGCGAAAGCGCACCGCCGGCCGCCGCCGCGATCGTCGGTGAGCTGAAGCTGCTGGTGCCGCTGGAAGGCCTGGTCGATCTCGATGCCGAGCGCGTGCGCCTGGACAAGGAAATCGCCCGCGTCGAAGCCGAAAAGGAAAAGAGCGAGACCAAGCTGGCCAAGTTCACCGACAAGGTGCCGCCGGCCGTGGTCGAGCAGGAACGCGTGCGCCTGGTCGACTGGAACACCCAGCTGGCCGGCCTGCGCGAGCAGCGCGCGAAGCTGTAAGCGCCGGGAAGCGCCGGGTACTGCCTGGCGTTTCCTTTTGTAGAGTCGAGCCCCGCTCGACTCTACATTTCGCGCGCATGGCATCATCGCTGGATGCCGCTTTCCATCTTCCTGCTGGTTCTCGCCGCTGCAGCCCTGCACGCCAGCTGGAACGCGATCGTCAAGCGCGGGCCGGACAAGTTCCTCGGCACCGTGCTGGTCACCGGCAGCGCCGCGTTGCTGTCCGCCGCTGCCCTGCCCTTCCTGCCCTTCCCCGCCGCGCACAGCTGGCCATGGCTGGCCGCTTCGGTGCTGCTGCAGGTGACCTATTACGGGCTGGTCGCACGTTGTTACCAGCAGGTCGACATGAGCCTGGCCTACCCGCTGATGCGTGGCAGCGCGCCGATCCTGGTCGCGTTGGCGGGCACACTGCTGGGCGAGCAGCTGCCGCCTGCAGCGTGGCTGGGCGTGGTGCTGGTCAGCACCGGTATCCTGTGCATGGCACTGGGTGCGCGTGGCGGCCAGCTGCGCCTGCCGCTGCTGACCGCGGCGATGATCGCCACCTACACCCTGGTCGATGCGCAGGGCGCGCGCCAGTCCGGCAGCGCACTCAGCTACACGCTGTGGCTGTTCCTGCTGTCAGGCATTCCGCTACCACTGTGGGCGTTGTACACCCGCGGCGGCGCGGTGCTGGACTATGCGCGGCAGCATTGGCCGCTGGGGCTGGCCGGCGGCGCCGGCACCACCGCCTCTTACGCGATGGCGCTATGGGCAATGACCCAGGCACCGGTGGCGATGGTCTCCGCGTTGCGCGAATCGTCGATCCTGTTCGCGTTGCTGATCTCGGTGTTCCTGCTGCGCGAACGGATTCCGCGCGCGCGCTGGCTGGCGGCGGCGTTGATCGTGGGCGGCGTGTTGGCGTTGCGGTTGGCGTGAGCAAGACGTGCCAACCAAGGTTGGCAGCTACCGGTAGTGCCGGCCGCTGGCCGGCAACCCTTCTTCGTTACAGCGGCGGCATCGCCTGCAGGTCGCCGTGGACCAGTTCGATCGCCATCACCACCGCGTCCTCGCGGCCCTGTGCCGCCGGGTAGTAGCGCGGGCGACGGCCGATCTCGTTGAAGCCTTCGCTGTGATACAGCGCCAGTGCCGGTGTATTCGAAGGCCGCACTTCCAGGAACACACGCTGCGCGCCACGGTCGCCGGCCAGTTGCACCAGCGCGCGCAGCAACTGGCGCCCCAGGCCACGCGACTGCGTCAACGGATCGATGCAGATGTTGAGGACATGTGCCTCGTCGGCGGCGATGCTGAGCATGCCGTAGCCGATCAGCTCGCCGTCACGCTCCATGGCCAGGCCGGGGTAACCGGCACGCAGGCAATCCACGAAGATGCCGCGGGTCCACGGAAACGGATAACCGCGCACCTCGATCGCCATCACCACCGTGAGGTCGCTCTCGCGCAGCGCGCGCAGGCTGACCGGACCGGGCTGCCGGACCGCACTCACGGCATGCCCCGCTTGCGCAGGGCGCGCAGCTGCGGCCACAGCGCGCGTTTGGCGGCCGGATCGTGACGCAGCTGGTCCAGCGGCCAACTCTCCATCAGGGTCTGTGTGGCCGGGTCGTTGGGATTGCAGCCGGAGGCGCGCAACAACGCGATCTGCAGGCGATCCGGCAGGCGCACGACCGGCTGCCGCGCATTGCCGCTGGGCAGCGGCCGGGCCGGTGCAGGCGCCGTATCCGGTGCGCTGACCGGCGTCTCGCGGCGCGGCGGAGCCGGGCGTTCCGCACGGGGCGCGGGGACGGCTTCGGCGGGGTGCTCGCGCGCGATTGGGCTGCTCGCCCGCGCCGGTTCCGCCGGCTGTGCGGCCTCGGCTTCGGCCACGCTCAACTGCAGCGCGGCGTCCAGTTCGGCGGCCAGTTGGCCGTCATGATAGACGGTGTAGCCCATGGCCTGCAGCCAGGCCTGCTGGGCCGATGACCACAGCACGGGCAGGTCCTGGCTCACGCGGCCTCGGGCTTCTTGCGCAGGCGCTGCACCGCCCACATCACCGGGCCGGACAGCGCGTACAGGATGCCGACCGCAAACAGCACGCGCGGCAGATCGATCACCGCGATGGCGATGGCGACCGGCACCAGTGCCAGCACCAGGAATGGCACCCGGTCCGAACGGCCGCCCTTGGCGGCACCGCCCTTGAAGCTCCAGAAGCGGATGCGGCTGACCATCAGCAGTGCGGAGACAATCGTCACCGCCAGCGCCACGTAGCGCAGCTGGTTGCCGTCCCAGCCCAGGTTGCCATCGGCGAAGGCCCAGACGAAGGACATCATCAGGCCGGCCGCAGCCGGGCTGGCCAGGCCGACGAACCAGCGCTTGTCGACCACCGCCACCTGGGTATTGAAACGGGCCAGGCGCAGTGCCGCGCAGGCGGCATACAGGAAGGCCACGGCCCAGCCGACGCGCCCCAGCAGCGGGTCATCGAACTTCAGCCACGACAGCGACCAGTGGTACATCACCAGCGCCGGGGCCATGCCGAAGCTGACCAGGTCGGCCAGCGAGTCGTACTGCACGCCGAACTCGCTGCTGGTGCCAGTCAGGCGCGCCACGCGCCCGTCCAGGCCATCCATCACCGCCGCGACGAACACGGCGATGCTGGCGTTGACGAAATCCCCGTTGGCCGCGGCGATGATCGCGTAGAAGCCAGCGAACAGGCCGGCGGTGGTGAACAGGTTGGGCAGCAGGTAAATCGTGCGCGAGCGCGGCGGCGGTGTGATCGGGTCCATGGAATCCAGTTTAATCGACTTGCCAGTGGTCGGCGGCAATGCTGCAATCGGCGTTCTACGCCCATTCCGTGGAGTTTGCCATGCGTGCCCTGTCCTGCCTTGGATGCCTGCTGCTGTTGGCCAGTGCCAACGCCGTGGCCGGCCCGGTCTATAAATGGAAGGACGCCAATGGCGTGACCCAGTATTCGGAGACCCCGCCGGCGGGCAAGAAGTTCGAGACCCGCGAGCAGGCCCGCAGCCCGCAGGCAGCGGCCAGCGCCGAGCCCCCCGCCGCGCCGGTGCCCGAGCAGTGCAGCACCGCCCGCGCCAACCTGGCCCTGCTGGACAGCACCGGCACCGTCATGCAGGACACCAACGGCGACGGCAAGGCCGATACCGCGTTGACCCAGGAGCAGCGCAGCGCGCAGAAGGGATTGGCTGAAGCCGCCATCAAGGCCTACTGCCCGGCGGAGTGAGGGTATCGGCAGGGCTTGCAGCCCTGCACCTGCAGAGGCAACAGCAAGGGCAACGTCAAATGCCAGAGCGGCTTCCTGGGGGATGGCAGGGCACTGTGGGTTTGCGGGGCCGCCGTGAACCCGTCCATGGGGGCTTGGTCGCCGCATCCATGCGGCTCACACCCCGCAAACCCACAGTGCCCTGCCTTCGACAGGTTCCGGCGGCTGTTGGTAGGTGTCGACCTTGGTCGACACAGTAGATCCACGCCATGCGTGAATGAATCTCCATGGAAATCGAATGTTTCGAGAATTGATCGAACAGCAGCCGAGCATGGCTCGGCTCTACAGAAATGTGGGCAGATCGCGGGAAACTGTCGAAGGCGGGGTGGGTCCGGTTGCGGGAGTGTCCGCGGCATGGATGCCGCGGCCAAGCCCCCATGGTGAAGTGACCCCCGAGACTTGGACGGGGTCAGGCGGCCGATTGGGCCTGCTCCCGGTACTTTATCGGGCTGAGACCTTTCAGTTTCAGTTTGATG